>PBRZ01000109.1 GCA_002726085.1 Acidobacteriota bacterium
GACACCGAAGCGGTGTTCATGACCTTGCCGGACCTGGTCGCCGCTGAAGTGGGTCCCGCGCTGGTGGCGCGCGGGCTGCGGGTGTTCGATCTCTCCGGCACGTTTCGGCTGAGGGACCCGGGACAACGCCAGCGCTGGTACCCGGCCACCCCGGATCTCGCGACTCCGGCCGTGTATGGCTTGACCGAGCACTATCGAGCGGCGCTTCCCGACGCGCGGCTGGTCGCCTGCCCAGGGTGCTACCCGACGGCAGCGGTGCTGGCGCTCCGGCCACTGACCGACGCCGGTCTGCTCGAGGGTGACGTCATCGTCGACGCCAAGTCGGGTATCTCTGGCGCCGGCAAGACGCCGTCCGAGCGCACACACTTCTCGGAGTGTCATGGCAGTGTCGCCGCCTACGGCCTCTTCGCACACCGGCATGGCGCCGAGATCGAGCAGGAGCTCGAGCGAACGGTGACGTTTACGCCACATCTCGTCCCACTGGACCGGGGCATCCTCGAAACGATCTACGTGCGCGTACGCCCGGACGTCAACGAGACGATGGTCGCGGCTGCGCTCGAGCTGGCCTACGCGGCTGCGCCGTTCGTCCGGCTCACCGGCGGCGCCCTGCCTGAAATCAAGCATGTCACGCACACTAACTTCTGCGACATCGGGTGGAAGCTCGACGCCGGTTCGCGACGGCTGGTACTCATCGCCTGTCTGGACAACCTCGTCAAGGGGGCGGCCGGTCAGGCACTGCAGAACCTGAACGTCGCATTCGGGCTGGACGAGACGACCGGGCTGACATGACGGGGGCTGCGCGCGGGGTCGTGCTGAAGCTCGGCGGCGAGCTCCTGGAGGACGCGGACGGGCGCCGTGACATCGCCACGGCGATTCGCCGTCTCGCGTCACGGGCCCCGCTCGTCGTTGTGCACGGCGGTGGGCGAGAGGTCGACACGGACATGGCTGCCCTGGGGATATCCAAGCGGGCGGTAGATGGACTCCGGCTGACCGACGCGGCCACCCTCGACGTTGTAGTCGGCGTGCTTGCAGGCCGGGTCAACACACGGCTCGTGGCTGCGGCCAGGGTCGCCGGGGTGCCGGCCGTCGGGCTGACGGCCGCCGACGCCGGCGTCTCCTCGGTGCAGCGGGCGGAACCGTATACGGCGGCGGACGGCACAATCGTCGACCTGGGTTTCGTCGGACAGCCAACCGGCGCCGACGAACCCGAGTTGCTGAACCAGCTCTGTCAGGCGGACCTCGTGCCGATCGTGGCCAGCATCGGCGCCGACAGCGGGGGACAGTTGCTCAACGTGAACGCCGATACGCTGGCCGGGCATCTCGCGGCGCGTCTTGGCGCTGCCCGTCTGTTGATCGCCGGCGGCACGCCCGGCGTGTTGGACGAGCACGACCGGACAATCCCGTCGATGAGCCTGGACCTACTTCATGGATTTCTCGTCGATGGTCGGGCCAGCGCCGGGATGGTCGCCAAACTTATCGCGTGTCGCGAAGCCCGTCGCGCCGGTGTGGACCGGGTCGACATCGTCACCGGCAAACACACCGACGACCTGGACACGACCGCGGGTACCATGATCGGAGATTGAGAGAAGCAGGATGGCTACAGAGGAACAGGACATACAGGCGGTAGAGGCGGAGCATCTGCTGCAAGTCTACAAACGGGTGCCGATCGTGCTCACCCGCGGCAAGGGGAGCTATGTCTACGACACTGAGGACCGCCCCTATCTGGACTTCCTCTCCGGAATCGGCGTCGCTTCGCTGGGACACGCGCATCCAGGGCTGGCGGCCGCCGTAGCCGACCAGGCCAGAACGTTGCTTCACACATCCAATCTGTACTACCACCCATTTCAGGGGCAGCTCGGCCGGAGGCTGGCGGCGCTGTCCGGTCTCCCGCGCGCCTTTTTCTGCAACAGCGGCGCCGAGGCAGTGGAGGGCTGCCTGAAGTTCGCCCGGCGGTACTGGCACACACGCGGCGAAACCGCGCGTACCCGAATCGTTGCGCTGGAACGGTCGTTTCACGGCCGCACCTTCGGAGCCCTGTCGACAACCTGGGAACCCCGCTATCGCGCGCCATTCGAGCCGCTTCTCGAGGGCGTCGCGTTCGTCTCGCCGACGGACCCGGACGCGCTCGACACGGCGGTCGGCTCCGACGTGGCCGCTATCATCCTCGAGCCGATCCAGGGCGAAGGTGGAGTCTGGCCATTGTCCCCGGAGTTCGTCGCTGCTGTCACGGCGGCGTGCGAACGTACCGGCACCTTGTTGATTGCCGACGAGATCCAGTGCGGACTGGGTCGGACCGGCGCACCGTTTCACTCGGCGACCGTGGGTCTGCATCCAGACCTGATGGCCCTCGGGAAGGCATTGGGTGCGGGAGTTCCGATTGGAGCGATCCTGATGAGTCAGGACGTGGCGGATGCGATCTCGCCAGGTGACCACGGCACGACCTATGGTGGAAACCTGCTGGCCTGCCGGGCAGCGCTGGTGTTCCTCGACGCAATGGAACACGGCGGTCTGGACCGGGTGCGAGTTGCCGGGACGCGACTGGCAGCCGGGCTCCGAGCACTAGCGACCCGGCATCCCGTGATCACGGACGTCCGCGGAGCTGGGCTCATGCGCGGCCTCGAGATGACCGTCGAGGCGGCCACGCGGGTCGTCGACGGCGCGTTGGCCCATCGACTTCTGGTCAACCGGGCCGCCGGGCGGGTGGTACGGATGCTCCCGCCGCTGACCGTGTCCGACGAAGAGATCGATGAGGGGCTGCAAATTCTGGACGCGGTGCTCGGCGAGTAGTGGCGATGGTCCAGACGCAGACCTCGACGCCCAGACACACAGCCCGCAACCGGGCCTCGGCGGCCGTCTCGGTCACGATCCGGCCGGCCGAACGGCCTGACGCGGACGCCATCAGCCAGCTCGTCACTGCCAACGTCGGTCTCGGACATCTTTTGCCGCGCACACCGCAGGAAATCGTACGGCATGTGCCCCGGTTTCTGGTCGCGGCACGCGACGACACCGTGCTTGGGTGCGGAGAGCTGGCACCGCTCAGCGACACCCTGTCGGAGGTCCGGTCGCTGGTAGTGGCCGCTGGATCACGCGGCGGCGGTATCGGCACGGCCGTTCTGAGAGCGCTCGTCGCTGGCGCCCGACAGGAGGGCGTGCCGCGGCTGTGTGCATTCACGCACGTGCCGCACTCCTTCGTCGCACTCGGTTTTTCGATCGTGCCGCACACCTGGCTGCCGGAGAAGATCATGACGGACTGCCAGGGGTGTGAGTGGTTCCGACGCTGCGAGCAGTACGCGGTCGTCATCGAGCTCGGTTGGGGCCAGAGCGGACCGCGCGGCACCGCGAGGACAATCTGATGGTTGAGAGCATGCCAGGCGGCATCACCGCAGCGGCGGGCTTCGAGGCGGCCGGCGTCGCCTGTGGTATCAAGGCGTCGGGGCTTGATCTCGCGCTGATCGTCGCCACCCCTCCAGCGCGCGCGGCCGGCATCTTCACGACGAACCTGGCCGTGGCGGCGCCCGTTGTGGTGACACGGGAACATCTTCGGCGGTCGAAGGGCACCGCAGCGGCCATCGTAGTCAACAGCGGCTGCGCGAACGCCTGCACCGGCGAGCAGGGGCTCCGAGCGGCCCACACGATGGCAACCGACACGGCCCACCTCGTCGGGTGTTCGGAGGATCAGGTCCTCGTCTCGTCTACCGGCGTGATTGGCGAACAGCTGGATGGCGCGAAGTTGACCCAGGGCATCACGCAGGCGGCCGGAGCGCTGGGCCGGGACGGGCACCAAGCGGCGGCCGAGGCGATCATGACGACCGACCCGTGGGCAAAGGAAGCGGCGGTTCGCGCCACGACACCCGCCGGTGTGTTCCATGTGGGTGGCATGGCCAAGGGCGCCGGCATGATCGAGCCCAACATGGCCACCATGCTCGCGTTTCTGACTACAGACGCCGCGGTGGAGCCGGTCCCGCTGCAACGCGCCTTGGCTGACGCCGCCGCCGACACGTTCAACGCCATCACGGTCGACGGGGAAACCTCGACCAACGACATGGTCTTGCTGCTGGCCGGCAGCCGCTCCGGGGTTCACATTGACGACACCGGTTACCCGGCGTTCGTCGACGCGCTCCAGGCCGTGTGTCGGGAGCTTGCGCTCGCCATAGTCAAGGGGGGTGAAGGAGCCACCAAGCTGATCGCCATCACCGTCACCGGCGCGCGCTCGATCGCCGAGGCCAGGCAGACGGCACGCGCCATCGCCAACTCGCCACTGGTAAAGACGGCGGTGCACGGAGGCGATCCCAACTGGGGCCGCCTAGTGGCGGTTGCCGGACGAGCCGGGGTCGAATTCGACCTCGCACATGCGCGAGTTCGTGTCGGCGAGGTCGAGCTCTTCGGTGACGAACAGATCTTCGCCGACCGGGAACCGGCCGCCGCCGAACATCTGAGCGGGACCGAGGTGGAGATCGGGGTCGACGTCGGGACCGGCGGCACCGGTAGCGCCACGGTGTGGACCTGTGACCTCAGCGCCGAATACGTTCACATCAACGCGGACTACAGAACGTAATGCCGGGTCGCACTTTTCTGTCGGTGCTGGACCTCTCACCCGAGGCGCTCGAAACCTGTCTCGGGCTGGCCGCGCGGTTGAAGCGGGAGCGCCATCTCGGCGCTGACGCGCCGACGGCGCGGGCCCTGGCCGGGCACTCGCTTGCGCTGCTATTTGACAAGCCGTCGCTGCGAACCAGGACCGGCTTCGAGATCGCAATGCGGGAGCTGGGCGGCCACGTTACTTGTCCGCCGTCGGCCGACGCCCTCGGCACGCGCGAACCCCTGGCGGATGTGGCCCGCACACTCGAGCGGTGGGCATCGGTGGCGGCAGTCCGCACCTTCGAGCAGGCGCGGCTGCATGAGTTCGTCGAGGCCACCACACGACTGCGCATCGTGAACGCCTTGACCAATGAGGAGCACCCGTGTCAGGCGCTGGCCGACTGCCT
The DNA here is from genome assembly GCA_002726085.1 of Acidobacteriota bacterium. Taxonomy (GTDB): domain Bacteria; phylum Acidobacteriota; class Vicinamibacteria; order Vicinamibacterales; family UBA8438; genus NP936. Next base: position 4,983 of record PBRZ01000109.1, read on the forward strand.
GACCGTGCACGAGCGATGCGGGGCAGTGACGGGTCGCACACTGGCGTATGTCGGCGACGGCAACAACGTCGCAACCTCGCTGACCCATGCGGCCATGATGCTGGGTCTGAACCTCCGGCTGGCATCGCCCGAGGGATTTGCCCTGTCGGATGCCACGCTGGCCGCGGCCCGCCAGGTGGCCCGTCATGGCGCCGAGGTCGTACAGTATCAGGATCCGGTCGAAGCGGTTCGGGGTGCCGACGCGGTGTATGCCGACGTCTGGACCTCGATGGGACAGGAGACGGACGCAACCCGTCGGCGCGCCGCGTTCCAGGGATTTCGAGTCACCCGCGCACTGATGGCCAAGGCCAACGACGATGCCTTCTTCATGCACTGTCTGCCGGCGCACCGCGGCGAAGAGGTCGAGGAAGAGGTGCTCGAGGGCCCTCGCTCCGTGGTGTTCGACCAGGCGGAAAACCGACTTCACACACAGAAGGCGCTGCTACTGATGATGCTGGAAGGCGTCGGAATCTGATCCTACGAATCTAACTCCGCGGCTGCCTGCTCGACCTTGTCGGCAAGCCCACGCCGGTAGTCGTCCAGGCGCCCCCGAAGCTCCGGGTCACCCACCGCGAGGATCTGCGCCGCCAGCACTGCGGCGTTTGTCGCGCCCGCCTTCCCGACAGCGACCGTGGCCACCGGGATGCCCGGTGGCATCTGGACTGTCGACAACAGTGCATCGAACCCGCCCAGCGGCGACGAGTCGATCGGCACACCGATCACCGGGAGGGCCGTATGCGCCGCGACCACACCGGCCAGATGCGCGGCGGCGCCCGCGCCGACCACGAAGACCTTGACGCCGCGACCCAGCGCCTCGTCCATCACGCGCCGCACGCGGTCCGGAGATCGATGGGCGGATGCCACTGTCATGTCGCATGTGATTCCGAGGTCGTGCAGCGTGCGGACCGTGTTCGCCATCACGCTGGCATCAGACCCGGATCCCATCAAGACCTGCACCTGCAAATCACCCATCGCGACCCGCCTCCCCGCGCCCCATGCCGTCAGAACCGAAGCTGGCGAAGCCCTCCGGCTTCCTCCTGTCTCCAGTCTCCTGACTCCTATCTCCTGGGACACTCCGTAAAGCCTTGCGTCCGATGTCGGTCCGCACCTGCTTCCGCGCAAACCTAATGCGTGCCTCGGCGGCGTAGGCGCGTTCGATCGCCTCGGCGATGTCGACACCGCTGCCGACCGCCGTGAGCACCCGACCACCCGTGGTCACCACCGTGTCATCCCGCACCTCGGTGCCGGCATGGAAGATCAGCACCCCCTCGAGCCCCGACGCATCGTCGAGCCCCTCAATCGGCTCGCCGGTCTCATAGGACCCGGGATACCCACCCGAGGCGAGCACCACCCCGACGTGCGGTTCCCCGGTCTGGTCGCACGAGGTCGTCTCGAGCGCTCCGCGCGCGGCCGCCTCGAGCAGTGGCGCCAGATCGTCACGCACCATCGGAAGGACGACCTGCGCCTCGGGGTCGCCCAGTCGGACGTTGAACTCGATCACCCGGGGTCCATCGGCCGTGAGCATCAGTCCGACATACAGGAATCCCCGATACGGGTGTCCTTCGCCGGCTAGGCCATCGAGGACCGGGTCGACGATTTCGCGTCTGATGCGACGCTCGACGTCCGGAGTCACGAGCGGGCTCGGCGCGAACGCTCCCATTCCGCCGGTGTTTGGCCCGACGTCACCATCGAAGGCACGCTTGTGATCCTGCGCAGTCGGCAAGCCAACCGCCTGCCGCCCATCGCAGATCGCAAAGAACGAAGCCTCTTCACCGACAAGGCACTCCTCGATCACAACCCGGTGTCCGGCCGCACCAAACCGGTGGTCGAGCATCGCGTCACGCACCGCCTGCTCGGCCGCGGCGCGGTCGGGCGCAACGGTCACGCCCTTCCCCGCCGCCAGGCCATCGGCCTTGATGACAACGGGAAAACCGAACTCCGGCCCCGCCACCGCAGCGAGGGCCTCATCCGCCCGATCGCACACGCGGAACCGAGCGCTGGGCACGTCGTGGCGGGCCATGAAGTCCTTCGCGAAGGCCTTGCTCGACTCGAGTTGCGCAGCGACGCGGCTCGGGCCGAAGAGCAACCGGTCACGCGCCGCAAACAGGTCCTGCACCCCAAGCGCCAACGGCAACTCCGGCCCGATGACGGTGAGATCGGCCGCCTCGCCGTCGGCGAGCGCAAGAATGGCCGCCGGGTCCGACACGTCGAGCGCGTGCCGGCGCGCGACCTGTCTCGAACCGGCATTGCCCGGCGCGCATACGACCTCGCCGACACCGGGCTCGCGGCCGAGCTTCCAGGCCAGGGCGTGCTCGCGCGCGCCGCTTCCGACGACCAAAATCTTCATCGGCAACAACTGGATGTCTTCTCGTTCAGCAGCGCCAACGTGCTGGCGGCAACGGCCGTTGACGGCACCGCGCGTTCCGCCTAGAATATTTGTTTGTCCCGTTTCAGGAACAGGGTGCCGGTGGAGTCGTGGCCCATCTCCACTCAGCCCCGCCTGGGGGCGCCCCGTTTCAAATTTCAACGGGCGCAAGGGAAGACTAGCATACTCGCTCGGCGACCCCGACCGCCCGTCACACGGGGTCTTCAACGCGTCATCGAAGACGGGTCGCTCACCGCGCAAGGGAGGTGGCAACAAGTTTGGCTGAAGTCAAGGTGCAAGAGGGCGAATCGATCGAAGGCGCGCTACGCCGTTTCAAGCGCAAGGTCCAGCAGGAAGACATCATCAAGGACATCAAAAAGCATTCGTACTATCTGAAGCCGGCTGACAAGCGCCGTGCGAAGCAGGCGTTGGCGCGTAAACGGTCCCGAAAGAAGCAACGCCGGGATACCGACTGAATCCCGCAGCGCGTCGCGGATGCATGCGGGGTCGCGTCGCCGAAACGGTTTATTTGACAGTTCGCGGGGTTCATAGTACGGTTTGCGCGGTCTGAAGCCCAGCTAAAGCTTCGGGAAATAGGCTCTTACGCTCCGTTGCGTAACGGCGACGGCGTGGGACCCATCGGGAGAGTTTCATGGAAATCGAGGAAAGATCGCTTGAGAACGTAGTGGTCTTGGATCTCAAAGGCAAACTGACGATCGGCGAGGGCGATGAGCTGCTGAAGGAAAGAATCAACAGTTTGATGCAGCAGGGCCACCGCAACCTCCTTCTCAATCTCGAGGACGTTCCCTACGTCGACAGCGCGGGGCTGGGGGAAATCGTCCGCACCTACACGACTGTCAGCCGTCAAGGCGGCAAGCTCAAGCTCGTCAACCTCACGAAGCGCATCACCGACCTGCTGGCGATCACCAAGCTCTTGACCGTATTCGATACGTTCGAGTCCGAGGCCGAAGCGGTGAGTAGCTTCAGCTAAGTCCTGAGACGACTCGTTTTCAGCCCACACGCCGCGCTGTACTCGATGGCGCACATTTCTACCGAGCCAGACGATGTCCGACGTCTCACTGCACGGTGAGACGCCGGGCCACGGTCTGGCGGCCGACCTGCTCGTCTCGCTTCGGCCGGATCAGTGGACCAAGAACCTCATCGTGTTTGCGGGGCTCGTGTTCGGGGGCCAGCTCCTCGAACCGAGTGCCGTGGCCCGCGCGGGCGGCACGTTCGGCATCTTCTGCGCGCTGTCGAGCGCCATGTATCTAGTCAACGACGTGGGCGACCGCGCCCGCGACCGGCGGCACCCTGTCAAGGCCACACGGCCGATCGCGGCTGGACGTGTCTCCCCGGCAGTGGCACTCGGTACGGCCGGCCTTCTCATAGCGGGCGGGGCGGCCTTGGCATTCCTGCTCGCCCCCCGGCTGGCGCTGCTGGCGCTGGTGTTCGTCGGGTTGTTGATCCTGTACTCGCGGGTCCTGAAACAGGTCGTGATCCTCGACGTGCTCGTCATCGCCATCGGCTTCGTCCTGCGGGCGGTTGCCGGAGCGGTGGTCCTCGACGTACCGATCAGCCAGTGGCTGCTGGTCTGCACGCTGTTGCTGGCGTTGTTTCTCGCACTGACCAAACGGCGCCAGGAGATCGGGGTTCTGGGCGCTGAGGCGATGCAGCACCGCCCTGCACTTGGCCACTACAGCCCGCAGATCCTGGACCAACTGGTCACGATCGTAGCGGCCGCAACCCTGGTAAGCTACGCGGTGTATACCACCGGCGCGGAGACGCTGGAAAAGTTCGGCACCGATCTGGTGTGGGGCAGAGCCCCACGGAAGGATGCCGCGGAGTGGGGCTTTGGGGTTCCCCGCGGAGCGCCCGCGTGGAGTTCGGGGCGAAGCCCCGACTAAATAACAATGGCCGAGTTCAACATTCAGTCGAGTTCTGTCGATGTCACGCGGATCATGGAGCAGATCCGTCAGCGTATCCGTGAAAAACGGGGCACAGACTACACCGAGCAACAAACCCAGGAACTGGCCACGGTGAAGCTCGAGCGGTTTCTCGACCCACGGCAGGTACGGTCTGACCTGGTCGAGCATTACCGGAACCTCGAGCCACCCGCGGCGTTGGAACCTGTCCGTCACGAGAAACCGGGCCCGGCGCCGGAACCGTTTGAATTCGACGAGCATACAATCTACGCGTCGTCCAGAGGAACGATGGGGAAACTGATCCGTCTGATCCGCAAGCTCTTGAACCCGATCCTCAAGCTGTTCATCAACCCGAACCCGGTCTCGTTCGCGCTGACGCGGCAGGCGGAGATCAATACCTGGACGTTGCGGCTCCTGCAGCAACAGACCGATCTTGCCGAACGGGTCACCAAGCAGTTCGAGCGGGCCGGTGCGAAATTTGCCGCACGCGAGGAGCTCGACGCCCTGAACTACGAGGTGCTCAACAATCTCGTGGTGGAGATGAGCCGGCTGTCGGTGGACATGAAGAATCACCGGATGCTGGTGGAGTCGGTAGCCGGGCGGCTCGATTTCGACGAACGGCGCGCGCGCGCGCTGGAATCGGTGGTCCAGAGCCGGTCTCCGCGACCACCTGGCGGCCCCGACGGCACTGGCGAGGACGCCGAGAATACTTCGTCGACCGGAACCAGCCGGCCCCGCCGACGACGGCGACGGTCCCGGCGACGGTCCGGTGGGACGACGACGCCGGACACCGGAACAAACGCCGCCGCCGCGGCCGGGGGATCCGCCGAGAGTGAGAGGGCAACGTCGGCGCCTGAACCGGCTACTACGACACTCCCAACGGACACGGCTGGTCAGAACACCGAGCCGGCACAGACCCCTGCAGCCACGCCGCCACCTGCGCCGCTCGAAGAGCCGTCGGCCAAGCCACCGGAGACGAGCCCATCGACTTCGACTGCTACTTCCGTGGACGCTGCATTGCCGACACCGGCCGCCGACACCGGGTCGACTGCTCCGTCTGGGGACCCTGAACCGCCGACACCGGCCGCGCTGCCGCAGGTCGCCGACACCGGGTCGCCAAGATCAGCCCTCGCGCCGCCGACGCCAGGTCCAAGTGATGCCCCCGCACCGGCGGCGGCACCGGCGACCGAGACCGTCGCGCAGCCATCCCCCGAGGGGGAGACCGGCACCGACGAACAGTGAGGCTTGCCGTCGTCGTCCAGCGCTATGGCACCGACCTGAACGGTGGCGCGGAGCTGCATGCCCGGTATGTCGCGGAACATCTCGCTCGACACGCCGAGGTCGAGGTGCTCACGACCTGCGCGACCGACTACATTACATGGCGCAACGAGCTTGACGCCGGGCTCGACCGGGTAAATGGTCTGCGGGTCCGACGATTTCCTGTCAGCTGCGAACGCGACGTCACTGATTTCGGCCAGCGGTCCAAGCAGGTGTTCGAGGAGCCGCATTCAGTCGCGGAGGAGTTGGCGTGGCTGCGGAGCGAAGGACCGACCAGCCCGAGCCTGATCAACCACCTGCGCCGGCAGGGCGATGAATACGACTACTGCATCTTCTTCAGCTACCGCTATTACCACGCGTATCACGGCATCCGGGTCGCAGCTCCACGAGCTGTGCTGGTGCCCACCGCCGAACGGGACCCAGCACTGGGGCTGCGCATTTTCGGCGACAGCTTTCGAGGCGTTCGCGCGCTCATGTACAACTCGCACGAGGAGCGGGCTCTGATTCAGGCAGTGTCGAACAACGAGAGCGTGCCTGGTGTCGTCGTCGGCATCGGATCGGAAGTGCCGGCGCAGCCAGAACCGCTGCGATTTCGACAGGCCACCGGCATCGAAGGTCCGGTGGTCATCTACGTAGGCCGAATCGACGAAAACAAGGGCTGTAGCGAACTGTTTGACTACTTTCGCCGCTATGCGCGTGTCTCGCCACAGCTGACCCTCGTACTGATCGGCAACCCGGTCACACCGATTCCCGTGCACCCACGCATCCGACATCTGGGCTACATCGCCGATCAGGAGAAGTTCGATGCCATGGCGGCGGCCGATCTGTTGGTGATGCCGTCGTACTACGAGAGCCTGTCGATGGTGACACTCGAGGCATGGGCGCTTGGTCGCCCCGTGCTGGTCAACGGTCGCTGCGACGTGTTGTGCGGTCAGTGTATCCGCAGCAACGCAGGACTCTATTACGAGAGCTACGAGGAGTTTGCCGAAGCGCTGCACACGATCGTATCGAGTAGCGCCCTGCGCAACGCGTTGGGCTCGAACGGACGAGCCTATTTCAACGCGCACTATGCCTGGCCAGTCATCGAACGGAAATACCTGGATATGCTCGATCGGTTAGAGCGTGAGGAAGCCGCTTCGGTGAAGCCGACGCAGCCGCGTGTGGGTTGGTTTGGGCGCCGCCGGCGTAACCTGCCTCCCGCCCGGCAGGAGGTCGACCGACTGCCTACCGGTCCGGCGTCCCGCAGCAGCGGCAACAATGATGTCGGACCCGCTTCATGACCGCGCTGTCTTCATCGCCTCGTCCCGCCGTTCACCAAGTGCTGGCTACGCTCGGCTATGGCGACGCCATCGGCAACGAAGCACTCGGCATCTGTAGTGCGCTGCGCGCAGCCGGTTACGAATCCGAGATCTTCGTCGAGACCGCCGACCCCAGGCTGGAACCCCGCACCCACGACTATCGAGATCTCATTGAGGCCTCGCATCCGGACAACATTCTCATCCACCACTTCTCGATAGGGTCACGGGCGTCGCGAATTGCCTACGCCCTCCCGGACCGGATGGTGCTCGTCTATCACAACATCACGCCACCCGAATACTTCGTCGGCGTGCATGAGGACCTTGTGCGTCTCTGCTACAGCGGCCGGCGCGAGCTTCGCGCCTATGTGCCCCGGTGCGACCTGGCGCTGGGGGACTCCGAATTCAACCGCCAGGAGCTCCAGCAGTTCGGCTTTCCGCACACCGGTGTGCTCCCGGTCGTTCCAAACCTCGCTCATTTGCATGTGACACCCGACCGCACGCTGGTCTCGGAATTCGATGACGAACGGATCAACATTCTCTTCGTCGGTCGGATCATCCCGAGCAAGCGGATTGAAGATGTCATCCGCTTCTATCAGGCATTCCGGCTCAAACATCAGCACAATGCCCGCTTGCTGCTGGTCGGCGCCCACGGGGGGTTCGAATCGTATCTCGCGACGCTGCATCACCTGATCGCCACTCTGCGGGTGCCGGACGTGCACTTCATGGGTCACGTCTCGAACGCCGAGCTGACCGCGTGCTACGACGTAGCAGACTTGTTCCTGTCTGCGAGTGAGCACGAGGGCTTTTGCGTCCCGCTGATCGAAGCCTTCCACAAGCGGATACCGGTCGTTGCCTACGCCTCAACGGCGGTGCCCACGACAATGGACGGCGCCGGCGTCCTCTACGAGACGAAGGACCCCAGACATGTGGCCGCGATCATGGACACGGTGCTGTCTAACCCGGCGCTCGAGTCGGAGATCGTGCGGGGCCAGGACGCGGCACTGGACCGGCTGCTGGCACATGACTTCGAAAGGGTCCTGTGCGAGGCGATCGACCAGGTGAGCCGATCCGCCCGGCTTCCGCGCACCGAGGTGCGATGGGATTTCTGGCAGCGGTTCGCGGATTGGGAGCGCCTGGAGGAGTTGCGTCTGTATCGGCCATCCGCCTACAAGGCCCTGCCTTTCGCGCCGGGAGAGCGCGGGGAGAACCCGTGAATGGTGATCAATCAGTGGCTTCCGGCCGCACATCGCGGCGACGCGGTGGGCGACAGCGCGCGTCGCGTCCGCGGCTTGCTTCGCGCACGAGGCCACGACTCCGACATCTACGCCTTGACCGTCGATGACGACTTGCGGGGGGAGATCCGTCCTTTCTCAGACTCGGCGGCGCGTCGAGGCGATGTCACGATTCTGCATTTCGCCATCGCCTCGCCGATGAGCGAGGCGCTCGCGTCCTTGCCGACCGGGAAGGTCATCCAGTATCACAACATTACGCCGGCGCACTTCTTCGCCGGCTACGACGCCGGCCTCGTCGCGCTGGTCACCCGCGGGCGCGAGGAACTGGCCAGTCTGGCTGGCCGAGTCGATCTGGCGTTGGGCGATTCCGAATACAACCGACAGGAGCTCGAGACGCTCGGGTTCACCGAGACCGGCGTGTTTCCGATCGCGGTAGACACGGCGCGCCTGACCGAGGCGCCGCCCCGCCCGGCACTCGAACGTGTGCTGCGTGATGGGCTGACGAACATCCTCTTCGTCGGGCGCATCGCCCCGAACAAGAAGCTCGAGGACCACCTGCGGCTCGCCGAGCACTACAAGCGGTACATCGACGCGTTTCACCGCTTCATCTTCGTGGGACGGGAGGACGCCTGTCCCCGCTATTACGCGATGCTCCGCGCGCTGATGACCGAATACAAGATGACGAGTGAACGTTTCTGGTTCGTGGGACCAGTGCCGGACGAGGACCTAGCCGTGTTCTACCGGACCGCCAGCGCCTATGTGTCCCTCAGCGAACATGAGGGGTTCTGCGTCCCCCTCCTCGAGGCGATGGCCACCGATGTGCCGGTGCTGGCGTATGCATCGACGGCAGTGCCGGAAACGCTCGGGGGCGCCGGCATCGCGTTCTCGCCCAAGGACTTGGAGTATGCGGCAGAGATGCTCGGGCTCCTGGTGTACGATGACAGTTTGCGCACGAGCATACGAGAGGGTCAGCGGCGCCGATTGACAGATTTTACCGACGCGCGCTTCGATACTCACCTCGACCGGCTCGTCGCGCGATTCTCATGATCGAATCGGAGACCCACACGATGTACACCGTCTATCTCGCAGACACCGCCCCTGAGCCAGATATTGGCGAAGCCCTCCGGCTTCCTCCTGACTTCTGTCTTCTGACTTCTGACTCCTCGAGCACCCTGCAGACCCACTCGTGAAGATTGCGTTCGTCGTCCAACGCTATGGCGCGGAGATACTCGGGGGTTCCGAGTACCACTGCCGATTAATCGCGGAGCGGCTCGCCGGCCGACATCAGGTGGATGTATTGACCACCTGCGCACGCGACTACATCACTTGGAAGAACGAGTACCCCGAGGGCGAGGATCGGATCCGGGGCGTCACCGTGCGACGGTTCGCGAACGACCGCACGCGGGACCTGGCATCCTTCAACGAGTACTCCGACTGGATCTTTCACAACGATCATTCACCGGCGGACGAGCAGGAATGGTTGAAGCAACAGGGACCCTGGTGCCCTGGCCTGCTTGCATATCTCGAGCAGCACCATCGTGCATATGACGCGCTGATCTTTTTCACCTATCTGTATGCGCCGACGGTCCTGGGGCTGCAGGTGGACCCTGCCCGGAGCATCCTGGTGCCCACGGCACACGACGAGCCGGCGATCCGACTTGGTCTTTACCGGGAGGTGTTCTCGCTGCCGGCTGGAATCGCCTACAACACCAGCGTGGAGCGCGGGTTTCTCAAACAGCTGTTCTCGGTCGGTGCCAAGAACGAGGAGACGGTGGGCTGCGGCGTCGAATTGCCCCCCTCGCGCCTGCACGACCAGCGAGCGGGTGAGCCGGCGACGCCGCCTCCGCCAGAGAACCCCGAGGCCGCGGAAGAGGGAGCCGAACAGACCGGCCAGCCGAATCGAGATGCGTCCGACGACAACGGCGTGCTCGGATCCCCGCTATCCGCCCGCGGCGCCGTGTTCCGCCGACGTCACCGCCTGTTTGGCCCCTTCGCGCTCTACGGCGGCCGGATTGACCCTGGGAAGGGCTGCGAGGAGTTGCTCGATTACTTCAACAGCTACGCCGAGTCGAACGGCGATGCGTCGCTGGTACTGATGGGGATCAAGCTAATGCCGATTCCCGATGCGCCCCACGTACGGTTTGCCGGCATGTTGTCTGAAACCGAACGAATCGAAGCGCTCGAGGCGGCGACCGTGGTGGTGGTGCCGTCACCCTTCGAGAGTCTCTCGCTGTTGGCGCTGGAGGCGTTCTCGGTTGGCACCCCGGTGCTCGCGAACGCCCGCAGTGACGTGCTGGCGGACCACTGTCAGCGTAGCAACGGCGGTCTCTATTACGGGAACCGCGACGAGTTCAGCGAGTGCCTGCGGTTGCTGATTCACGACGCCCCCCTGCGGGCCGCCATGGGGCGTCAGGGACGCCACTACGTGCGCACCAACTACCGGTGGGACGTGATTGTGGGCAAATACGACCGGTTGATCGCCGGACTCCAGCGCTCCCGACCTACCGGGCGCAGCCGGCGCAGCCGCCGCGGCGGGAAGAACGCCTCGTCACGAAGCTGAAAACCACTACGCTTCGAGCCTGCCCACGCGCGGCGGCGGCGAACCTCAGGCGCCTCGGCGGTCGGTCATCACAGCCCCGGCCCCCCGTTTCCGGCGCGGCCGAATCTCGTGACGCTTGATCATCTCGTTGAGTGTCGTCGGCTTGATCCGCAGCATCTCGGCGGCCCGCCTCTGCACTCCACCCGCCGCGACGAGCGTCCGTTCGATGAGCTGGATCTCGAAGGCGGCAGTCACTTCCTTGAACGAGATCCCCTCTGGCGGCATCACGAATTGCGGAATCTGAAACGGTCGCGACGTCCGGACCGCGTCGGGAACCAGCTCCACACCGATCCGGTCGCCTGTGACCAGCACGACCGCGCGCTCGATGACGTTCTCGAGCTCACGCACGTTGCCCGGCCAGTCATACTGCTCCAGCACGTCCAGCGCGTCTGGTGTCAGCTCCAGATGTGGCTTGCCGTTCTCAGGCCCATACTTCTCCAGGAAGTGCTGGGCCAGCAACCGGATGTCCTCGCGCCGCTCACGCAGCGTCGGCAGCTCCACCTTGATGACGTGGAGCCGGTAATACAGGTCCTCCCGGAAGCGGCCGTCCGCGACCATCCCCTTCAGGTCGACGTTGGTGGCCGCGATGATGCGCACGTCGACCTTGACGGTGTCGACGCCGCCCAGCCGCATGAACTCCCGCTCCTGCATCACCCGGAGCAGCTTGGCCTGCGTCTCGACCGGCACGCTCCCGATTTCATCGAAGAAGATGGTGCCCTTGTCGGCCAGTTCGAACAGCCCCTTCTTGGGCGCGACGGCCCCGGTGAACGCACCCTTGACGTGACCAAACAGATTCGATTCGAGCAGGTCCGGCGGCAAGCTGCCGGAGTTCACGGTCACGAAGGGGCGGTCGGCACGCGTCGAATTGGCATGGAGCGCACGTGCCGCCAGTTCCTTCCCGGTCCCGCTCTCCCCTTCGACCAGGATGGTCGTGCGGCTTGGCGCAGCCTGGGAAATGAGATCGAAGACCTGCTGCATCCGCTGGCTGTGACCGATGATCTCGCTGAACCCGTGGCCCTGCGCGCGTAGACTCTCGCGCAGAGTGCGGTTTTCGGTCATCAGCCGCCGGCGTTCAGCGGCGTTACGGACCACGACCAGCACTTCCTCGTTCTTGAACGGCTTGGTCACGTAGTCGAACGCACCGCGCTTCATCGCGGCAATCGCGTTCTCGACCGATGCAAACGCGGTGATTAAGATGACCGGCAGGTCGCCATCGAGCTTCCGCAACTCGTCGAGGGTTTCGATTCCGCCGATGCCGGGCATCATGACGTCGACGATCGCAACATCGAACGGCTGCGAGCGCGCCAACGCCAGGCCTTCCTCGCCCGACGCCGCCAGCGACACCTGACAGCCCTCACGCTCGAGGAGCACTTGCAGGATTTCCCGCATGATTTCCTCGTCGTCGATGATCAACACGGACGCGTTACGTAGCATCGGCCTTTCTCGTGCCAGTCAGGCGCGTGGCAGCCAGGACCTGAACACCCCCCACTCGCTTCTCTGCAGGTGGGGGCAACGGCAGACTCAACGTGAACCGCGTGCCATGCTCTGGTCCGCTCTCGCACTCGATGGAACCGCTGTGCTCCTTGATGACGCCATAGGAGATTGACAACCCAAGCCCGGTGCCTTGCCCGACCGCCTTGGTCGTGAAGAACGGGTCGTAGATTCGGGGCAGATCGTCGCTGGCAATGCCGGTACCGGTGTCCGCCACCTCGACGATGGCCTGCGTGCCCTCGACCCGTGAGCAGATCGACAACCAGCCCCCGGTGGGCATGGCGTCACGCGCGTTCAGGAACAGGTTCAGGAACACCTGTTGCAACTTGAACTCGACGCCCTGGACAACGGTTGGCATCGCGGACAGCTCTCGACGCAGCTTGATGTTGGACGTCTGGAGCTGATGCTCGATCAGCGTCAGCACGTCATTGATGAGAGCGTTGAGATCAACTGGACCAGCCGCATCAGATCGACCTGGCCTGGCAAGATTGAGCAAGCCATTGACGATCTTGGCGGCCCGGAACGTCTGTCGCTCAATCTTTTCGAGCAGCTGGGTCCGCGGGTCGTCCGGCTCGGTACCCTCGAGCAACATCTGGGTAAAGCTCGAAATCCCGGTGAGCGGCGTGTTGACTTCGTGCGCGACACCGGCGGCCAGCAGACCGATCGACGCCATCTTGTCGGACAGCTGCAGCTGCTCCTCTAGATGCACCCGCGCGGTGATGTCTTCGAGAATTACCATCGCGCCGGCGGTATCGCCGCTCGGTGTCCGGAGCGGTGCCAGCGCCGCGTTGACCAGGAGCTGCCGCGGTTCATCGGCATGCCGCGACACGAGCGGGACCCGATACAACGTGGCGCCCTCGGGCTGCTCCCGGCGCGCACGACGCAGGCGGTCCGTAAACGACGCATCGAACAGGTCGGTGAGCGGCTCGCCGATTGCCGCATCGTGCGTCACACCGTAGATCCGCTCGAGGGCGGCGTTCCATCGAAGCACCCGGTCTTCGAGGCCGAGCACCACCAACCCATCGTTCAGCGATTCGATGATGTTCTCGTTGAACTTTCGGACCCGGTCGACCTCGGACGCTTTCACCTGGAGCTGGGTATACAGCCGACCATTCTCAATGGCGGTGGCCACCTGGCCGGCCACCGCCGCCAGCAGCGCGACATCCTCACTGCTCAGCGGCTCGCCGCTCGTTTTCGCGCCCAGCGCCAGTACGGCAATGGTCTCTTCTTCGGATACGCACGGCACGAAATAGTGGATCCCCTGGTTTCGCCAAAAGGCCACATCCTCGTCTGGGTGACGACGCGCCGACACCGGCTCATCCAGCATGACGGTGTGGCGATCGACCAGACGTCTGCCGATGCTCGACGTCCGCTCCAACGCCGGCCAGTCTTCGGCGACGCGGGCACCGCTGGCATGGAACGGGCGGTAGACACCGTCGCCGTCGTTGCCGGGCGGAGAGAGCATCAGCAGCATGTCGTCGATGACCAGCGTCTCGGTGACCCGCGTCACCAGCCGCTGGGCGAGACGGTTGAGATCGAGATCGCTGTTCAAGTCGCGCGCGAATCCAACCAGCGCACGCCGGTAGTCGTAGCGGTCCCGGTAATACACCCGATCGAGCATCGACTGGATGGCGTTCTTGACGGGACTCGCTACGAGCACCACGACCAGCGTCGCCAGCACGGCGATGATCGAATTGTGCCCGTCGGACTCTTCGAGGAACACCTCCCTGGCCAGCCGCTCCAGCACGAGATAGATGGCGACCATCGCCGAAACCGCCGCGGTGTAGACCAGCCCGCGCTTGATGATCACCTCGACGTCACGCAACCGATACCGTACGATCGCCGACGCGAAGGCCAGGGGAATGAGGCTCAACGGAATTGCGGTGAGGTCGAGCGGCGCGGTGGTGTCGAATCCAAGCGCCCACGGAAACGCGTAGCCCAACGCGAACGGCAGCCCGCCCAGGACCGCCCCCCAGACGATCCAGCGAAGCTGACGCTTCGACGTCACCGACGGCACCCGGTGCAAGGTAAGAATCATCAGCGCCAGTCCGGTCATCACGCAGATCGCCAGATAGGCAAACTCCAGGCGCCAGACGCTTCCTACCGCCGTCGTGAAGACACCCGAGCCGGCATCCCCTGCTAGCGCCACCGCCTCCACCAGCACCAGCGCCAGCGCCGGCGCATACACGATCGGCAGCAACAACCGCCCGAGACGGTTTCGGATCCACCCTGGCGCCCGCTCTGGAAACACCAGCGCGAAATGCACGAACATCGGTGCGAGCACCTTGGTCGAGATGGCGTCCGCCCAATAGAACACCCAATCCAGCCTGTCCAAGCGACCGCTGAACGAGAAGGCGAACATCCCGAAGAACGCGACGCTGAGCCAGAAGAAGTGCAGGGTGGCCTGGTTTCCCGGTCGTCGCAGCCTGACCGACGCGCCCACCAACAAGGTGAACACCCCGATGACGACGAGCACGAAGTAGACCCGTGTCTGACCGGTGGGCACCGGTCGCAGGGAGACCTCGAACAGGCGGGCCTGACCGAGACGCAACAGCGAGTAGGTCAGGCTGGCGTCGGACTGACCCGCGTGAAGGACCGCGACCGCATCGCCGGCCGTCTCGACCGGCACCTTATCGATCGCCAACAGCAGGTCCCCAACCTCGATGCCGGCCAGGTCGCCCGCCTCGCCCTCACTGACCTCGACCGCGGTGACCCCTTCGGGCAAATCGTCCCACAGTACCCCGTCGACGACTTCGGTCCAGTTGGCCCGAACGACAACATTCGCAGCAGCCAGACACATCAGGGCGGCAACCAACGCGACTGCCAGCACGGGCGGCGCCCAGGCGTCCCAGCGCTTTCGTCCGGCCAGAGCCGAGGTTGACGAGGAAGACAATCGAGTCATCTGTGCGGATATCGCCTACGGTTGACTCCTGAGGTGCAAATGCTGTTCCACGAGGAATCTGACATTTCGTCGTAAACTATAGTAAATCATTGACTTGCGCCGCGATGTCGATACTTGCCAACAACACAACCCAATAGTTTGGATATTATATCCAAATAATTGAATATGCCCATGGTATACAACCAGCCTGGATACTCTTTTTGTATGTACTCGCGCATTTCCGAAGAACCAGTTGGGGACCAAGCTGCTCGATGTGAGCGGCGAATCCTCGCTAGAAATACACGACGACGCCACTGACTACCTGCATGGGTGGACGCGCTACCAGCAACTCGTCGAACATCGACGCGGCCTCGTGAGGGTCGAAGAACAGACTGCGGACCGACACCAGCACCTCCCAGCGACTGCCTTCGATCGGCGAAAACGGCAGCCCCTGGTTGACCTGGACGTCGAAACGGGCATCCATCCCGGTGGGAACTTGGTGGTCAGCCCGGACAAACGCGGTAGAGACACGACACCGGACAAACACCCGAGTGGCAGTCTCCGGAATCTCCGCCTCGAGGGCGCCGCTCACATCGTGGAAGCGCTCAGTGGCCGGACGCATCGTCCCAGGTACAGCGACGCCGAGCGCCGCGTCTGCGGTGGCCTGTCTCCAGCTCGCCTCGGCGACAGCATAGTCAACCGACCCGCTGAACCGGTCGCCAAGCTGCCGGCGCAGTGTCAGGACCCAGCCGCGGCTGCTGAGCGACCCGGCGCGCGCCAGGTAGTAGTGCCCAGTCGGCGCATTCCCCAGCTCGTCAACGCCAAACAGGGTCGCCATCTGGTCGTTGACATCTTGATAGAACCGGCGTAAGCCGACGACATACCGGCCTGTGAGGTCGTACTCCAGCTGCAGGTCGACATGACGCGTGCGCTCCGGGTGCAGGCCGCTCGCCGGTGACAATGCGGCGAACGTTCGCTCGGGCGGCAGCCAGAACCCAGTATCGGTCGGGGGCATGAACTCCTCGGCCCCTGGGGCCACCGTCTCCTGCGCACCGGACACCCGGAACCTGAAGCCCGCAATCGGCGTGAGCGTCACCCCTACTCGAGGGCTGAACAGACCGTTTTCCTCGATATACCCATATTTCGCGTAGCGGCCGCCGTAATCCACCGTCAATTGTGGCGACACCGTCCAGCGATCGGACGCACCAAAACTTGCCGCGTATCGACTCTCGGAAGGCAGTGTGAGCGCCGCTGGATTGCCACCCTGGTAGCGCTGTCGCCCGTAGGAGACGTCGAGGCCGAGCTGGTGGGAGGATTCGAGATCGGAGACATAGGACCCCGATGCCGCCCAGGACATCACATCACCCGTCGTCATGGCGCCCTGCGCCGACAAGTCACCGCGCCAGATGGGCGCGCCGACCGACAGGTTCGCGATACTGGCCGAACGCTCCTCACCTGTGAGCATGTCGGCCGCCGAATCGAGGAGCGTGCCCCGCGTCAGCAGATTGACCTCACCTGTCAGCGGCAACTCCAATAGCGCCGTCGCGAAACTCGCCGGCGAAGCGAGGCTGCGGGTGAACATCGTCACGCTCGGGTCGTCCGATTCACCGGTCGGCACCAGCTCATCGAGCACAACCCGCGTATCGACTGCCTTCAACACGCTCCGCCTGACCCGGCGGAGATACCAGGATTTCTCGCTGTGGTCGTGTGGCGCCGACGCCTCGGTGGTCGTTCCACCAAACGGCGCGGCGTCCGTCTCCTCAGGCTGGACACCGACGTCGGCGGAACTTGGCAGACCGACACCGGCCACGATCGGCTGCGCCGACTGATCCACGCGGCTCAGGGTGATGGCGTGCACGGACGGCGTGCTTGCGCTGACCTCGATCAGCTCTCGGCGCGACGCCGCGAACCCCCGCAGGTGAGCCTGAACCAGATACGCGCCCGGCAGCAGAGCCCTCAGCAAGAAACGCCCGTCCGCATCAGCAAGAGCCAGCTCGGCGCCAGACGGCCCGAGTGCGGAAATCACCGCGCCTTTGAGCGGCATACCGGCCGTATCGGTGACAGCTCCGACGATGCGGCCCGCGGCCGCGGCCGCGGCCTGCGTGACCGGGGCGCGGCCTCCGGTTGGTTCCTGCCCCGCCCCCCCGGTGGCCGCTTCCACTGTCACTCCGCCCAGCGCAAGGACCACGATGGTGCCGACGCGCATCCGTTCGGACCAAGCCATGACGCCCTTTCTCGTGTCGATCGCTACTCGGATGCGGCGTCTCAAGACGCCGACACCGAGAAATCCACGTTATGAGTCAACGACGCGCCGTTCGTGTTGTCCGTGATCTTGATCTCGAGCCGGTAGTCTGCTTCGGGAAACCCGCTCAACGGAATCGCTTGGCCGGCGACCAGTTGATGGCCCGCCTCCAGATCGAAGTCCGGCGGCAATGTCTGCTCGTTGAACGCCTGCGGATTGGTCCGGTTGAAGTACTCGTCCCCAGCCGGCCCACGCGTGTTGAACGTGTAGTCGATCTCCACGTCCGGCAGCCCCGCTGCCGTCAGCCCGACGTTGTAGACGAGGAACACCAGCGACAGATCGTCGCTGGTAAGATACTCGGAAACGCTCTTCGGCACGATGCGCATGGCCCCGAGCGTGTACGGATTCGCCAGTTGCTGGTCGGGTGGCGGCGGTACCGATAACGACTCGATGCGGTCGGCCTGGATGATAGTACTCGTCGCGAGCTGGTCGGACCACAAATTGGGCACCGACATCGCCTTCTTGAGCATCATCGTCTTGGCCTCGGTGCCGTCAGCGACACCGCTTTCGCTCAGTGCGACGTAGACGTCATAGTCGCCGCCCGGCACCCAAAAGCCTCGGCGGATTTCATAGTTGCCATCCGCGGTGGGCGCTCCGAGGTCGATATGATACGCGTCTTCGAAAGCCGCCTCGGGAAGTACGGGCGCCGACGCCGCGGCGGGCTCGGCTGCGGGAGGCGCCGACGCCGCGGGGGCTCCCTGCGGTGCCACGAACATATACATCGCCACGGTCGACGTGCTTACCTTCGATTGCTCCACCGACAGCGTAAACGGCACGAACGTGGTCTGCTCGCTACTCTTCAGAAAATCGTTCGCCCATCCGAACGGCTCGGTCGTGGGAACAAGCTGCCCTTGCAAGGCGGCGCCGACAATCGTGGCCAGCGACAGGATCTCCTGTTGCTGCGCGTCAGTACGTTCTGGCTGCACCTGGCCCGCGGCCGCGGTGGCCGCCACGACGATCACCGTCGCGATGACAGACAACACTGCCTGGCGATGACGACCGGTCGACTTCATATGAGCGATTCTCCTTGCACGTCCGGACACAACTAGATAGTGCCAATCATAGGTGACCGGCGTCCGCCAAGTCAAACCTCCAAGGCGGTCTCAACCCCTTGAAATAGGGGGTTTTCTAACTACGCCCTCAAGAGCGAAGCACCCACGCCGTCGTGATATCATCCGCCTCCGACGGGACCCTCCAGACTATGTCGAACGTCGCCAGTCGAAAGAATCCGCCTCTCGTGCTCGTTGTGCTCGACGGATGGGGTGAGGGCACGCGACCGGAGGGGAACGCCATCTTGCAGGCGCGGACACCGGTCTACCAAGAGCTCCGCGACCGGTATCCGTCCGCCCTCCTGACCACGTGCGGTGAAGCAGTGGGGTTGCCAACAGGTCAGATGGGCAACTCCGAAGTAGGGCACATGAATCTTGGCGCAGGCCGGATCGTCTTTCAAGACCTGACTCGCATCGACCAGGCCATCTCGCGTGGTGAGCTCGAGACCAACGCCGCTCTGTTGACGCTCATCGACTCGGGCGCCAAGGGCGACCGTTCGTTGCACTTGGTCGGTCTGCTCTCGGACGGCGGAGTGCACTCCCACCTGCGGCACCTCGAGGCGCTCATCCGGCTCGCCGCGCGACGCGGAGTCCGCCGAGTGTTGGTGCATGCGCTGACCGACGGCCGCGACACGGCGCCCAGCGGTGGTGTCGAGTATCTTGCGGCACTCGGCCGCACGTGCGACGAGGTCGGGGTTGGGCGAGTGGCGACCGTGTGCGGACGCTACCACGCGATGGACCGGGACCAGCGGTGGGACCGCACGCAACGCGCCTACGAGGCGATGACTCGCGGTATCGGGCGGCGCGGAACGGACGCGGGAATCCTGGTCGAACAGGCGTATGCGCGCGGCATCACCGACGAATTCATCGACCCATGTGTCATCACTGATGCGGAGGACGACCCGGTCGGCCTGATCCGGGACGATGACGCGGTGATCTTCTTCAACTACAGGGCTGACCGTGCACGACAGCTGACCCGTGCCCTCGCGTTCGAGGACTTCGACGGTTTCGCGCGGACCGCGGCGCCACGTGTGAGGGTGCTGACGCTGACGCAATACGACGCCACCTTCGGTCTCCCGGTGGCGTTTTCACCACAGACCTTCTCCGGCAATCTGTCCGACGTCTTGACCGCCCACAACCGCACCAACCTTCGTTTGGCGGAGACGGAGAAATATGCCCACGTGACCTACTTCTTCAACTGCGGAGAGGAGCAGCCGGCGCGTGGCGAGGACCGGATCCTGGTGCCGTCACCCACAGTGCCGACCTACGACTTGCAACCGGAGATGAGCGCGGTCGGCGTTACCGACCACCTGGTCGCCGACCTGGTCGCGCGGCGCCATGACGTCATCATCTGCAATTTCGCCAACGCGGACATGGTCGGGCACACCGGACACCTCGACGCGGCGGTCACGGCGGTCGAGACACTCGACCGGTCTCTGGGACGCATTGTCGCAGCCGTCCGAAGCGCAGGCGGAACGGTCATCGTGACCGCAGATCACGGCAACGCGGAGCAGATGTGGGACGCCGAGCGCAACGGCCCGCACACCGCGCACACGACCAACCCGGTGCCGGTCATCTACATCGGTCCAGACGCGAAGACCGGCATGCCGTTGAGCGACGGCTCCCTTCGAGACGTCGCCCCCACCATGCTCGGTGTGCTGGGAATCGAGCCGTCGCCGGAAATGACCGGGCGCGATCTGCGGCGCTGGCTGGATTGATCCCGCGGCTCACTGGTATGGACAAGGCCTCGCGGGCGTTGCGGGCCTAAAGGCCCTTGCTACCGGGCGTGCCAAGTGCCAACGCATACGAGCGCCGGGGCTGGGCCGTCAGTCGACCTGCTGACCGGCCTCGTCCGCTGCAATCCTGAGAGAACGCAAGAAGCGGCGGTCGTTGGAGCTCATCACCCCAGGGTCCGGCGCGGGTTCGGTCTTTGCGTCCTTGGCCACTTTGGCCACCTTGGCCACTGCGACACCGGCCTTGGTCCGTCCGTCCTCCTTGGACCGATTCGCGAACCCGATGACCGCCTCGAGCGATACCTTCATGCTGTACCCAGCGGCCCTGGCTTTTTCATGACAGGCCTCTACGCGATGATCGTCCGCGACAGCCGCGGCCATGGCGTCAGCCAGCTCGCGGGACAACCGGTTCACGACATCGTCCATCCTGTGGACCTCCTCACCGCCCGGGACGCACCCGTCCCTGGAGCTGTCTGGCGAATCCCCGGTACCGAACCGGCAGTGGAGCCATGCGGGTGAGATCTGGAGACCGAACCAGAG
This sequence comes from Acidobacteriota bacterium, assembly GCA_002726085.1. GTDB lineage: Bacteria > Acidobacteriota > Vicinamibacteria > Vicinamibacterales > UBA8438 > NP936. The sequence goes on from PBRZ01000109.1 coordinate 25,712, forward strand.
TCATAGGAGATGCAACTAAATGCAGGGCCGGCGGCAAGTCTAACCGCTACATATGGGTGTGTCAAGGCGATGACGGCTGACACGGGAGGCTCACGGGATGTCGCACACGCTGGAGATCGGGACCGGGGACTCTGGACCGGCCGATCTACTACAATCGCACTGCGATGGTATCGAAGGCCGTCACTCCTGAAGACGTGCGCGACTGGACCCCGGACGACGCGCTCGGATCCCCCGGCGAATTTCCGTTCACCCGTGGCATTTACACGACGATGTATCGTGGTCGACTCTGGACGATGCGGCAATACGCCGGCTTTGGCAGTGCGGCCGAATCGAACCGGCGATTTCGATATCTGATCGACCAGGGTGTCAGCGGTCTCAGTGTCGCATTTGATCTTCCTACGCAGATCGGGTACGACTCCGACCATACTCTCGCGCGCGGCGAGGTCGGACGCGTCGGCGTCGCGATCGACTCCGTCGAAGACATGAGCCTGCTCTTCGACCGAATCCCGCTCGACCGTGTCTCGACGTCGATGACGATCAACGCCACGGCCATCATCCTCCTCGCGCTGTATGTGGCTGCGGCACGTCGTAAAGGTGTCGAGCCCCACGCAACCGCAGGGACGGTGCAGAACGACATCCTGAAGGAATATGTGGCGCGCGGCACCTACATCTTTCCGCCGAGACCGTCGCTGCGAATCGTGACCGACGTCATCGCCTACTGCGGTGCCGAGCTGCCTGGATGGCATCCGATATCGATCAGCGGCTATCACATCCGGGAGGCAGGGGCGACGGCGATCCAGGAAGTCGCGTTCACCTTTGCCCACGCGATTGCCTACGTGGAAGCAGCCCTGGAGGCCGGGCTCGACGTGAACGTGTTCGGTCGCCGGCTGTCCTTCTTCTTCGCGGCCCACAACGACTTCCTCGAGGAGATCGCGAAGTTCCGCGCAGCCCGACGACTGTGGGCGCGTCTGATGCACGACCGTTTTGGCGCCAACGACGCACGTGCGCAGCAGCTACGGTTTCATACACAGACTGCCGGCAGCACGCTGACGGCCCAACAACCGGACAACAACATCGTCCGAGTCGCGCTGCAGGCGATGGCGGCGGTCCTGGGCGGCACCCAGTCGCTACACTGCAACGGCCGTGACGAGGCGCTGGGGCTCCCGACCGAGACCTCGGCCCAGATCGCCCTGCGGACGCAGCAGGTCATCGCCGCCGAGACCGGTGTCGCCAACACGGTCGACCCGGTTGCCGGCTCGTACGCTATCGAGTCGCTCACCGATGCGATTGAACAGGGCGCGACGGCGCTCCTCGATCAGATCGCGGAGGGTGGCGGCACCCTGGCAGCGATCGAGCGCGGGGCGATTCAGCGTCAGATTCAGGAATCGGCCTATCGAGACCAGCAGGCTGTCGACAACGGTGATCGACTCGTCGTCGGCGTGAATCGCTCCACCGATGACGCCCCGCTGAACATGGAAGTCCTGCGCATCGACCCATCCGTGGAGCATGACCAGCGTAAGCGGGTCGCCCACCTGCGGGCATCACGGGACGAGACCAAGATGCGCCAAGCGCTCGACGGGGTGACCCGCTCCGCTCGGGACGACACGAATCTGGTGCCGCCCATCATCACCGCCGTCGAAGCCATGGCCACCGTGGGCGAGATTGCCGATACACTTCGCGCCGTATTCGGCGAATATCGCGAGGAGGGGGTCTAGCGAACTCCCCAAGGAGGCGGGATACAGGAGCAAGACTGAGAGCTTCGCCACCATCTTCATGCACCTGCACGCGGTGTCCAAGGAAACAACGGACGGGATGCGAGACGATCGGGATCCACCTGCCACCGGGGCGCCCGTGGTGCTACAAGTCGACCGTTTGACGACCGTCTTCGACCTCGGCGGTCGAGAGGCGCCGGCGGTGCGCTCGGTCAGTTTCGTGATCCGCGCGGGCGAAACGCTTGCGCTGGTCGGTGAGTCCGGCTCGGGCAAATCGGTCACGGCACTCTCGCTGTTGCGACTGATACACCCTCCAGGACGGATCACAGGCGGATCTGTTCTCTGGAAGGGTCAAGACCTTGTCAGGCTGGACGAGAGACGGCTGCACCAGATACGGGGTCGCGAGATCGCGCTGGTCCTGCAGGACCCGGGCACGGCCCTCAACCCCGTGTTCACAATCGGAGACCAGATCATCGAAACGCTCCTGGCGCACGGTGTCGCGCAACGACCCGCGGCGCGCGCCCGAATGCTCGAGCTCCTCGACCTGGTCCGGATCCAGGACCCGAAGCGACGCGCCGCAGACTATCCGCATCAGCTGTCCGGCGGTCTGCGCCAACGTGCCATGATCGCCCTCGCCCTTGCGGGAGATCCGGCGCTGCTCATCGCCGACGAGCCAACCACCGGGCTCGATGCCACCACGCAATCCAAGATTGTCGATCTCCTCCGGGACCTCGTTGGGCACCACAACCTCTCGCTGTTGCTCATCAGTCACGACCTGGCGGTGGTCGGCGCCTGCGCCGACCGGGTCGCCGTGATGTATGCCGGGCAAATCATAGAAGAGGGTCCCGCGCGGGCGGTGCTGCACACACCAGGGCATCCCTACACTCGCGGTCTCCTGGCGTCGGTGCCGGGCAGTGCGCCAGGGATCCCGCTATCGGGGATCGAGGGCTCACCACCCCGTCTGTGTGAGCTGGTTCCGGGCTGTGCTTTCGCGCCACGCTGTCCGGAGCGGTTGGAAATCTGCGAGACCGTCATGCCGGAACCATGGATGGTCGGCACCGAGCGCATCACCCGATGTCATCTGCACGACCCGGCGCAGCTCGTGCCTGCCGCCGCCACCGACGCCAATCGAGCAGATCCCCTACCCTGACCATGCCGCTGCTCGAGGTCGAGGGACTGGTCAAGCGCTTCGTGCAACGGCGTCCTTTACGACCGACCGTGGAGGTCCACGCCGTGAACGACGTCAGCTTCACCGTGGGCGAGGGAGAGAGCTTCGGACTCGTGGGAGAGTCTGGCAGCGGCAAGACGACGGCGGCGCGCTGCATACTGCGTCTGACGACACCGACGGCCGGCGAGATCCGGTTCGACGGGGAAGCGATCGGCTCGATGTCGCGCCATCGATTGCGGACCCTGCGCCGTGCCATCCAGCCGGTGTTTCAGGATCCCTACGAATCGTTGAACCCGCGGCTTCCGGTCGGCGAAAGCGTCGCCGAACCGCTCGTCGTCCATCGCATCGGCACGGCCGCGAACCGACAGGCCCGTGTTGAGGAACTGCTGCACCAGGTAGGACTGGACCCTACCCACCTCGGGCGACTGCCGGGCGAGCTGAGCGGCGGACAGCGGCAGCGGATTGCGCTGGCGCGGGCACTGGCCCTGGGTCCACGGCTGGTGGTGCTCGACGAGCCGGTTTCGGCGCTCGACGCCTCTGTTGGCGCGCAGATCGTCAACCTTTTGATGCGACTTCAGCGTGACCTGGGTCTCGCACTGCTCTTCATCACCCACGACCTGCGTCTCGTGCGGCATATGACGGCCCGCGTCGCGGTGATGCGGGCCGGACGCATCGTCGAAACGGCCGCGACCCCGGCGGTGTTCGCTGCGCCGCGGCACCCCTACACACGGGCCCTGCTCGCGACCGCCGGCATGTCGAGTGCCGACGGCGGGGACGCATCAGAGGAACTCGAGTCCAGCGAAGACATGGCGCCCCTGCGCGAGGTGGCGTCAGGACACTGGGCGAGGGTGTGAGGGTGAGTGCGTCTAGGAGACAGAAGTCAGGAGGCAGGAGACAGGAGGAAACTGGTCGGCTGTCGCCGGCATCAACTTGGCTGGCCAGGTCGAATTGGGCAGACGGGTGTCCGTTGAAGACGGCGAAGCCCACCGATGATCTTCTGTCTCCTGCCTCCTGTCTCCTGCCTCCTGGGTAACGCGCAGATCACGCTCACGTAGTCACCCCCATCGCGGGTGAGCGGTGGGACTGCCGCACGTCCCGCTCTACCTTACCGTCGCGCAAATGAACGACGCGGTGGGCATATTCGGCGACATCCGCCTCGTGTGTGATCAGGATGATGGTATTTCCTGTTGCGTGCAGTCGCTCGAACAACGTCATGATCTCTAGGCCGGTCTTCGAGTCGAGATTCCCGGTCGGTTCGTCGGCCAATAGGATCGACGGCTCGTTGACGAGGGCGCGCGCGACCGCGACACGCTGGCGCTGACCACCAGACAGCTCGTTTGGCCTATGTGTGACGCGGTCGCCGAGCTCGACGCGGTCTAGCGCCTCGAGCGCCCGGGCGCGGCGGACGGGCCCAGGTACACCCGCGTAGATCAGCGGAAGCTCCACGTTGTGTAGCGCCGTGGCCCGCGGAAGCAAGTTGAAGGTCTGGAAGACGAAACCGATCTCCTCGTTGCGGATCCGCGCCAGCTCGTCGTCGTCCATCTCCCGCACTTGCTGATCATTGAGCAGGTAGCTGCCCCGGCTGGGCGTGTCGAGGCATCCGATCAGGTTCATCAGGGTGGACTTGCCGGAACCGGACGGACCCATGATCGCCACGTACTCACCACGTTCGATCTGCATCGAGACTCCCTGCAGGGCATGGATCTCCTCGCTGCCCATGCTGTAGGTCTTCCACAGGTCTCGCGTTTCGATCAGGGCCATGGGTATCTCGACTGCCGTCTTGTTCTGAATACGTCGTGGGGTGAGATTGGGTTCCTTGGGCGTGCCGGCTAACGGCGAACGGCAAGCGCTTCGATCCGGCTTCGCACGACCGCGACAAGGTCGGCGTGCTCTGCCCCGCTGTATTCGACGAACCGCCCATAGTGCTCGACGGCGCGTGAGACGTCGCCGTCGAGCTCGAACAGGCGCGCAAGATTGTAGTGCGTGGGCCCGTGCCGAGCATCGACCGACAACGCATCGACAAGCGTGCTCCTGGCGGCCGCCACGTCGCCAGCCGCCTGCAGTGCCAGAGCCAGGTTGACCCATGCGTCGAGGTTCGCGCCGTCGAATAGCCGGGCATCACGAAACGCCGCAGCGGCGTCCTCATATCGCGCCTGACGCATGCGGACGACGCCCAGATTGTTGTGGGCCTTCGAGTGTCGAGGGTCAAAGGCGATCGCCCGCTGAAACTCTCGCGCCGCATCGTCGGACCTGTCCTGCTCCTGATACAACAGCCCCAGGTTGTTGTGCACCTGTGCGCTCCGCGCACCCTCGGACAGGAGCATCTGATACTCGAAAATCGCGCCAGCAATGTCGCCGGCCTGCTGGAGCGCCAGTGCCTCGGCGAACACCTCCGACACCACCGGTCCACGCTCGATGAGCGGCACCGGCGGCGGCGCGAGATCGCCAGGCGCAGTTGGTGTAGCGACCGGTGCTTTCGGTGTACTCAGGGTGTCGACGGCGAGGGGTGCCAGGTCGTCGGCAGGCGACCCTGGTGCACTCGCGACCTCTTCGTCGCGGCCGCCGGATAGCGGGTCGCGATCGTCCGTCCTTTCTTCCTCGGGCTCATCGGGTACTGCGCCAGCTTCGGGTGCTCCGAGAGGAGACGGCATCTCGACTTGCTCGCCGGATGGCGTCGCCGCTGTCGGCGCGACCGGGATCGTGGTGGCCGGATCCGGACGCGGTATCGTGTTACCGACCGGGTCGACCACTTCTTCTCGGACCGGGTCGCTGAGCGGAGCCGGTGACGCGACAGGCTCAGCCGCATCCTCCAGCGTAGGGGCCGGGACCGGGACCCCCGCTTCGTCCACCGTCAGATCGGCAGCGACGTCCGGGCCCTCCGGCATCGAGGCCGTGCGGTCCCAGATGACCCACGCCAGCAGGGCGACCAGCCCCACGACGACACCGGCGCCCACCGTGCGGAAGACCCGGGCCTGGCGCTGCCGTCGCGCATAGCCCAGAGTCGACAGAATCGCGTCGACCTGTCGTCCGCCACCAGCCGACGATGACGCCGCCTCGGCCTCCTTGGCCCGCCGGAGCGAATCGAGCAACGTGCTCATTGTTCAGAAGACGGTTCGGTCACCGATTCGGCGTCACCGGACCCCGATGACGGGTCGGCCGGTTGCTGTAGGGCGATCAATGGAAAGTGATCAGTCATTCTCAGGCGGTATCCCTCTGACACAAGATACCCCAATCCCGCGCTCGCCGTGCCGACCAGGACCGACAGTCCCAGTGCCAGTGCCGCCGCAGCAACCCGGCGACGCAGCCGGACGCGGAGTGGGGGCACGGCCTGCGTGGCTCTCGGCAGCTCGAGACTCTTTGACGCCGTGCTCACGAGATCGGCATCGATGATGTTGGTGCGGACCGCGAACGCGGCCAGCAAGGCGCGGTCGCACAGCAAGTTGATGACCCGCGGAATTCCCTCTGACAACCGGTGAATCGTCTCGAGCGCCCGTGGCCGGAAGATGACCGAAGACCCGCCACCCGCCACGGTCAGGCGATGGATGACGTAGGCCGTCACCTCGTCGGGAGTCAGCGGCCGCAGCTCGTGCTTGATCGACACTCGCTGCGCCAGCTGTCGGAGCTCGGGCGTGCGGAGCGTGGTACTGAGGCCAGGTTGGCCTACGAGCACGATCTGCAGGAGCTTCTCCTTGTCGGTTTCGAGGTTCGAGAGAATACGAAGCTGCTCGAGGACCTGCGGCGGCAGGTTCTGTGCCTCGTCGACGATGACCATGGCACAGGCTCCCAGTGGCAAGAGAGACAGAAGAAAATCGTTGAGCGTGTCGATCAGCGTCTGCTTGCTGACCTGGCTCATCAGGCCGTGCTTGAGCTCATCTCGCGAGACCACACCAAAATCCTGCAGGATGACCTTGATCAGGTCGGTCTCCGACAGAAAGGGGTTGAGCAGCAGCGCGCTGAAGGTCTGTCGGTCGAGGCGCTCGAGCAGCGCCCGACACAAGGTGGTCTTGCCGGTGCCGATGTCCCCGGTGATGACGACAAATCCCTCTCGCCGGTGCATCGCGTACTCGAGCAGCTCGAACGCGCCGGCGTGGGTCTCGCTGCGAAACAGGAATTTCGGGTCCGGCGTCAGACTGAATGGCTTCTCGGTGAAACCGTAATACTCCTCGTACATCGCGGTACTCCCAGTATCGCGTTACGCGCCGTCGACCACGGTGGGCGTGATCAGAATCACGAGATCGGTGAGACGCGCGGTGGGTGCGGGCGCGAGCTCCACAGACGTCTCCTCTGAGGTCTCATCCGGGGTCTGGGTGTCCGCCACACCACGGGCGATCGGCCCCACCCGATGCAGCCAGCCGGTCAGCACGGCAGTCTCGCCGTCGCGTACTCGAAGAAGCGTGTCGGTCTCTCTGACCGTCAATGTCGGAGCCGTGGCTCCAGGTTCGCCTCCCGTCAGACCGGTTGCCGTAGTGACACTCGGGGTCACGCTCAACGTCACCTGTCCGTCGAGGCCGACCTGTGGCGTCATCGAGAGGACCACACCCGCGGTGGCGGGTCCCATGGCGATCCCGGTCGCCGCGGCGACCGACAGCGGTCTGGAATCGACCCGAACGACAACCGGCTCGTTGTTCATCGTGACCACGCTCGGACGCGAGAGCGTCGTAACTGCCCCTTGCTGTTCGAGCGCTTCCAGAAACCGCTCGACATCGGCGCGAGTCGCAAGAACCGGACGAATCGACGTGCCACCGACCCCTTGCAACGCGGGCGCCAGGCGACTCAGCGCATCCCAATCGAGCCCGGCGGAGGCCGCATCGGAGAGCGCGACCTCGATGATGCGCGCCTCGATGCGAACCTGTCGTCCTGCTCGCCGGTTGACACGGTCCAGATACCTGCCCACGGCGTCGACCCGCTCAGGAAAGTCCGTCACCTGCAGCAGGCCGGCACCCCGGTCCAGGTGCGCCCGACCATCGGCCGACAGCAGCGGACCCACCGCCAGCTCGAGCTCGGTGAAGAGGTCGCTGTCGTCGCTGGACACCAGCTCGGACGGGCTCGCGGCACCCTCGGCGGACCCGGACATCACCCGTCTGGTGGACACCCGGCGGGTGGTGACGAAGTTCACCTCGAACACCCGCGTTTGAAGCGGTCGTCGAACCACCCGCAGCACACCGTCTTCCAGTCTGTAGGCCAGATCGAGCGGACGCAGCACCAGGTCGAGCGCCTGTCGCAAGGTGACGTCCTTCAGCTCGCCCGTAAAGGTCTCGTCGATGCCAGGGTCTGGCACGAGACTGACTTCGGTCTCCCGCAGCAGCAGGCGCAGCAGGTCGGTGACCGGCAGTGGCTCGGCCAACAGCAGCGACAGGACCTGCTCGTCGAGCACCGGCACCGGTGCCGCCTCGTCGAGCTGGGTCACGACCAGCGGCTCCAGCGGCGGCAACGGGGGCCGCTGGGGCTCCGGGGTCGCAGCCGGCGGTGCCTGAGGCCCTAATGTCTCGGATACCTGGGTCGGCGGCGTCACTGCCGACACGTCGCGCTCCGCAGCAGCCTCGTCCGCGACCGGGTCTACCTGCGCTTCGTCCGGAAACGGTATGTTGGCGCCCGGTAAAATGGCGCACCCGGACACACCGGCCAGGAGCACACAGAGCCCCAACCTGCCAACCGCCGTCACCCAGTCGCGCATCAATTACCCTCGCACGCCGCTGCACACAATTTCCAACTTGCTTTTCGGTGGATAGGGCCTGGAACGATAGGGGGAACCGACAGACCACGGTTACATGGGTCAGTCACGCTGGCCGAAGGTCCGCTCGCGAGAACAGCTATCCTAGGCCGGAATTATCGGCGCGGCAGGTGCGGCGGGCGGGGTGGAACGGAAGATGAGGGCGCCGAACAGCCCTCCGAGCGTGGAGAACACCATCCCGATGGCCAGCATGAAAAAGAAGCCGATGGCCACGGCGCCAAGACCACCACCGGCCCCGAGGCCCTCGAGCATCTCGCGGACCTCGGGCGGCACGTCGGCCGCCGACTCGAGCAACCCGTCCATCAGTCCGCGCTGTAACGGTGCGGTCAGGAGCTGGATCGGCAACGCCACGACGGCGTAAACTACCGCCCCGACGACACCGGACAGGAACCCGCCGAGGGCCCCATCACCAAGCTGAATCGGGTCCGGTTTGCCGTGCTGTGTCAGGTAGGCGGTCACCATGCCACCCCCGATCACCCACAGGCAGCAGCAGTTGCCGATGGAGATGATTGGCAGGGCGGAAAGCACCCCCATGAACAGACCGCCGAAGAGGACCGGCTGCAGCATGACCTGGGACATGGGGTCTCGTCTACTCCAAGGAGACAGGAGGCAGGAGGCAGGAGGCAGGAGAAACGGGTTGGCTCGCCAAGCACGGGAGCGCCGTCATCCCAATCCCCCAACTCCCGTTCCCAATCCCCAANCCCGCGAGCTGAGTGTGGCCAGGTCAGCTCGCTCAGTCGTAGTACTCGAGTCCGAGGTGCGTAATGAGCTCTTCGCCGCGCATGTGCCGCAATGTGTTCTTCAGCTTCATGAGCTGAATAAACAGGTCGTGCTCGGGATACAGACCGCGGGCGTGCACCGGACTCTTGAAGTAGAAGGAAAGCCACTCCTGGATGCCGCTCATACCGGCACGTTTAGCCAGGTCGAGGAACAGCACGAGGTCGAGCACGATCGGCGCGGCGAGGATGCTGTCCCGACACAGGAAGTTGACTTTGAGCTGCATCGGGTAGCCGAGCCACCCGACCAGATCGATGTTGTCCCAGCCCTCTTTGTTGTCGCCACGCGGCGGGTAGTAGTTGATTCGGACGACGTGACACAGATCCTTGTATAAGGTCGGATACAGGTCGGGCTGCAGGATGTAGTCGAGTACCGACTTTTTACTTTCCTCTTTTGTCTTGAAGGACTCGGGATCGTCGAGCACCTCACCGTCGCGGTTCCCTAGGATATTTGTCGAGAACCACCCTGCTACACCGATGAGCCGCGCCTTCAGGCCGGGCGCGACGATCGTCTTGATGAGGGTCTGACCGGTCTTCAGGTCCTTGCCGGCGACGGGCGACCCGTTATCGATCGCGAGCTGGTCCAGAGCCGGTATATCGGCGCTCAGATTCGGCGCGGCGTTGGCGTACGGAATGCCCTCCTTCAGCGCCGCGTAGGCGTAGACCATGCTGGAGGGAATGTCGGCGGCGTTCGACTCGAGCGCCTGCTCGAACGCCTCGATCGAGTCGTGCGCCGGGGTCGGGGTCATGAAGATCTCGGTGCTGCCGCACCAGATCATCNCCAGCCGGTCGAGCCCATTCGCCTCCTTGAAGGCGCAGATGTCGGCCCCCACCTGCTCGGCAATCTCCAGCTTGTTGGCGCCCGTCTTGACGTTGGTGCCCATTAGCCGCTTCACATACCGCTGATCGAACACCGCCGGCCACGGCTTGATCGCCTCGAGCTCGGGCCGAACCTGCTCGAGCATCGACGGCTCGATGACACCGGCCGTCATGGCCGCCTCGTAGCCGTTGTCCTCGAAGATGTCCCAGGCACCGAAGACCAGGTCGTCGAGCGACGCCAGCGGCACGAATTCCTTGATGAGCGGCGTGCGCCCTTCGTTGCGTTTCCCCAACCGGACAGTACCCATTTCGGCGAGCGAACCGGTGGGCGGGGCCAGACCCTTTCTGATGAGCAGCGTGCCTGCTACAAACGTGGTGCTGACGGCGCCCATGCCGACGAGCAGCACGCCGAGCTTGCCCTTGGCAGGCTCTATTTCAACTGGGTGTTTCACGGCCGGAGACTATATCATGGCGCGCGGGTTCCTCTGTGCGCCCCCCACTGCGACGGGCCGACCGCATACAGCCGGATCGGCGGGGACCGGACTGCTCCGGGCCCGATGAAAACGATGGCGATTTTCAAGAAGCTCAAGGGCGAGACAGACCTCCGGGTCTCGATAATCGGGCTACGGATGGGCGACCGCGTGTTGCAAGTCGGCCACAACGACCCGCGCCTGATCGCGCTGTTGGCGGCCAACGTCGGCATGAACGGACAGGCCGCGGCGCTGGTCACCGGCGACGCGGCGGCGAAGGCGATTACCCGCGCCGCCGAGGCCCGCGGTGTTCTGGTCGACGTGAAAGTGGCCCCGCTCCGGACCCCGCCGTTCGCCCAGGGGTGGTTCGACGTCGTCGTCATCCCGGAGCTCATCGGCACCATGCGGCCGCATGAGCGCGTCGGCGCGCTGCAGGGCGCGCAACAGGTGCTGCGCGTGGGGGGACGCTGCTATGTGATCGAGACCGCCCCGCGCGGGGGACTCGGCGCACTGTTCTCGACGCGCTCGCTCGACCCCCGCTATCGCACCCAGGGTGGCGCAGAGGCGGCATTGCGTGCCGAAGGGTTCAAGCCGGTCCGCACACTCGCCGAGCGTGACGGTCTGCTCTTTACCGAAGGCATGAAGCCGGACTTCGCACAGCCGTAGTAGGCCATCGCACTGACCTCTTCCGAGCACACAGTGTGTCCCGAAAGGAGGCAGCGGCCAACCAAACGGCAAGTTTTCGCGTCAAATTCCCGAGAATACGGGTACCCAGCGCCGTTCTGGTCTCGATCGGACCGGCAAGCGTTTTGCTTGAGCGGTAAGCGTCTTGAAATAGACCGCCAAGGCGTATCGTCCACCGCCGTGTAGGAATGCGATCGAGACATGACCCATCGGACGCGCACGCCGCCCGACGTCTTCTCGGCACGCGAGCTGGCGCGCGCCACGAGCGTGCCGTTGCGACACATCTGCGCGCTGATTCGCGCGGCCGAGATTCCGACTGTCGATGGAGTGCTGGTCGCCCGTCATGACGCGGTCCGGGCTTGCCGGGCATTGCTCGATGGCCGGTTGACCTTGCCTCCGGTCGGCANGACAAGCGGACTGCTGTTCCATGACCGGTTCGGTTCGACTCGAACCGGGCGCTCCGCCAGCGCGTCGCTGCTGGTTTCCGGCTCAATCCACGCGGCGGTGCTCGCGCTCGTCCTGGTGCTGGCGAGTGTGGCGGTTCCCAGGGCGCTACCTGACGACACCGAAGACTCCCCGTCCGATNTGGTTCAGCTGGTGTTCATTGCCGAGCCCGGTCCAGGAGGCGGGGGCGGAGGCGGGGGACGTCGCCAGCCCGCGGCGCCGCCGGTGGCCAAGCGGACCGGCGTGCGACCAGTCAGCAGCCCGCTGCCACGGCGGCGGCCGCCTGCGCTCGCACCGCNACGCCCGAAACCCGCGCCACCACCCAAACCGCTCGTTCACGAGCCGCTGCCGCCAATTCTGGCGCCTCTTGCCGCTATCGGGGCAGACACGCGGGATGTCGCCGGTCTACTGGCGCAGGCCGTGAATCCAACGACGCCTCCGCCGAAGACAGAGAGCCGAGGCGGTGGCACCGGTGGCGGCGTGGGTAGCGGCGCTGGCGTGGGCGTCGGAACGGGGACCGGACGCGGGGTCGGACCGGGTGAGGGCGGAGGCGCCGGCGGCGGGCCATACCGCCCAAGCAGCGGAATTGATCCACCCCGTCTACTCCGCGAGGTGCCTCCAGACTACACAGAGAATGCACGACGGGCCGGTCTCGAGGGTGAAGTGCTGCTCGAGGTCGTGGTCGGCCCGGATGGCGGCGTCCGCGACGTACGCGTGATGCGCCGTCTCGGGGCCGGGCTGGACGAGCGCGCGATCGAGGCCGTGCGACAGTGGCGCTTCTCTCCGGCGCGACGACTCGGAACACCGGTCGCCGTCATCGTCGAAGTCGCCGTCGAGTTCAAACTGCGATAGGAAGAGCGGTCAACACCAGCGACAGCAACGGGAGCATGGATATGGACGTCGCCCTGGCAACCGTCACAGTGATTTCCTTGAGCATGGCTTTCGCCATGGGGGTCGTGACCTGGCGTCTGATGCGCGAGGAACGGCTGCGGTCCGATGCGCGGGTCGCCGCCCTGATGGCTGACCTCGACCGTGCACGGGGACGGGACGTCGGCGCGGTCGGTCAACCCGCGTCGCGCGCTCGCGACGTGGCGACACCGGTGCAGACAACCGAGCCCAACCCGCCCCGACGACGGTCCGTTCCGGCGATGCCAGCGTCCACCCCGGCACGGTCGGCCGGGTCCAGGTTGGCGCCCGCAGCCCCAGAGGCAAGACCGGCGACTGCCCTGTTTGGCACCCAGGCGGGGTCCCCGGCGTTACTGCGCCGGATTCTGGCCACCGCAGCGGCCGCGGCGCTGGTGCTGGCGGCGGTCGCTCTGGGGATGCTGTCCAGCAACACCCCGTCGGATCCTGGAACTGGCAGCACTCCGGAACCTGTTGAGCTGCTCTCGCTCGCGCATGCCAGAGAGGGCGAGTATCTGGAGATTACCGGGTCCATCCGAAATCCGCCAGCTGGCATCGAACGCGAGCAGCTCAGCGTCATGGCCACCGTGTTCGACCGGAACGGCACAGTGGTGGGAACTGGACAGACTCCGCTGCCGGTGTCGGTGCTGGCGCCCGGCGGCGAAACGCCGTTCACCATCTTGCTGCCAGACGCCGACCGGATAAACCGATATCGGATCAGCTTCATGCAAGGTCATACCAACGTTCCGCATGTCGATCGACGGACGCCGGGCGGCCAGGCGCGCTCGACCACCCCGTCACCTTGGGGAGCCCGGCTATGACCTTGAAGACGTTGCTGACCCTGGTGCCAAGGCCCAGCCGTGCCGCCACCGCGCTGTCACTGGCCGCTGTGGTCCCATTGGTGGCCGCCGGTCAGCAACGACCTGAACCGAGCGACCCGGCGTTCGTGTTCCGCACCGGTGTCGAGCTGATCAACGTGACCGCGACGGTCACCGATCCCCGGGGCGGCTTCGTCAACGGTTTGACCAAGGACGACTTCCTGGTCTACCAGGACGGTGAGCTCGTGGAGGTGACCCAATTCAACAACGAGCGGGTGCCGGTGAGCCTCGGCATCGCGCTGGACACAAGCGAGAGCATGGATGGTCGGAAGATGGACGCGGCGCGGAACGCCCTCGACCGCTTCCTGTACGACCTGCTCGGTCCGGACGACGAGATTCTTCTCTATCGGTTCAGCTACACGCCGGTCCGGCTGCAGCGTTGGACCACCGACCGTGAACTGCTCAGCCGCGCTCTCAGAGACATCCGCCCAGGCGGCGGCACCGCGATGTACGACGCGGTGGCCGAGTCGGTGCCGCAGATCGCGGAGGGGCGCCACGCCAAGAAGGCGTTGCTGATCATTTCCGATGGCAATGACAACAACAGCGAAACCCGCCTCCGGGATCTGCAGGAACTCATCCGGGAGAACGAGGCGCTGATCTACGCGATCGGCATCGACGGAGACTCCGGTGGGTCACGCCGGANCCGCCGACCGCCGATCGGAATTCCAGCCCCGACCCCCTTCCCATTCCCGGGCGGTGGCCGACGACCCCCTCAGTTTCCGAGAGGCCGAAACCCGATCCAGGCGGCACAGGACGACCGCGTCAACGTGTCGGCCCTGCGTGACCTCACCGACGACAGCGGCGGACGGACCGAGATTATCCGGGACGCCGACGACCTCGACCCGGCAACCGCCGGCATCGCGCGCGAGCTGAGCCAGCAGTACTACCTGGGCTATCCCGCGCAGACCGAGAAGGACGGCCGCTGGCACTCGATTCGCGTCGAGGTGCGCGACTCCTCCTATCGGGTCCGTGCCCGACGGGGCTTCACCGCGACCCCCTGACTCCTCTCTCCTTCGTATATCATCCGGCGCGTGGAGTTGCTCGCCGCGGTCGGTTTGAGCCTGGTCGGAAGCGGGAGTGGGGTGCTCATTGCCTCGCCGCTCCTGTTGCTGGGTCAGCGTACCCGGCTCCAACTGGTTCCGGGTCTCATCAGCTACGCGGTCGGCACGCTCCTCGGGGTAGCGTTGCTCGCGCTGGTGCCCGAAGCGCTCGAATCGCTAGAGGCGCCTGTGGCGCTTGGGGCGCTCCTGGCCGGCATCCTCGGGTTCTTCATGCTCGAGAAGCTCGTGATCTGGCGTCACTGCCATACCGAGGACTGCGAGGCGCACGACACCAGCGCAGCGCTCATTCTGATCGGCAGCGGTCTCCACAACTTCACCGATGGCGCCATCGTGGGTGCGGCAGTTCTCACATCGCTGCCACTGGGCATCACGACGGCGCTGGCCGTGGCGGCGCACCAGATCCCTCAAGAGGTGGGCGACTTCGCAATCTTGCTCGATGCCGGCTACTCGCGCACACGGGCCTTCGTCCTGAATGCCCTGTCGGCCTCGACGTGCGTGCTCGGTGCCATCGCGGTCTATGGGGCGGCAAGCTGGACACCAACCGCGCTACCCTACGTGCTCGCCGTCGCCGCCGGGAGCTTCCTCTACGTGGCGATGTCAGACCTCATCCCCGGACTGCACCGTGAGGCGATCGACCAGGGCGCTGTTCGTCAGGTCNTACTGATTGCCGCCGGTGTCGGCACGATCATGATGTTGTAGGACGTCTCTTCAGCTTCCGGCTGGCGGTCGTCTACAGTACAGTGAAGATATAGACGATGCTGACTTCCCGGATTGTCCTGGCGGCCGGATTCTTCACTCTGCTGGGAGTCTGTGTGCCGAGTCCGCCTTCGGCGTTCGGCCAGCCGCGCGATGGCGCGGGCCAGCAGTTTGGACAGCCTGCCCGGGACACCTCGGCCCTCGACCGGGCGACCGGCGTTGCGACACTCTCGGGACGCGTGCTGGCCGCCGACACCGGTGCCGTCGTCAAGCGCGCAACCGTGCGTCTTGCAGGTCAGGACACCCGCGACCGCCGAACGGTGCAAACCGACGACAACGGGCGGTACCTGTTNACCGATCTGCAGGCCGGCCATTTCACGGTTACGGTCAGCAAGGCCGGTTTCATCTCCCTTGCCTATGGTCAGAAGCACCCACGTCAGCCGGCCCTTCCGATTCAGGTCGACGCAGGCCGGCAGATCCGCAGCGTCGACATTGCGCTGCCGCGGGGCTCAGTGCTCACCGGGCATGTTGTGGACGAAGACGGGGAACCGATGCCGCGTGCCGTCGTCCAGGTGCTGCGGTACGTCTACCGTCAGGGTCAGCGTGAGATCGAGCCGGCCGGCACCGACCAGACCGATGACCGGGGACAATTTCGTGTGTTCGATCTGGATCCGGGTGAGTACTACGTCAGCGTGACGCTGCCGCGTCGGCGAAGCACCTTTCCCGGTGGCGGACGGGTCGGCCGCGGAGGATCCGGAGCCCGCGGCGGCCGCGGTGGAAGAGGCGGCTTCGGTGGCGCCGATACCGCCGCAGAACCTGAGACGGTCGGGTTCGCGCCGACCTACTATCCCGGGGTGACGACGCTTCGTGAGGCGACCCCGCTCACACTCGGGCTGAGCCAGGAGCTGAGTGGGATCGCCTTCGCCGCCCAGCTCGTACAGATGGCGCGCGTCGGCGGCCTGGTGTTCAGTCCCGACGGATCAGCTGCACGCGGCACGCAGATCATGCTGACGTCGGTTGAAAACACCGGACGCATGCCGGGCGCCCTGCTCGGGAGCCGGGTCAACCGCGACGGCTCCTTCGAGGTGGACGGTGTGCCACCTGGTCGGTACACCGTGCAGGCGCGCCAGGGGCGCGGTCGTGGCGACAATCCCCTGGTCTTCGCAACTACCGAGATCACGGTCAACGGACAGGACGTGACCGACCTATCGCTAATTCTGCGCCGCGGGGCCGAAATTCGAGGCACCGTCATCTTCGACGGGAAGAGCATGCCGGAGTCCCCCGGGGTCGAGCAACAGCTGGTCCCGTCGAGACGGATCGTCGTCACGACGAGCCCCCTCAACTCGACGCCGTTCGAAGGCCGCGGAGTCACCGACGCCGGTGTCCAGGATGACGGCAGCTTCGTCCTGAGCGACGTCGGGAGCGGCCCGCGCTTGATCAGGATGAGCCGCATGCCGGAGGGACTGCAGCTGAAGGGCGTGTATCTCGACGGACGGAACGTCATCGACACGCCATTGGACTTCGCTCCCGGACAGACCATCTCGGGTGTCACGTTGGAGATCACCGCCCGGATCACGGAGCTGACCGGACTGGTGCACGACGACCAGGGAAACGCGCTGACAGAGTTTACGGTCATCGCCTTTCCGACCAACGACACACTCTGGCAACCGCAATCTAGACACATCATGGCGTCTCGACCTGACCAGAATGCCCAGTATCGGATTCGGGGCCTCCCGCCAGGCGACTATCTCCTCTCTGTGGTCGAGGTCGTTCAGCAGGGGGAATGGTTCGACCCTCNCTTGCTCGAAGACCTGCAACGACGTGCCGCGCGGGTGACTCTCCGAGACGGCGAGAGCCAGTCGCTGAATCTCGAGCTCGGCGCGGCGCACTAGGCGCCGCGGATTGGCTTTCGGCACGATTGTTCGCCTCCCAGCCTCAGAGCCTCACACGGTCTGCCTTCGCGACAGCTATGGCGGCCTCGCCGCAGCTCGCTAGGCATCACTGTCAGCGCGCGAAGGCGGGGTATATACTGGCGGTCCTTCTCGACCATGTCCTCCAAGCCCCGCCTCTTCCTGATTGACGGCAACAACCAGATGTACCGCGCGTATCACGCGATCCGTGCGTTGACCGGACCGGACGGGCGGTCGACCAACGCGGTATACGGCTTTGTCACGATGCTGCGAAAGCTCATCGACGATCAGCAGCCGGATCTGATGGCCGCCGCCTTCGATTTGCGGGGCCCGACCTTCCGTCACGAGCTCGACGCCGACTACAAAGCGACACGGCGTCCGATGCCTGATGACCTCGTCGAACAGGTTCCCTGGGTCCACGAGGCCTGCGCGGCGCTTGGTGTACCGGTTGTCACACATGAGGGAGTCGAGGCCGACGACGTGATCGGCACCCTGGCCACGCGGGCAATCGCCGCCGGTATTGACGTGGTCGTCGTGACCGGGGACAAGGACTTTTTCCAGCTCGTCAGTGATCAGCTGCGGGTATTCAATCCCCGGGATGAGGGCACGTGGTACGACGACGCTGGGGTAATCGAGAAGTTTGGGGTACGTCCCGACCAGGTCGTCGACGTCCTCTCGCTGATGGGAGACGCCAGCGACAACGTCAAGGGGGTGCCCGGAATCGGCGAGAAGGGCGCCCGGCAGCTAGTCTCAGACTTTGGCTCGCTCGATTGGCTCCTCGAGCACGCCGACGAGCTGCCGACGAAGAAGTATCGCACCGCGCTGACCGAACATGGCGACGACGCGCGCCGCAGCCGCGACCTTGTAACGATTCACACAGATGTACCGGTTCCCTCCGAGCCTGACCAGTACCGCTACGCTGGCGCCGACCGGGCGCGCTGCTTCACCCTATTCTCCGAGCTGGGATTCACATCACTGCTCAGCCAATTTGCACCGACCGCCGAAAGCGTTGCCACCGACTACCGCATCGTCAACGAGATCACCCAGCTCGAAGCACTCGCCGCCTCGCTCCGCGAAGCCGGCCACTGCGGCCTGCACGTACTGACGGTGTCGGGGCCGCCGTCTCCTAGCGGCGTCGTTGGCCTGGCCTTCTCGACAGCGCCGCGGTCAGCCAGCTATGTGCCGCTGGCGCGAGACGGGCTCGACCTGACGGGCAGCCTGGATGGCGCGACCGTGTTCGAGACGCTGGGGCCACTGCTCGAGGACCCGCAGGTGGGCAAGATCGGGCACGACCTCAAGCGGGAAATGCTATGGCTCGCTGCGAGCGCGGTCCGGCTGCGGGGTCTCGAGCTCGACACGATGATCGCCAGCTATCTCCTCGACTCAACGCGAACAACGCCCACCCTCGAAACCGTGGCGCTCGAGCATGCCGGCTACCAGGCACTGACCGCTCAGGCGGTGCGCGGCAAAGGCCCCAAGGCGCCCGACTTCGACCGTCTGCCGCCCGACGGGGTCGTCGCCTATGCGTGCGAGCGAGCCGATCTGCCGTTGCAGGCAAGGGACCCACTGGCCGCGCTCTTGCGCGAGGAACACCTGGCGGAACTCTACCGCGAGCTGGAACACCCTCTGATTCCGGTGCTGGTCGACATCGAACGCGCCGGCATCCAGGTTGCCACCGACGCCCTCGCCACGCAGTCCCGGCAGATGGACGGCGAGCTAAACGAGCTGCAATCGCAGATCTTCAGCCTTGCGGGCGAATCGTTCAACATCAACTCACCCCGGCAGCTGTCGGCCATCCTCTTCGAGAAGCTGGCGCTGCCGAGCCGGAAGAAGACCGGGAAGACACGCGCCGCTTCCACCTCGGCGCAGGTGCTCTCGGAGCTGGCGGAGCAGCATGAGCTCCCACGGCTCGTCGTCGAGTGGCGGGCGGTGCAGAAGCTCAAGGGGACCTATGTCGACGCGTTGCCCAAAATGGTGCGACCGGACACGGGCCGCGTGCATACCTCCTTCAACCAGGCGGTCGCGGCGACCGGGCGGCTGAGCAGCAGCGACCCGAACCTGCAGAACATCCCGATCCGGACGCCGCTTGGCCGTGAAATCCGCAGGGCCTTTGTCGCCCGTGAGGGACACGTGCTGATCTCGGCCGACTACTCCCAGATCGAGCTGCGCGTGCTGGCCCATCTCTCGGCCGACCCCGCCCTCATCGACGCCTTCGTCGGCGGCGAGGACATCCACGACCAGACGGCGCACCGTGTGTTCGGGGATGACAGCGGGCTCGACCCGCATGAGCTACGACGACGCGCCAAGATCATCAACTATGCCTTGCTCTACGGCAAGACGGCGTTCACGCTGGCCAAGGACATCGACGTCACGCCGCACGCGGCGCAGGCGTTCATCGATGCCTACTTCGAGGGCTACCCCAGCGTGCGGGGATTTCTCGAGGGGGTGGTCGAGACGGCGCGTGAAACCGGCGAGGTCCGGACGATGTTCGGCCGGCGCCGGCTGGTACCGGAGCTACGCAGCCGCAACGGCCAAATCCGGGCGGCCGCCGAGCGGGTGACGGTGAACATGCCGATCCAGGGCACCGCTGCCGACATCCTGAAGCGGGCGATGATCGAACTCGCCGGCGCGCTGCCGGCATCGGCGCNGATGATCCTCACGGTGCACGACGAGCTACTGATCGAGGCACCGGGGGACGAGGCCGACTCGGTGGCATCGCTGGTTCGCGACCGGATGGAGCGGGCCGCCGACCTGAGCGTGCCGCTGACGGTCGATGTCGGGATCGGGGAGAACTGGATGGCCGCCAAAGGGTAACAGCATCCCTAGTAGCGCTTCACCTAGGAACGACACATCATTTTCTGACGCTGTACACCTTGGTTCGCGTACGAATCAGCAGACGGTCGCCGACGATCGCCGGTGACGCCATCGCCATGTCGTCAAGGCTGTTGACCCCGAGCACCTCGAACTCGCGTCCGGCTCGCATGACGTACGTGTCGCCCTGTTCGCTCAGCGCGAAGATCTTGCCGTTGTAGGCCCAGGGCGACGAGGTGAAGCTTGCGCCCACGCGGATGCGCTGCCGGCCGTAGACCGGCTCACCGGTCCGGGCATCGTAGGCTTCGAAGAACCCGCGGTCGAGCAGGCTGTAGTAGATGTCGCCGTAGACGAGCGGCGACGTATTGTAGTTGCCGGCCTTCGGCTGATACCAGGCGACGTAGTCGTTCGACCGCTCCCCATCGACGAGCGTGATGTCGCCGCTGGCTCCCGGTCGTATGGCGTATGCGGGTCGGTGATCGTCACGGAAGTACCCGGAGTTTACATAGACGAGTCCGTGGCTCGAGAACGGCGTGGCGANGGATGCCCAAGACATCCGGCCGTCCATCTCCCACAGAAGGTTGCCGTCGAGGTCGTAGGAACGGATGCGGTTGACCGCCGAGGTGACAATTTCGGTGCGTTGCTCGTGCTCCCAGATGTAGGGAGTGGCCCAGCTCGAGACCTCGTCGCGGGCCGTGCGCCAGATCTCTCGACCGGTGCGCTTGTCGAGCGCGGCGATCCACGACTCCTCCTCGTTGTCGTAGACGATGATCAGCTTGTCTTCGTGCACCACCGGCGACGAGGCCGACCCCCAGTTTGACCGCGTCTGTTTATCGGGAATCTCAAGGCTCCAGACCTCGTTTCCGTCCATGTCGAAGGTGTAAAGACCGAGATCGCCGAAGCGCACATACACCCGCTCGCCGTCAGTGGTCGGCGTTTCCGACGCGTAGGTGTTCTTCATATGGCGCGGGAACGACGGCCGGCCCGAGCTCACGGAACGGCGCCAGAGCACGTCACCCGTCTCGAGATCCAGGCAGTAGACCAGCCAGTCGTGCTCGAGCGGCGGCGGCTCGGGACGCCCCTGCGGCGCGTAGAGCCCCGGCTTGGGCTGTTCGAACGCACCCTCGGCGGTCACCGTGGTCACGAAGAGGCGGTTGCCCCAAACCACCGGGCTCGACCAGCCGAGGCCCGGAACGTCGGTGACCCATTCGACGTTCTCGGTCTGGCTCCAGGTCTCGGGCAGGTCCGGGTTGTCGGCCACCGCGGCGTTCATCGTCGGCCCACGCAAGTGCGGCCAGTTGTCGGCCTCGGCCGCTCGCCCCGCCGGCTCAATGACGGTGAGCGTCATCATCAACACCAGCACGGGACCGCACCTGGCTGAGCTCATGTCATCTACTCCCTGTCCCGCGGCCCTGATCGGCGTCACGCGCAAGCACTTCTCCACCGCTGTTATAAGCCAGTACGTCCTGAAACTCCAGTTCACGTGTCATTCGACATCCGGGTAGGGCGGCCTCGGCACCGCAGCTACAACTGCACGGCGACGCCAGACTGGTATGGCGAGCACCTGGATTTACCCCGGGCCCTGTTGGGGTTTCGACCATCTGATTCGGGCGTCTCACCTAGTGCGGAAAATCACTCACGCCCTCAACTGCTATTTACGTAAGCTGCTTACAAATAACACCTTACGTCAGAACGGCGCCGTTCGTCGGCCCGAATCCCTCCAGTCACCATCCTGGCGGAGTTGTATAATCCTCGACCGAATGGCGGAGCCCACCACAATCCCGCGATCGGAGCATCACGTCTCCCGCCGGCACATAGACCACGACGCGCTCAAGGTCATCGCCCGACTCCAGCAGAACGACTTCGAGACGTATCTCGTCGGCGGTGGTGTGCGAGACCTGTTGCTGGACCGGCGCCCGAAGGATTTCGACCTCGGGACCGCTGCGCATCCGCAGCAGATCAAGCGGCTCTTCCGAAACTGTTGGATCATCGGTCGGCGATTCCGGCTGGCGCACATCAAGTTCGGCGAGAAGACGCTCGAGGTCGCCACGTTTCGCAAGCAGATTCCGCCGGAAACCGACACCGAACGCGGGGCGCGCGAGGCGGAACGAGAACGGGCCAAGCGGGAAGCAGCGGCGGCCGGCACCCGCCCACGGCGATTCATTCCACGCGACAACACGTTTGGCACAGCCGAGGAAGATGCCTTCCGGCGAGACTTCACGATCAACGCGCTGTTCTACGACGCGTCTACCCGCTCCATCCTCGATTATGTCGACGGCATGCGCGACATCCGGAGCCGAACGATTCGGAGCATCGGCGACCCCAACGAGCGCTTCATCGAGGACCCGGTCCGTATGCTCCGGGCGATCGTGCTGGCGGCCAGGCTCGATCTCTCCATTGACCCAGCCGTGACCGCGGCAATCCGCAAGCATCATGGCGAGATCGCCCACAGCTCACCGGCGCGTCTCGTGGAGGAGCTCTACAAGATTGCGCGTAGCGGCGCCTCCGAACGGATCATCCGCGACCTGGGCGACGTAAAACTCTTGCAGCACATCGCACCGGAGCTCGACCGCGCCCGATCAGACGCGCTCTGGCGGTCGCTGGCGGCACTCGATCGGTACCGACGCCAGTTCGACGACATCCCGCCGTCGCTCGGAAACGCCATTCTGCTCGGCAGCATCGTGTCGCCGTTCGCGACGATCGAACGTCCCCGGCGCCGCGCGGCCCACGAACCGCTTGCCAAGCGCCCACTCGAGGTCTCGCTCGGCGTCCTCCCGGTCGCGCGCCGAGACCTGGAGCGTCTGCGTCAGATACTGGATCTGCAACACCGTCTGGCCGAAGAGCAACTGTCACCGCGCGCGACGCGGACCCTGATGCATCGGTCGGCGTTCGCCGACGCGCTCACCTGGATGGAGGTCCACGGACAGACGCCTGAGCTGGTCGAGCGCTGGCAGAGCGAGGCAAGCGCCGCAGCGGCCGCTCCCGACGAGGAGCAAGTGCGGCCTCGGCGGCGCCGGCGGCGCCGGCGGCGGCGCCGCCCAGGAGCCGGGCAGCGCGGACCCGAGGGGGAGGACCAGGGACGGTAACAGGCTCAACCGAGCAGGATCCCGGTCACCCGCACGAACGACAGGCCCACTCCGACCAGCGTGAGCACGATCAGCCCGAGCGAGGTCATCAGGACCCAGCTGCTGTCCTGCCGCACGTCGTCGAGGTTCATGAGCTGGGCGGCCACCCAGCCGGCGGCGAACCCGCCCCCATGTGCCCAGTTGTTGATCCCGGGCATCAGAAAACCGAAGACACCGAGAATGATCGCCCACTGCCAGAGCTGCTGGGTCATCATCGAGCTCCCCCGTCGTCGCCCGTAGACGATGAGCGCCGCCAGCAATCCGAAGATGGCGCCCGAGGCGCCGATCGTCGGCGCAGCCAGCCGACCCGACAACACCAGGTCTATCGCGCTCCTGAGCATCAACTCACCGCGCACCACCGCTACGAGCAGACCGAGCGCACCGTTCAACAGGTTCGACGCCAGAAAGCCGCCCGCCCCAGCAATGTTGAACAGCAGAAAAGCGCGCCCGGGCCCGTAGACCTCGGCCACGGCCGGACCCAGGTTCCGGATCCACATGACATTGAAGATGATGTGTAGCAGGCTGCCGTGTAGATACATCGCCGTCAGCAGCGTCCACCACCACCCTTGCTCCCAGGCGAACCCGCCAGTCATCCCGAGTTGGTACAGCGCGAGGCTGCTGGGCGACAGGATCGAGAACAGACCTCCCCCCAAGATGTTCGCGCCGCCGGCCACGCTTATCAACAACGCCGCCGCATACAGGGCGGCGCACGTGCCGACAATGAGCGTGAACAGATCGAGCCGGCCACCGAGCGAACGGCGCAACACCGTCGCCCACCCGAACAGTCCGGGCCGCCAGGCGCCGCAAAAGGGGCACTTCTCCTCGTTCACGCCCACGAGCCGGCCGCACTGGGAGCAGACGACGGAACCTTGAACTTGTCTCACGACCCCTGCGGCGACGGCTCGCTCTGCTTGATGGTCTTGTAGGGTCTGGCGAGCTCGAGCCGCGACAGCAACCGGATCACCGGCCACGCCGGGTCGAGCTCGCTCGGTCGGAAGCTGAATTTCGGGCTACGTGGAAACTCGTGGTGGTTGTTGTGCAGTCCTTCGCCACCGGTGACGAGCGCCAGTGTCCGGATGTTCGTCGCCGTGTTTGTGAAGTTCTTGTATCCGGCGTAGTGGCAGAGGCCGTTGATCGATGACGACAGCACGAACACGTACATGACGGTGTGTATCAGCGCCGCCAGCAGCCCCCACCCGACACCCAGCACGACGCACAACCCCGCGATCCCGATCAGCAGGCCGAGCGGGCCACGGTCAAACAATACGCGGTCCCACCCATCGGGTGCCATATCGCGGACGTATTTCTCGACCACTTCAGGTTTTCGCGCCTCCCGGACATAGTGAAAGGCGTTACCAAGCTGTACCGACCAGAAACCCATCAGCAGCGGGCTGTGCGGATCTCCCGCCTCATCGGTGAACGCGTGGTGTTTTCGGTGTACGGCGACCCACTGGCGCGGCACCATGCCGGTGGTCATCCAGATCACGAACCGGAAACCCCACTCGACGACCGGGTGCAGGTCGAGCGCTCGGTGCGTAGCGCTCCGGTGCAGGTAGATCGTGGTGGCAAAGACAGCCGCCTGGGTCACCGCTGACGAGACGACCAACATCACGATCACCGATGTCAGCACATCGCCCTCCCGCACCGTCCGCGACGCAGCCCGACGCCGACCCGCGCGCCATTCCATGCAGAGCCGCTAACGCTACCACAAAGCTCAACCATGGACGCACGCCGATCGCGTGTCCTCTACCCGTGGACGCGCTCGAACTCCGCCATGAACGCGACGAGCGCCTCGACGCCCGATTCGGGAAACGCGTTGTAAATAGAGGCGCGCTGGCCCCCGACCGAGCGGTGCCCCTTGAGCCCCGAGAATCCCGCCTCGCCCGCCTCGGTGACGAACCGCCGCTCGAGCTCTTCGGAAGATAGCCGGAACGTCACGTTCATCAGCGAGCGGCTGCCAGTCTGCGCGGTGCCCCGGTAGAACCCCGTCCGGTCGATCGCCTCGTAGAGCAGCGCCGCCTTACGCCGGTTGCGGGTCTCCATCGCCGCCAGTCCGCCGTTGTCGAGCAGCCAGCGCATGACGAGGCCGAACAGGTAGATGGCGAACACCGGCGGCGTGTTGTAGCGCGACCGGTTCTTGGCTGCCACCGCGTAACGCAGCATCGTGGGCAACGACTCTGGACCCCGCTCGGCGAGATCGGCGCGGATGATGACGAGCGTCAAGCCGGCCGGTCCGAGATTCTTCTGCGCACCGCCGTAGATGAGCCCGTAGCGGGTCATATCGATCGGGCGGCAGAGCAGATCCGACGACGCGTCGACCACCAGCGGGGTATCTCCCACGTCCGGCATCGAGGGCCACTGCGTTCCGACGATCGTGTTGTTGGAGGTGACGTGCACATATGCGCTGCCGTCGCTTACCTGCAGCCCGTCGAATGCCGGCACCCGGGTGAACGCCTCCTCCTCGGTCGTCGCGCAGATATTCACCCGTCCGAACTTCGCCGCCTCGGCCGCCGCCTTCTTCGCCCAACTGCCGGTCAGCGAGTAGTCGGCCACTCCGTCCGGCGGGAGCAGGTTCATCGGCACCATAGCGAACTGCTGGCTGGCGCCCCCTTGCAGGAATAGCACGTGATACTCGTCACCAGCGCCGGTCAACGCCCGCAGGTCCGCCTCCGCCTGCCCCAGGATCCGGTCGAACGCCGCCGACCGGTGGCTGATCTCGAGCACCGACATACCGACCCCCGGCAGGGCCATGAGATCGCGCTGCGCCTCCTCGAGAACGGGTTCCGGGAGCACAGCCGGTCCGGCGCTGAAGTTGAAGATGCGGTGGGTCGGGGTAGAGGACATAGCAGGGTATTTCCTTAGAAGTCAGAAGTCAGAATGAAGCTTGTCGTCTTCGGTCACTGGGAAAATCAAGTGCGATGCTGGCGAAGCCCTCCGACTTCTTCTGACTTCTACCTTCTGCCTTCTGGCTTCTTCGTGTGTCAGATCAGATGCGTGAGGAGTCCGTCCCGGAGCTTGGGCTCGAACCAGGTCGATTTGGGCGGCATGATCGCTCCGGCGTCGGCGATCGACAGCAGTTCCGAGACGGTGACCGGGGCTAGCGAGAAGGCGACCGCCGCCTCTCCCGCATCGACCAGCCGCACCAGCTCGGCCGTGCCGCGCTCCCCTCCTACGAAGCGAACACGTGGGTCGGTCCGGATGTCGGCCACTTCGAGCACCGACCCGAGCAACCGCTCCTGCAGCACCGAGACGTCGAGAGCCGCCACCGGGTCGATGGTGCCGCTGCCGGCGCCAGGCTCGCTATCCGCCAACCCGACCCGGAACCACTGCCCGTCGACATACATCGCCAATGCCCCTTTGGGCGGCGTGGTCTGGCTTGTCGGCTCCACCGGGCACCGCGCCGCCACCGACGCGAGAAACTGGTCCGGTGTCGCCCCGGCCAAGTTCGCGAGCGCCCGGTTGTAGGGCAGAATCCGGGTCTGCCGGTCCGGGAATGCCACCGCCAGAAAGACATCCCGCTCGGAGGGCCCGGCGACGCCGTCCCCGCCGTGCCGCGGCGCCCTACGCGCGCGGGCGGCGCTGGCCGCGCGATGATGACCATCGGCGATGTAGAGCGCCGGCACGGCGGCGAATCTGTCAACCAACTGCGCCGTTTCTTCCGGTGTCGCCCGCCAGACGGTGTGACGCACTTCGTCCGGCGCCTCGAAGTCGAACAGCGGCGCCTGTCCCGAGACCGTCTCGACCGCCGCGTCGATCACCGGCGTCCCTCGATAGGTGAGAAAGACGACCCCAGTCTGCGCCCCGATCGTCACCATATGGCGCGTGCGGTCGTCCTCTTTCGCCGGACGGGTCCGCTCGTGCTTCTTGATGGCGCCGCTGTCGTATTCGTCGAGCGAATAGCAGCCTGCCAGCCCGGTCTGCACGTGGTCGCCATCGACCAGGCGATAGACATACAGCGCCGGCTCCGCCTCGACCACCAGTGGCGCCGCACCACGCAGCGACGCCAGATTCTCGCGCGCCGTCTCGTAGACGACCGGGTCGTACGGATCGGTGTCCGCAGCCAGATCGATCTCGGCCCGTGTCACATGGAGAAAGCTGAGCGGCGCGTCGGCAGCGAGCACCCGCGCATCCTCGGTGCTGACGACGTCGTAGGGCACGGCGGCTACGGCCGCGGCCGCGCCGGGTTCCGGGCGGAGCGCGCGAAACGGACGAACAGCGGCCATCTGGAAATCCGTCGGAGGCTAGGGTGTCCGGGACCGGGTCACGCCGGCGAAACTGTGAAGCCCCGTCACGCCGCCGCAATCGTCACTGGGTGTTCGCCCCAATCGGGGCGTTGCCGAACCGCTGCTGCTGTCCAGTCAACTGGGCCAGCGCGTGGTCGCGGACTTCCCGGAACGCGGCCATCTGGGCCTCTGGCACCGGATCACCAGGCGGCATGTTTCGGCGCTCGAGGAGCGGGTTCACGAAGGTGCCGTTCTTTCGAATGCGGTAGTCCAGGTGTGGCCCCGTCGCCAGACCGGTCGACCCCACGTAGCCAATCACCTCTCCCTGCAGGATCCGGGCACCCCGCCGCATCCCCTTGGCGAACCGTGACAGGTGCAGGTAATAGGTCTCGTAGCCGTTGGTGTGACGCAACCGCACCATGTTGCCTGAGCCCCCGCTTGGGGCGGCCGACACGAGGGTCCCGTTGGCGACCGCGATGACCGGCGTACCAGTCGGCGCCCCATAATCGACGCCCAGATGGGCCCGTTCGGTCCCGAGGACTGGATGCATCCGCCGATACGAAAACCGCGAGGTGAGACGCGGCTCGAACCGAAACGGCGACGCCAGGAACTGGCGCTTCAGCGACCGGCCCTCCGCATCGAAATAGGCCGGTGCGTCGCTCGGAAGCTGAAACCTGAACCCGTAGACTTGTCGACCGTCGTTCTCGAAGGCCGCGGCCAATACGTCTCCGTAGGTTACGTGGACCTCGTCGCGCACGAATCGTTCGTAGAGCACGTCAAAGTTGTCACCGAGCCGCAGCTCGGTGTTGAAGTCGATCTCACCGCTCAAGACCTCGGCCATGGCGACCGCGACCTGGGTGTTGCCGCCACCGGCAAGCATCGCCGCGAAGAGCGAGTTGTTCTCGCGGTTGATCTCGCCGCGCATGGCGACCTGTTCGAGCGTCTTCTCGTAATCGACGAGCACCGCCTCGAATACCGGCGCCGCTGCCGCCTGGTTGACGACTTGCAGGAACTGATCTTCGTCGACGTGATACTCGAACCGCCGGAAGCGCCCGTTCGGCCCGTAGACGAGCTTGTAGGGATGGCCGGACCGCAACCGGCGCGGGTCGAACACCGGACGCATCGCCTCGACAAAGGCGTAGGCCACGTCGCTCGACATCTCGTGGGATGCCAGCAGAGTGGCCAGCGTCGCGTTGCGGGACACCTGATCCTCGACGATTCGGGTGTCTGGTTTGAGATAGATATCGGGGCCAGCGGTCGCCTCGGGCAGTGGGAGCTGCTGGAATCCGCACCCGACCAGCCCGAGTCCGAGGGTAAGCAGTGGGACGCGCCACAGGCGGTTCTTCATGCGCGACGCAGTGTAACACACTCACAGGGCTCGACTTCCGCCTGTTCGCCAGTTTGCGGGACGTCGAATGCGACCCTGTGCAGAACCGTGAAGGCGCGAGGTGGACTAGCCGCGCAGTTCTTCGAGCCGCCTGCGAACCTGCTCGGCATGCCCCTTGGCGCGCACCCGCGTCCAGTGATGGGCCACCTTGCCGTCCGGACCGATCAGCACCGTCGACCGGATCACGCCCACCGTCTCTTTGCCGTAGAGCGTCTTCTCCCCGTAGGCGCCGTACTTCGTCATCACCGTGTGGTTCGGGTCGGAGAGTAGCGTCACACGCAGCTTGTGCTTCCGGATGAACCGCGTGTGGCTGGCGGCAGCATCCGCGCTGCACCCGAGGATCAGGGCGTCGAGCTTTCGGAACTGACGCACTCCGGCGCTGAAATCACACGCCTCGATCGTGCAGCCGGGCGTGTCATCGCGTGGGTAGAAATAGAGAACCACCCACTTCCCCTCGAGATCTCGCAGGCGGACCGATGTTCCGTTCTGATCCTTCAGGGTGAACGCTGGGGGCTTCTTGCCAGCATCGATCATCGGGCTCCTTTCACCGAAGGAGTCAGAAGTCAGCAGGCAGAAGTCAGGAGGAAACAGGAAACTGTCGCAACTTCTAGAAGCGCCGCAGGCCACCGACCTTTCGTCTTCTGACTTCTGCCTGCTGACTTCTGACTCCTTCGTCTATTCGACGTGAATCGGCGCGGCGTCTCCCCGCGGCTCGACGGATCCTATGACGACCGCCTGGTCGTAGCCCTGCGCGTGCAGGTCGTCTACACAGGCGTCGGCGCGGTCGGCCGGGACACCCGCCAGCAGACCACCAGCGGTCTGCGGGTCGTATAACAGCGGGTAGCGCGGGTCGGTGGCCGCCCGTTCGACGTCCGCCACCGCGCGTCGCAGGCGGACGTTGTGGGGATGTAACGAGCTGAGCAGACCGGCCCCGCTCGTCTCGAGCGCACCATCGAGCACTGGTACCGACGACAAGGCCAGGCGCGCGTCGACGCCCGACGCTTTGGTCATCTCGACCAGGTGACCGAGTAGTCCGAACCCGGTTACGTCGGTACACGCCGTGGCTCCATGTCGGCGCAAGGCCGCCGCCGCCGCGCGACTGGATTGTCGCATCGCCTGGATGGCACCGTCGATCCACCGGCCCTTCGCCCGCATCCGCATCTCAGCGGCGAACAAAGTGCCGGTCCCGATCCCCTTCGTGAGAACGAGTCGGTCCCCGGGTCGCAGCCCGCTCTTTCGCAACAGCGCATCAGGGTCGGACAGCCCGGTGAGTGACAGCCCGAGGGCGAGATCGGCGCCCTCACTGGTGTGCCCACCGACTAGTGCCGCGCCGGCGTCGTTGAGCACCCCGACCGCTCCGGTGAGCAGTTGCACCAGCGTGTCCTCGACTTTGGTGTCGAGCCCGAAGGGAACGGTCGCCACCGCCAGCGCCGTCTGTGCCTCGGCCCCCATCGCGAAGATGTCACCCAGACAGTGGTTTGCGGTGATCTGTCCGAACACGAACGGGTCGCTCACGATGGCCCGGAACGCATCCACCGTGCGCACCTGGACCTTGCCGGGTGGCACCGTCACGACCGCGGCATCATCTGGCGACTCCAACCCGATGAGCACGTCGTCGCGTCGCACAGGTCGTAGCTGGTCCAGCACCCGCTCGAGTGGCGTGGCGCCCACCTTCGACCCGCAACCGCCACACCGCATCGCAGCGGTCGAGATCTCCTTCAAGACCTCTGGAGACGCGAGTCCCGGCTCGAGTGCAGGCGTCGAGCCCGGAGCCATCACAGGCAGCTGGCTGTAGCGAGCCATGAATCGCCGATCGAGCCAGTCTTTCCAGCGCCAGACCGCCGCCCCCCCGAACGACCACGGTCCCCGCGAGCCGACAGCATGGCGCCCCCCGGTCGACACCAGCGTCAGGAACCGGCGCTGGGGACGAAACGGCCGCGGCGACCGGCCCAGCAACACGCGCCGCAGGTTTTCGGCCAGCGGCGCCCCCTGCCGCACCGCGAACACCCCTGCCTTCTCGCGCGGATGATTGACAACCGCGGCAACGTCTCCGGCGGCAAAGACACGTGGGTGCGATACTGAGCGCAACGTGGCGTCCACGCATACGAACCCGCGTTCGTCGACCTCGAGACCGGCCTCCCCCAACCAGGGCGCCGCGCCGGCTTGCGTGACCCAGAGGATCTCATCGAGCGCCACCGTCGTGCCGTCGGAGCAGGTGATCAGCCCGGGCGACACCGACGCCACCGTCTGCCCCAGGTGCATGTGTACGCCGCGCTCGCGCAGCACCCGCTCGAGGCGTCGCCGCATCCCACGGTTGTGTGTCGCCAGAATGGTCTCTCCGGCACCAAAGAGATGACACTCGGTGGCTCCGGCCGGCCGGCCGAGCGCCGCCAACATGCGATGCAGCGCGAACTGCATGGACAGCGTCAACTCGACACCGCCCGCGCCCGCCCCGACCACCCCGATGCGCACCAGCCCTGTGGCCTCCGTTACGCGGGCGCGCAACCGTTGCCACCGTTCGACGAACGTGCTGATCGGTTTGACCGGCACCACCACACCAGCGGCGCCCGGCACTTCCCGCAGAGAGGGCGTCGACCCGATGTTGATCGATAGCAGGTCGTAGGGCACCGGGGGCCGGCCGTCGCAGCGCACGATCCGGCGATCCAGGTCGAGCCCAACCACCGGCTGGTGAAACAGCCGGGCGCCAGCGAAGCGGCTCAGGGGCGCGAGGTCTATATGGATGTCGTCGAAGTCGTAGTGCCCCGCCACCAATCCAGGCAGCATGCCGGAATACGGGGTGTGGACGTCGCGTGTAATCAGCGTCAGTCGCACGCCTGGGACCGGACGCATCCCGAATCGCTTGAGCACCGCGACGTGGGTGTGACCGCCGCCGATCAACACGAGGTCCTTGACGACGGGGACCGTGGTCTCCCTCATCCGACAGCTCGGGTCAGCACCTTGGTCATGGCATCGGCGAAACCAATGGGATCGGGCAGCAGACTCACCACTAGGAACGCCTCGCGGGGGAAATCGAAGAAATAGCCCGGATGCACCAGAACCCGGTCTTTCTCGATGAGCTCGATGACCAACGCTTCCTCCGACCGAATCGCCGGCACCTGGACCACAGCGTACCACCCCGCCTCGGCATGGAGGACCTGGCACGCTGGGTACCGCCGGACCAAGCTGCGCAGGGCCGCGTAGTTCGTGCGGACCCGACGGCGAAGCTGGTCAGCCAACGGCACCGCCCGTTCGAGCAGTGTCCCGACGGCCAGCTGCACCGGGGTGGCAACCGAGAGATAGCTGTCGCAGATGAGGGCGAGCCGGTCGAGGGCGCGTCGCACGAGGGTCTCCGGTCCACCGACGAGGATCCACCCAAGCTTCAGCTGTGGCAGGGCGGCCGATTTGGACAAGCCGCCGAGGGTGAACGTCAGCGCGTCGGTCTCCTCGACAAGGGCGCCGGACCGCCCCGGTGCCCGTGCGTCCAAGGGGTAGAGGTCGAACACCTCGTCGCTGATGATCGCCAGCTCGTGCCGGGCGGCGATCTCGCGTGCGGCATGCAGCTCGTCCGGACGGACAAAAGATCCTGTGGGGTTGTTGGGGTTGACCAGCAGGATGGCTCGCGCCCGCGGCTCGATGGCACGGTGCAAGCTGTCGAGGTTCAGCTCCCAGCGTCCGTGATACTCCAGTGCGTAGGGACTGGCCACGACACCGTCCAGGCGGGTGAGATGCTCGAACAGTGGGTAGCTGGGTTGCGGAACCAGGACCAGATCGGCAGGGTCGCAGAGAAGCTTGAACAGCAACGAGTAGGCCTCGCTGGTGCTCGCGGTCAAGATGACCCGGTCGGCCACCACCCTCACCCCCCGGCCCGCCAGATGCGCCGCCACCGCTTCGCGGGCGGCCCAGACGCCGAACGGGGCCGGGTCGTAGCAGAGCGCCGCAGGCTGGGCTAGCGGGTCGAGCAGCCGGTCCGGGTAGGACAACCCGACCAGGGTCGGGTTCGAGATCGTCAGGTCGTCGAGCGGCTGGCCGGCAGAGCGCAGGCGCGCGAGCGCCCGGGCGACGCGGTTGGACCGAAGCGGAGGAACCCGAGCCGAGAACATGGTTCCCAATGGCTGGCCGTGCACTCCTATGAAGCCGCCGCGGTCTCTTTGTCCAGCTTGGCCACCGCCAGCTCGATCAGCCGCTCGAGTTGGCGCGCCACCTCGCGATACCGGCGCGAGGGACCTCCATACGGATCCTCGACCTCTTCGCCCGTGCCCACGAAGTCGCCGAGCATCTCCACGCGCGCCTGCAGCTTCAAAGATTTTGCGTCACGCTCGGGTTCCCGGTCCATGGTCAGCACCAGATCGGCGGCAAGACGTCTGGACAAAGGGCGGGCCCGGTGTGTCGCCATCTCCAACCCGAACTTCTTCCGCATTGCGTCGACCGAGCCGGCACAGGGCAGATTCCCGTTCAGGGCTATCGTGCCGGCCGAGCTGACGTCGAGCTTTTCGAGCTGCGGGTGCGACCGCGCAAGGTCTCGGAACAGCACCTCCGCCATGGGGCTCCGACAGATGTTGCCGGCACACACGAACAGAAGGTGGTTGATGGTGCTCATCGGGTGACGTTGAGGAAACCTGGCGGCTGGTGCTCCGGCCACGTCCGTCGAGGGAACCCGATTATAGTGTGAGAAGAACGGCCCCGCCAAGATCGGCCGCGGGGACGGCCCCCAGCCACGATGCGCGCCCTGTTGATTCCTGTCGGCAGCGCCGGCGACGTACACCCCTATGTCGGGCTGGCGCTCGCGCTGCGCGACCGCGGCCACGACGTGACCATCGCCACGAACGCGTACTTCCGCCCCTTGATCGATCGCCTCGGTCTCCGGCTCATTCCGGTTGGCACGGTCGAGCAGTATGAGACGGTCACCGCCCATCCGAACCTGTGGCACCGCCGGAAGGGGCTGAACGTCATAGCGGGCGCCGTGCGGGCCGCATCAGCGGATCTGTATCGCCTCGTGCAAGAGCACGGCGTCGGCGACGACACCGTCGTCATTGCGCCCGGGCTGGCCTTCGCCGCTCGGACCGCACAGGAAACTTTGGGGATTCGACTCGTCACGGCCCATCTCCAGCCGAGCTGCTTCCACAGCGTCCACCGGTCACCGGTGCTGCATCCGGCACTGCTGCGGGTCAACTCGCTGCCCCTGGCGGTTAAGCGGATCCTGTTCGCGCTAACCGATCTGGCGGCCGACCATGTACTCGACGACGCAGTCAACGCTCATCGCCTGGAGCTCGGTCTGGGACGAGCCAGACACATCACCAGCCAATGGTGGCACTCTCCGAGCTGTACCATCGGGATGTTTCCCGATTGGTTCGCGCCGGCACAGCCGGACTGGCCACCACAGGTGCGCCTGACCGGGTTCCCGCTCTATGACGAGCGAGACGCAACCGATGTGCCGGCCGAGGCCGTGGCGTTTCTCGACGCAGGAGACCCACCGGTCGTGTTCGTGGCTGGTTCCGGAAACCGTCAGGCGAAACGGTTCTTCCACGCAGCGGCCGATGCCTGCGGACGGCTGGGACGACGCGGACTGTTGCTGACCCGCTATCAAGACCAGCTGCCGGCGGCAATGCCTGACGGTGTGCGTCACGTCGCCTATATACCGTTCAGCGAGGTACTGCCCCGAGCCGCGGCGCTGGTCCATCACGGCGGCATCGGGTCGGCGGCGCAGGCGCTTGCGGCCGGCGTACCGCATCTGGTAACGCCGATGACCTTCGACCAACCGGACAACGCCGACCGGCTACGCGAACTGGGTGTCGCGCGGGTACTGCCGGCAGCGCACGTCACCGGTCAGACCGTGGCGCATGAGCTCGAGCAGCTACTCGAATCGACCGAGACAGCGGGGCGCTGTCGAACGCTGGCGAAGAGGCTGACGAAAGTCAACGGGCTGAGGATCGCCTGCGAGGTCATTGAAGGTGCAGCCGGCTGCTGAGGGCCGAGGGGCGGCCCGGCTGTGGGCTTCGGCCGCTCTCGGAGGTGGATTCCTGTGGGCACCGCGGCTAGAGTAATCGGACGAACCGAAAACCACTGCCCCGCGACGGGGCGCGGGTTGCGCGAATGTCCCAGGAGAGTCTTATGCGCCGAACACACTTGCCAGCCGTCGTACTGGTCGCGGCCGCGCTGTCTGGCGCCCTGATGACCGGGTCTCCAGCTGTCGCTCAGGAGGCAACGGGGTATCTGACCCCGCCGCAAGACATCGTCGACATACTGGATGCGCCGCGGAGCCCTCAGGTGGTGGTCAGCCCGAAGGGTGACACGGTCGCCCTACTTTCGCGCCCGGCGATGCCGTCGATCGCCGAGCTGGCGGAGCCGATGCTGCGGCTGGCCGGCTACCGGCTGAACCCACGGACCAACGGCCCGCACACTGCGGCCGGAATCACTCGGATCACGCTGAAGCGGATCAGTGACGGGGAGGAACAGGCGTTCGATGCGCCGAGGGAGACGTCGCTGGGCCGGGTCGAGTTCTCGCCGGATGGCTCACGGCTGATCTTCACGCTGACCCGATACAACGGTATCGAGGTGTGGATGATGGAGACCGCCACCGGGGCCGCGCGGCCTCTCAGCGACGCCTCGATCAACGCCGCCTGGGGTGACCCGTGCGACTGGCTGGACGAGAACGCCACGGTCGTCTGCACTTTCAAGGCGTCGGCGCGCGGCGCACCGGCCACAGCGCCCGATGTCCCGGCCGCACCGAACATCCAGGAGCACCTGGGCAGCGCGGCGCCGATCCGCACCTACCAGGACCTGTTGCAGAACGCCCACGACGAGGCGCTGTTCGAGTACTACTTCACGAGCCAGGTCGCCACGATCGAAATTGCCACCGGTCGCCGGACCCCGATCGGTCGACCTGGGCTCTACCAGCAGGTGAGCGCGTCTCCCAGCGGACAGTATTTCCTGATAGTCGAAGTCGAACGGCCGTTTTCCTGGCTGGTCACCGCCCGCAGCTTCCCGAAGGACGTCACCATTCGAAACGGCAGCGGCGAGATCGTCGCGCAGGTCGCGCGACTACCCTTGGCCGACGCGGTCCCAATTGGCGGCGTGCCGACCGGCCCCCGCAGCTACGTCTGGAACCCGACCGAACCACACACGCTGGTCTGGGTCGAAGCGCAGGACGGCGGCGACCCGCGGCGCTCTGTGCCTCACCGTGACCAAGTCTTCTCACACATGGCCCCCTTTAACGGCGAACCGAACGAGCTGGCCCTGACCGAGTTCCGGTACGGAGGGATTACCTGGACCGAGGACGGCACGGCCCTGCTGACCGAGAACGATCGGCCGAGCCGCTGGACCCGTACCTGGGTTCTGGCCGCCGGTGCCGAACCCCGCAGACTCTGGGACCGCAGCTCGGAAGACCGTTACGCCAACCCCGGCGGCCCGATCACCGCCCCGCGGCCGGGTGGGCGTGTGATTCGCCAGACCGGGAATGCCATCCATCTGACCGGCACTGGTGCATCACCCAACGGTGACCGCCCGTTCCTCGACCGCCTCGATCTGCGCTCATTTGAAACAGAACGGCTGTTCCAGAGCGCCGACGACGCCTACGAGGTGGTGGCCGCGGTGCTGTCCGACGACGGACGGTCGGTGCTCACGCGTCGGGAAACGCGGGTCGAGCCACCGAACTACTACGTCCGCGACACCGCCGGCGGCAGCATACGGACGATCACGAGCTTCCCGGACCCGGCGCCGCAGCTGACTGGCATCTCGAAGGAGCTGGTGACCTACGAGCGCGCCGACGGCGTGCAGCTGTCCGGCACGCTCTACATGCCGCCCGGCTATCGCGAGGGTGAGCGTGTCCCGATGGTAATGTGGGCCTATCCGCGTGAGTTCGTCGACCCGCAGCTCGCTGGACAGGTCACCGGCTCGGACAACCGGTTCACGGCGATCCGCGGCGCCTCACACCTGCTGCTGCTAACCCAGGGCTTCGCCATTTTCGATGGCCCTACGATGCCGATCGTCGGCAAGGGCGAGACCGCCAACGACACGTACCTAGAGCAGCTCGTGGCGAGCGCTCAGGCGGCGGTGGACAAGGTCGTCGATATGGGGGTCACCGACCGCGACACGATCGGTGTGGGGGGGCACAGCTACGGCGCGTTCATGACGGCCAACCTGCTCGCCCACTCCGACCTGTTCCAGATGGGCATCGCCCGTAGCGGCGCCTACAACCGGTCGCTGACACCATTCGGGTTTCAGAACGAGCGCCGCACCTTCTGGGAGGCAACCGACATCTACGCGGCGATGTCGCCGTTCTTCCATGCCGACAAGATCAACGAACCGATCCTGCTGACGCACGGCGAGGCCGACAACAACTCCGGGACGTTTCCGATCCAGTCGGCCCGGATGTACATGGCACTCAAGGGCCATGGCGCCACGGTTCGCTACGTCACGTTGCCGCACGAGTCGCACGGCTACGCCGCGCGCGAGTCAGTCCTGCACACCGTCGCCGAGATGCTGAACTGGGCCAACACCTACGTGAAGAAGACCGGCAATCCATCCGAGCACGAGGAGCAGTGACGCGCATCACGCCGCAGCCAGTAGCGACAACCCACACCGTCCCTCGACACACGGTCTCGCCGCGAAATCGCCTTATCAACGTCATCGCCGCAATTGGTGCGGTGCTCGCCTTCTCCGCCGGGGGAATGCGGCCGCGACCCGGCGAACCCGTTAGGTCCCGCGGACGACCCGTCTGGATTTGCGGTCCGCGGTCAGGTCTCAGTCGACGGAACGCCCTTCAGCGGGGTCTCTGTGCGGCTCTCAACCCTGACCGTCACGCATCCACCGCAGACCACCGGTCAAGACGGCACCTACAGCTTCTCTCCCCTCACGTCGGACAGCTACGAAGTCAGGATTGCCGGTTTTCCGCCGGATGTGATCTTCGATCGCACGACGGAGAGCGTCACACTCGCGTCGAAGGAACTGAGAGCCGTTGATCTTCCTGGTCGCCGGCAGCCGATGATGACCTTCGTCGGCGATCTCCGTGTCCTGAACGATGCGGTACCACCGCACGACCCGGCCGTTTTCAATGTCGGGTGCCTCAAGGAGAACGTCAACGTCAAGCTGACGATGAATGGCAGCACCACCACGCTCGAAGGCCAATCCGGATTCGCGCCGAACACCTTACCCGCCGGACTCGAAGGCACGCTAGGCGCCGATCCGGTGGTCTACCGCTATACCGGGGAAAAATAGCGGCGCGCCGGCACTCGAAGACGACGCTAGCCGCCTTCGATCAACCGGGTCAGGGCCGGCGTTCGGCCCTGCATCCGAGCATACAGCGCAATCTGCGCGTGGTGACACTCCTTCGCCGGACGGTAGCCGAAGGCGATGGGCGGAATGTTCCGGGCCTCGGCAATGACACCCTGACGGGCATCGCTCCAGGCGTCGATCGCCTCATCGAGCAGCGTTTTGATCTGCAAGATTTCTCTCGCAGGTGTCACTGGGTGAACGGCGTGGCTGACAGCGTCGCGGTCGGCGACGAATCGGCCTCACTGATACCACAGATACGACTTCCTACCAGCGGTCATCGGTCAAGCCGGAGTACACTCTCGTCAAGGCAAGGGGAGAACAAGGTGAGACTATCCATCAAGCAAAGCATCGCGATTGTGTTCGCTGGCGTTGTGGTCGCGGGGCTGGGAATCCAGCGGACGACCGCGCAGGAGCCGGATGTGGAGTACACGGCAGTCACCGACGAGCGGCTGCGGTCGCCCGCCCCCGAGGACTGGCTGATGTACCGAGGGACGTACGACAGCTGGGGCTACAGCCCTCTCGACCAGATCACGAAGGACAACGTCGCCACCCTGGAACCGGTGTGGACGCTGTCGACCGGGGTGACGTCGGGTCACCAGTCGCCGCCGATCGTCAACGACGGCATCATGTTCGTCACCACGCCCGAAGACCAGGTGCTCGCCGTTGACGCTCGAAGCGGCGAGCTGATCTGGCGATACCGCAAGCAGCTACCCGAAGGCACCTTACGAGCGCACTGGACCAATCGGGGCGTCGGGCTGTACGGCGACCGGGTCTTCTACACGACCCACGACGCCTTCGTGGTGGCGCTCGATGCGCGGACCGGCGACGTCGAATGGGAAGCCTCGGTGGCCGACTACCGCAGCGGGTACTACATGACGATGGCGCCGCTCATCGCCAACGGCAAGGTGCTGGTGGGCGCGTCGGGCGGCGAACGGGGCATTCGCGGCTTCGTCGCCGCCTACGATGCCGACACCGGGCAGGAGGTCTGGCGGTCGCACACGGTGCCCGGCCCCGGCGAGCCCGGCAACGAGACCTGGCCCGGCGACACCTGGCAGACCGGCGGCGCGTCGATCTGGATCACCGGATCGTTCGACCCCGAGCTGAATCTGACCTACTGGGGAACCGGCAACCCGGGACCGTGGATCGGCGACCAGCGACCGGGTGACAACCTCTACACGAACTCGGTGGTCGCCTTCGATGCCGACACCGGCGAGCTGAAGGCGTATCACCAGTATCACCACAACGGCTCCTGGGACTGGGACGAGGTGTCGGCACCGCTGCTGATCGACGTGCCCCGCGACGGCCGGACCATCAAGTCGCTTGTGCACCCCGCGCGCAACGGTTATCTCTGGCTGCTCGAGCGCGAGGCGAACGCCATCAACTTCGTCGACGCGAATCCCTACGTGGACCAGAACGTGTTCCTCTCGATCGACCCGGTAACCGGACGGCCAGAATATGACTCCGAGCGGAAGCCGGGCACGAACAAGCCGGCCACCTTCTGTCCTTCGCTCTGGGGCGGCAAAGACTGGCCACCGGCTGCCTACAGCCCCCAGACCGGGTATCTCTACATTCCTGCCAACGAGAACCTCTGCTCGACGATGGTGGGGCGGGAGGTCGAGTATCGACCCGGCGCCAGCTACACGGGCGCGTCATCGCAGGTCTTCGTGTCCGACGGCGCCGACCACGTGGGCGAGATCCAGGCGTGGGACCTCTCGACCGGCGAGCAGGTCTGGACCCACGAGTTCCCCGAGTCGCAGAACTGGGGACCGATTCTGACGACCGGCGGCGGCCTCGTCTTCTCCGGCGGCACCCACGACCGCTACTTCCGGGCGTTCGACGCCGAGACGGGCGACCTGCTCTGGGAGCAACGGACGAACTCGGGGGTCACCGGCGTGCCGTCGTCCTACGCCATCGACGGCGTGCAGTACATCGCCGTGCAGTCGGGCTGGGGTGTCGACGCCCAGGGCATGCAGCGCGCCGTGAACACCCACCTCGAGCGCAACATCCAGGTGCCCCAGGGCGGCGTGATCTGGGTCTTCGCGCTGCGGCGATAACGAGACACCGAGATACTGACAATCACCATGCACGAGTCACGGGCCGCCAGGTCATGCGTGGCACCCGAATTCTAGTTCCCATGAAAACACGCACATCCCACATCGTCACCACCGCCGCACTATCAGTCCTGCTGGCCACCCAGGAGCTTGACGCGCAAGAGACGGCGCTCCAGGTCGATCACTACGTACCGGTGGTCTCGACGGCCCCATCGATGGAGGGGCAGACCGCGCAGATCTATGTGCGGGAGCGAACCTTGCCGACCACGCCGCTGCGCGGGAGCAATCTCGCGGGTCAGGTCGTGCTCTTCGTGCACGGCGCAGGCACGCCCGCCGAGGTGGCCTTCGATGTGCCATTGGAGGGCTACAGCTGGATGACCTACCTGGCCGACGCCGGGTTTGACACCTTCGCCATGGACACGACCGGCTACGGACGATCAACCCGGCCGCACGTGATGAACGACATCTGCAACCTCTCCGAGCAGCAACAGGCTGCGTTCATTCCCACTGTGCTGGATGCACCCTGTGCGCCCAGCTATGAGTTCGGCGCCACCACGATTGAATCTGACTGGCATGACATCGACGCCGTTGTGGACTATCTGCGTGACCTGCGTAATGTGCAAGCAGTGCATCTGGTCGCCTGGTCGCTGGGTGGTCCACGCGCCGCCGGCTACACGGCACGCCACCCTGAAAAAGTCGAGAGACTCGTCTTGTTGGCGCCCGCTTACAACCGGAATCGCTCTGCCGAGCCGCCGGCCAGCATTCCGGTGCCTGGCGTGGCGTTCACCAAGCAATCGCATGACGATTTCACGAGCGGCTGGAACCGTCAGGTCGGGTGCACCGATCAATACGACCCGGCCGTCAGTGCTGCCGTGTGGGGCGCGATGCTCGAGTCCGATCCGGTTGGTGCCACCTGGGGAACGGGTGTGCGACGAGCCCCCAGAACCTCAACATGGGGCTGGGGCCAGGACGCCGTTGCCAATACGAAGAACGCCATGCTACTGGTGGCCGGAATTCACGACCGTCAGGTCTCCGCCGCGCGGGTCACCGAGATGTATGAAGACCTGGGGGCCGAGCAGAAGATCCTGCTCGACCTTGGCTGCGCGTCCCATAACGCCATGTGGGAAATCAACGCACCGATACTCTTTGACGCATCACTGCAATGGTTGCGAGACGGCAGTGTGGACGGCAAGGAGAAGGGCGTGATCACGAAGGGGTATTACGAATAGCCCTGGGTCCTGTCGCACGAGGCCACCGTTCTCCCGTCATTGCCGGTTCACCTTTA
The DNA here is from genome assembly GCA_002726085.1 of Acidobacteriota bacterium. GTDB lineage: Bacteria > Acidobacteriota > Vicinamibacteria > Vicinamibacterales > UBA8438 > NP936. The sequence continues at coordinate 67,116 of PBRZ01000109.1, forward strand.
CCGCGATCTGTCGCAAAGGAGCACGAATGTCGTTGGACCACTACGTCACGCTCGGACGGTCTGGCCTGCGGGTCAGCCCCTTCTGCCTCGGCGCCATGACATTTGGCGACGACTGGGGCTGGGGCTCCACCGTGCCGGATGCCGAAGCGATCTTGACGCGCTACATCGAACAGGGGGGAAACTTCCTTGACACCGCCAACGCCTACACCAAGGGACACTCGGAAAAGATCATCGGCGATTACGTGCACCAGCGGGGCCTACGGCGTGACAACCTCGTGATCGCCACGAAGTTCTTCGCTAACCTCTTTCCGCCAGACCCGAACGCTGGGGGCGCCAGCCGAAAGTCGGTGACGGCGGCGTGTAACGAATCGCTCCGACGGCTGCAGACCGACTATATCGACCTGTACTGGATGCACTTGTGGGACCGGTTCACGCCAATTGAAGAGACGCTGCGCGCGCTCGACGACCTCGTCGCCGCCGGAAAGGTGTGCTACATCGGCTTCTCCGACACACCCGCGTGGAAGGTGGCACAGGCCCAGGTGACGGCGAGCTTTCGCGGATGGACTCCGCTCGTCGCACTGCAGATCGAATACTCGCTGATCGAGCGCACGGTTGAGGGCGAGCTCATCCCGATGGCGCAAGAGCTCGGTCTCGGAGTGACACCGTGGTCGCCGCTGCGGGGTGGCGTCCTGACCGGCAAATACACTCGCGAGAACGTGAAGGATGCGAAGCCCGGGCGTGGTGAGCGGGTCACGGCGTATCTCGACGAGCGGACGTTCGGGATCATTGACGAGCTCGTGCGCATCGCAGGTGAGGTCGACACGACGCCGGCAGCCGTCGCGCTGGCGTGGGTGCAGACAAAACCGGAGGTCGATTCCACCATTATCGGCGCCCGCACGATGGAGCAGCTCGAGCAGAACCTGGCAGGGCTGGCCGTAACGCTCGACGACCGACAGGTCGAAGCGCTCGACCAGGTGTCGACGCCGACACTGAGCTTTCCGCTGCCATTCCTCCAGATGGCGACGACTATCATGCATGCCGGATCGACGGTCGACGGCGAGCCGTCGGAGGTCTGGCCTATGGCGCCGCAGAGCGACGACGAGCGTTACTGACGCGCTAGTGGTGAAACCCCGCGTTGCACCGAAAGTGGCGCAGGAGCCGACTGACAAGGCACGACGAGGGAAAATACCGGCAGTATTTGAGCGAGAAGTAACGCCGGCAGACGGATTCCAGCGCCAGTTGAATGCAGCGGGGCTTTTGCCACGGGCTGCTAGGCGAGGGTCGGGAGAAAACGGGGCACACGGCGTGCCCGCGTGGTCTGCTCGAAGCTGTAGGCGATCCGGATGAGCGTCGGCTCACTCCAGGCGCGCCCGAAGAACGACAAACCGACCGGGAGGCCATGCACCTCACCGGCCGGCACCGTGATGTTCGGGTACCCGGCCACGGCCGGGTACCCCGAACTGCTCCCACCGAAATGGTCGCCGTTGACCAGATCGGTTACCCAAGCAGGTCCCCCGGTAGGTCCGATGATGGCATCGAGCTCGTGATCGTCCATGGTTCGATCGATTCCATCCGCGCGCGACAGGCGACGGGCGGCGGCCAGCGCCGCCAGATACCTCGGTTCTGAAAGCGGCCCTTTCTCCTCGGCAGCAAGCAGCCGTTCCTGACCGAAGTACGCCATCTCGTCCGTCGCGTTGCGTTCATTGAAGGCAATGAGGTCCGCAAGAGAACGCACCTCGGCGTCGGGCCCGCGCGCCGCGAGATAGGCGTTCAAATCGGCTTTGAACTCATACAGCAGCACCTCGGTTTCCGCAGCGCCCATGCTCGTGACGACGTCGCCTGCGGCCGGGCGCCCACTGGGTCGTAGATCGACCGGATCTACGATGACGGCGCCAGCCGCGCGCATCGCCGCGATCGCACGCTCGACGATCTGGTCTACCCCGTCGTGGAAACCAAGAAAGCGACGCGCCACGCCGACCCGCATGCCCTCGAGCCCGTTCGCCTCGAGAAACGGGGTGTAGTCAGCGAGCCCGCGCGTCTCGCTCTCCGCAGTGGCCGGGTCCCTCGGGTCCGCTCCGGCCATCGCTCCCAGCACCATCGCCGCATCGCGCACCGTACGCGCCATCGGACCGGCCGTATCCTGCGTGTGCGAGATCGGTATCACCCCAGCCCGACTGACCAACCCAACCGTCGGCTTGATGCCCACGATGCCGTTGGCTGACGACGGACACACGACCGATCCGTCGGTCTCGGTTCCGATGGCCACCGCCGCCAGGTTGGCCGACACGGCCACTCCGGATCCGGAGCTCGAGCCACAGGGGTTCCGGTCGAGCACATACGGGTTCCGGCACTGGCCGCCGCGACCACTCCAGCCGCTCGACGACCGGGTCGAGCGAAAGTTGGCCCATTCGCTCAGGTTCGCCTTGGCGAGCAGCACCGCCCCAGCCGCCCGCAGCCGGGCGGCGACGGTGGAGTCTTGCGGGGGCACCCAGCCACTCAGTGCCAGCGAGCCGGCGGTCGTGGTCATCCGGTCGCCGGTGTCGATGTTGTCCTTGAGCACGATCGGCACGCCGTGCAGCGGGCCACGGGCTCCCTGGGCTCGACGCTCGCGGTCGAGCTCGTCGGCAATGACGAGAGCATCCGGGTTGGTCTCGAGCACGGCACGCAGCAACGGCCCCTGAAGATTGAGCTGCTCGATACGAGTCAGATAGGCTTCGGTGATCGAGCGGGCGGTCCACTCGCCGCTCGTCATCCCCTCCCCCAGCGCGGCGATCGTTGTCTCTTCGAGCGCGAAGTCGCCGACCGGGGTGTCGGCGACCGGTGACGGTGGCGCCAGTCCACAGGCTACCGGCCCGGTGATCGCCAGAGCACCGCCAACCGCCGAGGAGCGGAGAAAGTCCCGACGCGACAAAGCGGACTCCGACCGCCCTCCTGTCTCCTGCCTCCTGCCTTCTGACTCCTCGCGCATGTTCCCTACGGCACCGTGATCAGCATCGGGACGACCGTCTCACCCCAGTGCAGTCGCAGCTCGGTCTCCTTGCCCTCCATCATCGGGAAGTAATACACCAGTGACTCGACGTGGTCGCCGCCACACGCCGTCAGCATCATCATCGGCAACACACCCGCCAGCATCGTCAGTGTCCGTATCGCCATCCGCCTGTCCCCCTGTGTTTCTCAGCCGTCACGCTCACACGATCCTTACGTAGGACGGTGGCGTGACACAGTCGGATCCGAGATCGGCGCCGGACGGCGCCGGTCCGGCCTGGCTGCCCGGCCTTTCGCTCGGCGTCGACACCTCACCGATCGACCCGCGGTACCGCCTTTCGGGGCAGCAACTCGTCGCGCATTGCGGTGTTGTAGGCAAAGCTCGCCGCGACCACCGCCATCTGTACTACGTCGTCGCGCTGCACACGATCGACCACGTCCATGTTCGAGTGGTGCGTGCGGGAGTTGTATTCCAGCCGGTCCTGTATGAACTGAAAACCGGGCAGACCCACCTCGTCGAACGACACGTGATCGGTGCCGGAGACACTCCGTGGTCCCAGCGTGGTCACTCCCAAATCGCTCATAGACGCGATCCACTCCTCGAAGACCGGCGCGACCGCGAAGTTCTCCTGCAGCCAGATGCCCCGCAGTCTGCCGGAGCCGTTGTCGAGATTGAAGTAGCCCGACAGCGTCTCGTGCGCCGGACGCAACCGCATGGTGTCCCGGTCGCCAAGATGCCGCCGAACATGCTCGCGAGAGCCCAGCAGGCCCTGCTCTTCGGCGCCCCATAGCGCGAGTCGGATGGTTCGTCGCGGTCGAGCCTCGACAGCCTGCAAAATCCGCATGACCTCCATCATCGCCGCCACGCCGGCCGCGTTGTCGGTCGCGCCGGTCCCGGCGTGGGTGGTGTCGAAGTGGGCGCCGATCATCACCACCTGGTCGGCCAGATCGGTCCCTGGAATCTCGGCGAGGACATTGAAGGCGTTCATCTGCGCGACAGCGTCGGTCTCGGCGTGAAACTGCGTTTCGACGTGCAGCTCCACCCGCACCGGGAGACTCTTGTCCAGGATCCTGACCATCCGGTTGTAGTGCTCCACGGCCAAGGTCACGGACGGCACCCGGGTTCCGGCGTTTTCGCCGCGCGGCCCCCCGCGTCCAACGAAGATGGTGCCTCCATCGGTGCGCTGGGTCTGATAGGGCAGCCCGCTCCCGGCACCGGTCATGAAACCATCGCTGCCGCGGTCCAGCACCGCGACGACCCCCTCGTCCAGATAAAACTGCTGCAGACGGTCAGCAAACGACGGCCCATCGGAGCGGCGTGGCTCCGTGGTCGCTGGTGGCACCTGGGTCCGGCTGGCCTCGTCGAGCTGCTCCTCGGTCATCCGCAACACCACGTCACCCTCGAGCAACCGGACCTCTCGCCCAGCCTGTGGCAGCACAATCTTGCCGCGCAGGCGCCCGCGATAGGTATCCAAGTCCCGGTCCGACTGGATGTCGACACGCGTCACCACGGCCGTCACCGTGCCATCCGTGCTCGACGACCACGACTTCGGGTAGCCGATGAGCGGCATCACCTGAGGCTCGATCATGTGCGCGTGGAACCGGACCAGCGACCAGCCATGCCCGAACGCGAAGCGCTCTTCGTGCACATTCGCCAGGCCCCACTCGCGCAACTTCTCCATCGTCCAGACCCTGGCCTGTTCGATAGCGGGGGTGCCGGTAACACGAGGACCATAGACGTCGCTCAACCAGCTGATGTGTTCCATCGCCTGCGAGCCGCGCAGCCCTTCGTCCCGAATCGCGGCCAGTGTTGCGTGGTCGAGTGGCTGCGCCACCGAGGAGATCGCCATGGGCATCCCCAGGGCACCGACCATGACCAGCACACGAAACGTCATTGACATCGACTCTGCTCCTTGAAGCTTAATGATCCTTACACGATGCGAGCCCATGCAGATGGTTTTTCGGTGACCGTCCCGCGGCCACGACGAACTTCCTGGACCCTTGAGGCTGTCAGACCTATAGATCACGAAGTGCTTATGACGACCACGTTGTGCTTTGTTCATCTGTATCAGGCTGACATTTCCATCATTTATGTGGCTACGAACACGAAATCGTAATCGAGCGCGTGGGACTGACGGAATGCCAGGTATCAACGACACCCTTCCGACCCCTTGAAGGCTGGCGACAACCGCTGCGTGGAGCCGGACCGTGGCGGAGGCACGGCCCTTGCGTTCTCCAGGATTGCCAGGTCGCGCCAGCCGCGTGACACGAGGACGAATGATGGCCGAGTCAGGATATGAACGGAAGAAGGGAGTGGCCCAATGGAGGGTTGGACCCGGCAGCGAGTTGCGCTCACCTTCCAACAACAGCGGCCAGGAATCACCCAGCGACCACAACAAGTCGGGGCGACCGACTGACCGCAGCCGGGAGTCGACGAGGGAACCGGCTATTGCGCTAGAACCGCTGGCGAGCAGCGTGACTCGCGACGGGCGTCGCCATGCCGCACCCCGTGAGAGCGACTGGTCCTTTGCCACGACCGGGGGCGTTATTCCCTCACGGGTTCAGGCCGCGCCGAAAAATCCCCGATTGCGGGTCTTGCTTCTGCTGCTGATGCTGGTGCTGCTTACGTGCATCGCCATCTGGACCCCGGCAGGCCTGCAGACGATGGCTGCCAATACGATCGGACGGCTCCTGGCAGCCGACATCACCGCGTCCCGCACCGCGCCAGGACCAGCCCCATTGGTCGGGCAGCTCGACGTCACGTCCACGCCGTCGGGCATCAAGCTCTATGTCGACGGCGAGCAACAGGGCGTCACGCCGGCCCAGCTCGTCCTGCGCGCCGGCCGCCACGAGCTGACGTTTGTGAGCCCGATTGGCCAGGTGCAGCGCCAAGTGAGGATTCGCCCCGGTCGCCGAACTCAATTCAGCGAGGCGATCTTTCCCGGTTCGCTAGCGGTCTCGTCGGAGGTCGAGCTCGAGGTGCACGTCGACGGGCGAGCCATCGGCACCTCTGACGACGGGGAGCTCCCGCTGGCGCCAGGCTCCTATCAGGTCGACCTGGTGAACCCAATCGATGGGGCGCGAACGACCAGCACGGTGGAAATTCTCCCGGGCCAGGTCACCTCCTTGGATTTTGACGGCGACCGCATGAACGGCAACTGACGACCGGCATTGTTCTCCTGCCGCGGGCGGGCGATAATTCCGGCATGCAGCAAGGCGACGAAAGCCTCCGCTCGCGCGGCCATGGAGGGCCTGCGCTAGACAGGCTCATCCGGGAAGTGCGATATGGCATGCGCACGCTGTGGCGCAGCCCTGGTTACAGTCTGCTGGTCGTCATAACCCTGGCGCTCGGCATCGGGGCCAATACCGCAATCTTCAGCGTCGTCAACGGCGTGCTATTGCGCCCGCTGCCCTACCAGGACGGTCACGAACTGGTGCTGGCGCGGCAATCGGCGATGCGGGCCGGCGCCGAGAACATTCCATTCTCGGTTAAGGAAATCATCGACTATCGAGACCAGCTCGAAACCCTGGACGGCTTTGTCGAGTACCACGGCATGTCGTTCACGCTCCTCAATCGCGGCGAGCCGGACCGGGTGCTGACCGGGGTGGTCTCGTCGAACTTCTTCGATGTGCTCGGTGTGCAGGCGCTCCTCGGCCGATCGTTCGTCGAGACCGACGACGACCTGGGCGCCGAAGCGGTGCTGGTTCTGAGCTATCCGTACTGGCAGCAGCGGTTTGGCGGCGACCCGAACGTCGTGGGTGCGGTGTTCGAGATGAACGACCGGCCGCACACGGTCGTGGGCGTCCTTCCGCCGATTCCGCAGTACCCGCGAGACAACGATGTCTACATGCCAACCTCTGCCTGCCCGTTCCGAGCTCGTGGCGAGGCACGGATGCACGAGGACCGCACCGCGTTCCGCGGCATGACCGCGTTCGGCCGGTTGCAGGATGGGGTGACCGTCGAACGATTCGGGACCGACCTGGCAACGGTCGCCGGAAGGCTCCAGCAAGATTATCCGGACGTCTACGAGCCGGATTCCGGTTACACCGCCGTCACGGCACCACTCACTGAGGCACTGACCAGCAGCGCGCGCCCGATGTTGCTGGTTCTGCTGGGCACCACCGGGCTGGTGCTCCTGATCGCCTGCGCCAACGTCGCCAACCTCACACTGGCGCGAATGCTGGGGCGTGAGCGTGAGCTGGCGCTCAGGTCCGCACTCGGCGCCGGGCGTGGACGGATTCTGGCACAGGTGCTCACCGAGACCACGCTCCTGGCTGTCGTCGGGGGCGGACTGGGTCTGGTGCTTGCCTGGGCGGGTCTCGACCTGCTGGTGTCGTTCGCCGGAATGCTCACGCCCCGGACGAGTCAAATCTCGATCGACGGCTGGGTGCTCGCCTTCACGCTCGCGCTGGCTGTCGCCACGGGGCTGGCGTTTGGCATCGCACCGGCGCTGTCGGCCCGCGCCAACGTCACCACCGCGCTGAAGGAGGGCGGCGCGCAGACGACCGACTCCGGCACCGTGCACTGGTTCCGCAACGTGCTGACGGTCGCACAGGTGGCGGTGTCGTTCATGCTGCTCGTTGGCGCCGGTCTCCTGCTGGCCAGCTTCTACAAGCTCCAACAGGTAGACCCGGGGTTCAGGCCCGAAAACGTTCTCACGGCCGAGGTATTCCCCAACTGGTCCAAGTACCGCACTCCCGAGAGCCGACGGCGCCTGTTCACCGGTGTGCTCGAACGGATCGAGAGCCGTCCCGGCGTGCTGTCGGCGGCGGCGGCGAGCGACGTGCCGCTCGAGGGTCAGCCGGCCCGACAGCAGGCGTTCGAGATCGAAGGACGACGCTACGAGGACCCGAACCTGCGTCCGGAGCTCGAGCAGCGGGTCGCCAGCCCCGGCTACTTCGAAACGATCGGGGTCGGGCTGCTGTCAGGACGGGCGTTCACCAACCTCGATGACGAGGAAGGGCTCGGTGTCGCGATCATCAGCCGCTCCCTGGCCCAGCGGCACTGGCCCGACAGCGACCCGGTCGACCGCCGAGTCACATTGAACGGGGGACGCGACTGGTTGACGATTGTGGGCGTTGTCGGCGACGTGCGATACAGCGGACTCGACAGCGATCCACCCGATGCGCTGTATCGGCCGTTTCTCCAGGTCTCGGGCGCGACTCGGATCCTGGTGCGGGCTCGCATGGATCCGCTCTCGCTTGCCACAGAAGTTCGCGAAGCGGTCCACGACGTAGACGCCGAGCAGCCGGTCGAGAGCTTCTCTACCCTGGAACAGGCACGCACCGACACGCTCGCGACCAGGCGCCTGACGATGATGTTGCTGGCGATCTTCGCAGCCCTCGCTCTGGTGATCACCGTAACCGGGATCGCCGGGGTGGTGGCCACCTCGGTCAGCCAGCGGACCCGCGAATTCGGCGTACGGATGGCGCTCGGCGCCGAGCCGGCGAGTCTGCTCAGAATGGTGATGCGTCAGGGCCTGACGATGGTAATGCTCGGTCTGCTCCTCGGGCTCGCCGGCGCGCTCGCGCTCAGCCGCGTGCTGGCGAGCCTGCTGTTCGACACGATGCCCACCGACCCGTCGACCTTCGCAATCGTCTCGGTGGTGCTGCTGGTGGCTGCGCTCGCCGCCTGCTTCCTCCCGGCTCGCTGCACGATGCGGGTCGACCCGATGGTGGCGCTGAGGACGGAGTAGAGGTCGCGCGGCCAGCGTCAAGATGCGGGTCGACTTCCCGTTGTCACGACACGTCGCGTGATCACAATTCGAGCTGGTCGTTGTAGACCATATCCTCGAGCTTGAACTTTCTCTTGATCGTCGTGTCTCCGACCTTCGTGACGAACTCGACGTCCTTGTCGGCCAGCACTATGGCGTCGTCCTTGGGGAACACGTAGGCGAGCGCGACGCCCCGC
>PBRZ01000110.1 GCA_002726085.1 Acidobacteriota bacterium
CGGCGTATACGTCTGATTCGACCAGAAACCCTGGAGGTCAGGCTGACCGTCTGGCGTGCGCGGCGCCGTGTAGAGTTGCGCCCCCCCCCTGGCCCCCGCTGACCGGGGAGGCTGGCCCCTGTCCGGTGACAGGAGCGGCAACCGTGAAACAGACCGCCATGATGGCGGCTAGTACACCAACTGACGCACAAGGTCGATGCTGCACGTACATTCTCCCGTTTATCGAGTGAGGACACCCGCCGCGTGACGCTGTGCGTTTGATTTGGCCAATTATCACTCAAGAAGGACGCAACCGCGAGCGCAAATCCCGAGCGGGCCTGAGTCGCATTGGCTGCGCCCCCAGGTGCGCGACGTGACGACCTCACCGACACCGGCGCGATTTGTTACCATATTGTGAGCAGGTCCGGACAAAAATGTCGGTCTGCTGCCTGTGACGTTGTTGTATGCCTCCAGAACTCCCCACCGGTAGCCCCACAGAGCCAACCGGCTCGGCCCCACGCAGTCGCGATCAGGCGGCGGCATCCGACACGCCCTCTCAGAAGCTGTTCGGTTTTCCGATCACGACGACCGTGGCAGGCGCGGCCGTGCTGGCGACCTTGCGCGCATTCCGGCGACGTCGCGCTTCACGCCGAAAACGTCTGGACGAGGCGTCGTCCGACACGTCGGCGATCGAAACAGCTCAATCTCAGTTACGCGAGGCGACCAGTCTTCCGAGTCCACCGGCGAGCGTCCCATCGACGGAGACACCGGGTCCGGCTGACGGACCGCATAGCCAGCCAGGCGAGACAAGCCCGTCTGTCGGGGACAACGCGTCAGATAAAGCCGCCACGGCGCCAGTCGATGTGGCCCCAACGCCAGACGAGGCACCCGTCCCGGTAGCCGGAAAGAGCGACGTCATCTCCGAACGCCGGACGGCGGCGCATCTCGGCGGCGGCCAAAAGCGGATCGATGCACAGCATACTCGCGGCAAGCTCACCGCGCGTGAGCGTATCGAGCGGATCCTCGACGCGGGTTCGTTTGAGGAAATTGCGCCCTACGTCGAACATCGCCACGCCGGTTTCGGACTCGAAAAGGAACGGCATGCCGGTGACGGGGTCGTGACCGGGTTCGGCCTGATCGATGGACGCCGCGTCGCCATCTTCGCCCAAGACTTCACCGTCCGGGGCGGGTCGTTCTCCGAAGTCCAGGCCCAGAAAGTGGGACGTCTCCTCGAATCGGCCACCAGCGGGGGGCTGCCGATCATCGCGCTGCTCGATTCCGTCGGCGCGCGCATCCAGGAAGGCGTCTGGAGCCTGGCGGGCTTCGGCGATCTTTTTTGGCACAACACGCAGGCCAGCGGGGTCGTACCGCAGATCAGCCTCATGCTGGGACCCTGCGCCGGCGGCGCCGTCTACTCCCCCGGACTCACCGATTTTGTCGTCATGACCCGTGGCAGCAGCTATATGTTCATCACCGGTCCGGACGTCATTCGCACGGTGACCGGCGAGGAGGTCGACGTCGAGACGCTGGGCGGCGCGGAGGTCCACGCCGCCACCTCCGGCGTCGCGCACTTCGTGGCCGACGACGAGAACGGGGCATTTCAGTTCACGCGCCAGCTGCTGAGCTACCTCCCGTCGAACAATGCCGACGACNCACCGGTGCTGACGCTCGACGACCAGCTCGCACCCGATGACGACGCACTGGACCGCCTGCTCCCCGCGTCGACCGAGATGGCATACGACGTCCGGGACGCCATCCGCCTGATTGCCGATCGCGACTCGTTCCTGGAAGTCCACGCCGCGTTCGCGCCAAACGCCGTGGTCGGCTTTGCGCGGCTCCGCGGCCGCGTCGTGGCGTGTGTTGCCAACCAGCCGTCTTATCTGGCCGGCGTGCTCGACATCAACGCCTCGGACAAGATCGCCCGGTTCATCCGATTCGCCGACGCGTTCAATATCCCGATCCTGACATTGGTCGATTGCCCGGGATTCCTGCCCGGCGCCGGCCAGGAGCATCAGGGCATCATCCGTCATGGCGCGAAAATCGTGTACGCCTACGCCGAGGCGACGGTGCCGAAAGTTTCCGTCGTGCTGCGAAAAGCGTACGGCGGCGCCTACATCGTNATGAGCAGCAAGATGATCCGGACCGACGTCTGTTTCGCGTGGCCGACGGCCGAAATCGCCGTCATGGGCCCAAAGGGCGCGGTGAGCATCTTGTACGCGCGGCAGCTGGCGGCGGTGGCCCCGGCGACCCGAGATGCCGAGCGGGTTCGGCTCGAAGGCGAATTCCAGGAACGGTTCAACTCGCCGTTCGTCGCCGCATCGTCCGGACACATCGACGATGTCATCTATCCGCGCGAGACCCGGTCACGGGTGGCAGCCGCGCTCGATTTTCTCAAAGACAAGCAGCCTGCCTCGGTGCCGAAGAAACACGGCAATATCCCGCTGTGATGACGCCCCAACTCGAGGCGGTGCTGGAGATCTCGGCGATCGGCACGGCACTGCTCTTCATCGCGCTCGCCGGCCTGATCGGTCTGATGTATCTGCTGACGGCGCAGTGGCTCTTTCGTCCGGCGCCGGCGCCGGAGGAACACGAGCCGCCGGTCGCTCAGCGAGTTGATACGCGAGCCGAAGAAGAGGAGGAACGGGAGCGTCAGCAGCACGCCGTGGCGCTCGCCGTCGCCGTGGCATGCGCCGGCACCGAGCCGACGCCGGCACTCGCTACTGCTCCNGCGTCTGGCTGGGGCCGATTGCACCACACCCGCAGGCTCAGTCAGCCAAAGGCTCGCGCAAGGATGCGGTCGTGAAGCGATACCGGGTCACCATCGACGGTCGGATCTACGATGTCGAGATCGACGATCCGCATGCCCGTCCCGTGACCGCACGGCTCTCCGGCGTAGCCTTCTCGGTCGACGTGGAGCCGGCCCGCGCCGACCGCGAGGACAGCGCCGAGGAGACGCCGCCCCCATCGGACGTCGCGCATGCCCCCTCGCCGCTCACGGCGCCGAACACAGCAGCCTCCGTCGATAGCCCGCAAGCGATGACCGCGCCGATTCCCGGTGTCGTCGCGTCGGTCGCCGTCAGCGCCGGGCAGACCGTCGCGCGTGGCGACGAGCTGGTGACACTCGAAGCGATGAAGATGTTGAACGTCATTCGGTCGCCGTGGGAAGGCACCGTCGCGACGGTGCACGTGGCCGAAGGCGGTCGCGTCGTGCAGGGCGAACCCCTTGTCACCTTCGTCCCCACGTAATGGACAGCCCTGTCTCAATCTTGGAACAAGGCGCGCACATGCGCGCCTCGCGGGTGCGGAGTGGGGCTTCGGGGCCTCCGCGTAGCACCTGCGAGGGCTCGGGGCGCAGCCCCGTCTAGAATTCGACGCGAAGCCCCGTCTAGATCATGATTCCCTCCATCGGCCCAGACACACTCCTCATGTTCGCGGTAGGTGGTGTGCTTATCTACCTCGCCGTCGCCAAGGAGTACGAACCGACGCTGCTGCTGCCGATCGGGTTCGGCGTGTTGCTCGGCAACCTCCCGAATTCACCGATGAATCAGCCGGAGGGGCTGCTCTTCATCCTGATCGAGTTTGGTATCGACACCGAGCTCTTCCCGCTCTTCATCTTCATCGGCATCGGCGCGATGATGGATTTTCGCCCGTTGCTGTCGCAGCCGATCTTCGCCATTCTCGGCGCAGCGGGCCAGCTCGGCATCTTCGCCACCCTCATCCTGGCGACCATGATCGGCTTTCCGCTGAACGAGGCCGCCTCAATCGCGGTCATCGGGGCCATCGACGGACCGACCAGCATCTACGTCTCGTCCCTGCTCGCGCCCGAGCTGCTGCCGGCCATTGCGGTGACCGCCTACTCCTACATGAGCCTGGTGCCGATCATTCAACCGCCGCTGATGCGACTCTTCACGACTCGCGCCGAACGCCGAATCAGGATGGAGTATGCCCCCCGCCCGGTCCCGCGCGGCGCGGTCATTGCCTTTCCAATCGTGGTGACCGTGGTCGTCGGGATGCTCGTACCGGCCTCGGCCCCGCTCATCGCCACGTTGATGTTCGGCAGCCTGCTGAAGGAATCGGGCGTCGTCCCGCAGCTGGCAAACACCGCGTCGAACGAGCTCGCCAATCTCTCGACCATCTTTCTCGGGCTCACCGTCGGCAGCCTCATGCAGGCCGACACCTTCCTCCAGACCCAAACGCTGTACATCCTGGGTCTCGGCCTGTTTGCCTTTGTGCTCGACACCGTGGCCGGCCTCCTCTTCGGCAAGGTCCTCGCCATCGTGACACGCGGCAAGGTCAACCCACTCGTCGGCGCGGCCGGCATCAGCGCGTTCCCGATGAGTGGGCGGCTGGTTCAGAGAGTGGCGCAGGAGGAGGACTTCACCAACCACGTGCTGATGCACGCGATGGGCGCCAACACGGCCGGTCAGCTCGGGTCGGTGATCGCCGGGGGCGTGCTGTTGACGCTGGTGACGATGCTCGGCTGATGGGTTCGGTGTAAGCTATCCGGACCAATCGTTCAGGGGGAGACCAGACCATGCGCCAACGCTTTTTGGTGAAGACCATCCTTGCCTGCGCCCTCGTCGTCGTGGCGACGGCGATCACACTCAACGGGCAGTACAGCCTGACGGTCAACAAAGACCGGCTGATCAACGCCGCGAACGAGCCGCAGAACTGGCTGATCATGAACGGGGATTACAGCTCGACGCGCTATTCCAAGCTCACCCAGATCAATCGTGCGAACGTCGGGGATCTGCAGATGGTGTGGGCGCTGGCGCTCGGTGGGATGCAGGACACCGGCCGTAATGGACCCGAGAGCGAGGTGAACCCGCTGATCGACAACGGGTTCATGTACACGACCGATGGATGGGGCACGGTCTACAAGATCGACGCGCGCAACCCGGACTACGGCGACTTTGTCTGGATCGCCGACCCCGGTGTGGACCACGAGGGCAACACCTCGCGCTCGCGCGGTATCGCGCTCTGGGAAGACAAGGTGCTGGCCAACCTGCCCGACGGCCGCGTCATCGCCATCGACCGCGACGACGGCGAGATCGTCTGGGACATGGAGGTCGCCGGGACCAACGAGTTTGGTCGCCGCGAGCGGTTCTTGACCGCGCCGGTGGTCGCCAACGGGAAGGTCATCATCCAGAACGGCGCCGGCGACGGTGGGACCCGGGGTTGGGTGGCGGCGCTCGATGTCGACACCGGCGACGAGCTCTGGCGCTGGTATGTCGTTCCGGAGCCCGGGCAGCCCGGCAGCGAGACCTGGAAGGACGATCACAACTCGTGGAAGACCGGCGGCGGCGGGATCTGGCAAACCGGATCCTTCGACCCCGAGACCAACCTCTACATTGTCGGGACCGGCAACCCGTGGCCCGCCTATGACCCGGAGTTCCGGCCCGGTGACAACCTCTACACCAACTCCGCCATCGCGCTCGACGTCGACACCGGCGAGCTGGCCTGGTACTTCCAGTACACCCCGAACGATTCGTGGGACTACGACGAGGTCGGCGTGCACATGCTGTACGACCTCGAGATTGACGGCCGGATGCGCAAGGTGGTCTCCCACTACGGCCGGAACGGGTTCTTCTACACGCTCGACCGCACCGACGGCAGCTTCATCAAGGGCGCGAAGTATGTGAACGACCTGAACTGGACCGCCGGCCTGAACCCCGTCACCGGCATGCCGCTCGAATACGACCCGACTCTCGACGTGCAGATCTACAACCCCGAGGCGCGCGCCCTGCGTGCCGACCGCGACGAGATGAAGCGGACCTGCCCGACCTGGCACGGCGGCGTGGCCCACCAGCCGCTGGCCTACAACCCGGTCAAGCACATCGCCTACGGTGTGGGCACGGAGGGCTGTTTCTCGCAGACCGGCGCCGCCATGGCCCCGGCCGGGCCCGACGGAGATGTCGACCCACGCGCCAGCCAGCGCCGCCAAACAGACAGCGACCTCTACTACGGTGCGCTGACCGCGTTCGACGCCGTCGACCACGACGTGATTGGCAAGGCGGTGACCGACATCGAGATCCGGTCGGGCGTGGTCGCGACGGCTGGCGGGCTGGTGTTCACCGCGCTGCAGGACGGCTGGGTGGTCGCCTACAACGACGAGACGCTCGAAGAGCTCTGGCGGTTCAACGTGGGCACACCGCTCAAGGGCGCTCCGGTGACCTATTCGATTGGCCCGAGGCAGTACGTGGCGGTGCAGTCGAGCGGCCGGCACCTGCACCCGGTGAAGTACGACAACCTCGAAACGTCGAGCTATCTGTTCGTGTTTGCGCTGAATTAGGCTTGGGACGTCGGTGATCGCGTCGATCCAGCGCGCACACCAAAGCCATGCTCATCAGTCGGCTCAGGTCGAATACGAGGCGAAGCGCTGGGTGGTAGCTTGGGCGGTCGGATCGGTTCTGACGTTGACCACCGCCACCATGCCCTGGTCGACCTTGGCCTGGGCCCGCTCCAAAGCCGGCCGAATCTCCGCCGGCTCCTCGACGTATTCGCCGTGGCAGCCCAGGGCCTCGGCCATCTTGTCATACCGGGTGTAACCGAGATTCCGGCCCGGCTTGACGCCCTCGGGATCGGCAGTCCAGCCGCCGTTCAGACTGATCACCACCAGCACCGGGATGTTGTGGCGCACGGCGGTGTCCAGCTCCATGGCGTTGAGGCCGAACGAGCCGTCGCCATGCACGACAATGACCTGAGTGTTGGGTTTGGCCACCTTGGCGCCGACGCCAAACGGCAGACCCACGCCCATGGTGCCGAAGGGACCCGAATTCAGCCGGTGCCCGGGAGCAAAGGTCGGCATGGATTGACGGCCGTAGTTGAGAATGTCCTGACCGTCAACCACCAGCACGGCGTCCCGATCCATGAAGTTCTTTACTTCCTCGCAGAGGCGCAGGGGGTGAATCGGCACCGCGTCCGATAGCCTGTTGTCGCCGGGTCGGCCGCGCTTGCCCTCCGCGTCTTCCGCCAATCGTGTCCGCCAGGCGGCGAAGTCGTGGGGCCCGACCCGCCCACCGACGGCGGCGTTGAGCTGGCTCAACACCGCCCGCGCGTCGCCGACGATGCCGATGTCCACCCTCCGCGGGCTGGCGGCTATCTCCGCCTCGTCGATGTCGATGCGAGCGATGGTGGCATCAGCGCCAAAGCGGGGTGGCGCCAGATGGCCGATGATGTAGTTCATCCGGGTACCGGCAACCAGGATCAGATCGGCCTCGCGGAAGGCCAGGGAACGAGCGGCCAGAAAGCTGCAGGGATGGTCTTCCGGGATTACTCCCCGCCCCTGGGGGGTGGTGTAAAACGGAATGCCGGTGGCATCGACGAAGGCGGCCAATTCATCCCAGGCCTCGGACCACAGGATGCCGCCGCCGGTCAACAGCACGGGCCGTTCGGCTGTCGCCAGGGCCTCGACCAGGGCGCCGACGCGCCCGGCATCGCCCCGAGGCCGGGCCCGCAGGATCGGTTGGCCTGACAGCGACCAGTCGATGGCGTCCTCGTCGACCCTCTGGTACAGCACGTCCCCCGGCAGATCCAGGTAGACCGGTCCCGGCTTGCCGGACATCGCCCGCTGCATGGCGTGGTTGATCTGTTCGGGGATGCGCCGGGCATCGTGGACCCGGGCCGCGTGCTTGACGCAACCGGCCATAATCGCCACCTGATCGATCTCCTGAAACACCTGGCAGCCATAGCGACCAACCGGGCTGGAGCCGCCCAGGGCCACCACCGGGGCGCAATCGATCAGGGCATTGGCCATGCCGGTGGCCAGGTTGATCACCCCGGGGCCGCTGGCCGCCAGGCAGACGCCAGGGCGTTGCCGCAGCCGGCTGTAGGCCTGGGCCATCAGCGCCGCCGCTTGCTCGTGCCGCACGTCGATAACCCGAATGCCCTCGGCCAGGCAACTGGCCTCTGCCAGCATCATCGGCCCACCCATCAGATAGAACAGTTCCGTCACGCCCTCGCGCTTCAGCGCCTTGGCGACGATCTCCGAACCGGTCACTTCGGCCAATGTCCGTCCTCCGTTGAAGTCATCCGACAGCCGGACGCGGGTATTGGGGCATGCACCAGAGAGCAGCGAGAACCGCCCCGACCCGACTGCCGTCACGACCTGTCAGCATTGTCAAGTTGAGCCGGCAGCTGGCAGTATAGGCCCCGGGGACCTGTTGACGGGGGCGTCATCGACTCCAGAAGGTGAACAGCGCTTCGGTCCGTGTCGGACGGCGGTGTCCTCAGCGCGGGTGACAGTGTGATTGGTGGATTCCAGCTTCCGCTGTCGGGCGTAGGTGTCCTCGACCTGACCACGTTCTTGTGTGGTCCTTACTCACCCAGATCCTTAGAGTGGCTGGAGCTCTTCGAGAAAGCCGACATCCCTGCGGGTCCCATCAATGGCCTGGCGGATTCACGAAGTGACCCGCATCTGAAGGCGACCGGGTTCTTTCGGCGTTTTGGGCATCCAAGCGAGGGCCAGATAGAAATCCCGGACACCCCGTACCGTTTCGATGGTCAGTCGCTCCCCGTGCGCCGTGGCCAACCGCGCCTGGGAGAACACGGCCGCGAGGTGTTGGCCGAGATCGGCATGAGCGAAGAGGACATTGATGCTGCGCTCAGCGACACGCGGGAGAGCCACGCGTGAGGGTGATGCTGACGGCAGAAACAGTTCGATCAAGCCGCTGGAGATGGACGACATCGCGATGAGGGGGGCGTGCCGGTTTCTCGGCGGCTGTTCGGTGTATAAGGATACCATCCGGGGAGCCTAAGAGGACATCTCGCATGCGTCATCACCCTCTGACATCCGTCAGCCTCCAGGCACTGGCGTGGGCCGTCGTCACCCTGGCACCAGCCGCCTCAGGGGGCCAGGTGCCACCGGTTCAATCGCCGGACGACCAGCCCGACCTGAACACGCCGGCGAGCTCTGAATCGGCGTTCAACAAACTCACCTATCACATTGATTCTCAGCGCACCGGGTGGAACGCCCATGAAACCATCCTGACGCGGGCGGCAGTGTCAGGATCATCGTTCGGATTGTTATGGACTACGCCGCAGCTCGATTCTTTCGACGGCGTGCCGCCTCGTCTTTTCGCCTCACCTCTATACGTGGATGCGGTACAGGTCTCCGCCGGACAGTACGAGGGAAGCGCGTTTCCGGTCCTTTATGCTGTTACCAGCACCGGGTATGTGTATGCCATCAGCGCATTTCAAACTGGCGATGCGCCCCCGGGTGAGATTC
This sequence comes from Acidobacteriota bacterium, assembly GCA_002726085.1. Classification (GTDB taxonomy): domain Bacteria; phylum Acidobacteriota; class Vicinamibacteria; order Vicinamibacterales; family UBA8438; genus NP936. The sequence goes on from PBRZ01000110.1 coordinate 9,206, forward strand.
TGTGGCGTAAGCGGTTGACTGAAAGACCTTGTTACAACGGAACCCGTGGCAATCTAAGCACACCCGTCATCGACTTGGAGAGGCAACGCCTCTATGTGACAGGCTGCGACGACGAAGACCGATGGCAAGCTCATGCCATTGACATACGTAGCAGCGAGACGATTGCGGGTTGGCCGGTCAACATCGATGCAACCGCTGTAAATGTTCCTGGCATCAATCAGAACGGGACAACACGACTTCCTGAAAATTTACAAACCGTGCAACGCGGAGCATTAAACCTCAGCCCGGACCGGTCGCGATTGTATGTAACCTTTGGCGAGGGTGCCACCAGCGGATGGATCGTCGCAATCGATACGGATGTCGCCAAGGTGGCGACTGCATTCTCCTCAACGGCGGTGACCGAGGAGCACCAGGGGGGCATGTGGGCGTCCGGCGGGCCGTCTGTCGATCATCAAGGCGATGTCTATATTGCGACCGGCGCGAACATTGCGTATACCAGGGCAAATGCGGGACTTACGGCGATGTTCCCGGACAGCCCGCATAGCTGGGGGCAATCCATTCTCAAGCTCGCCGATTCTCAGCGAGATGGTTTTGAGCTCACTGGCACCTATACGCCGTTCAATTACTGTCAGGCTGGCGCCGCGGATATTGATTTGGGATCGAGTGGTGCCGTGGTCATCGACCTTGAGCCATTGACCACGAGCACCCCCCATCTATTAGCACTCGGCGGTGCCAAGCAGGGCAATGTCTATCTGCTGGATAGGACCAGTATGCCCGGGAGTCTGGACAGGAAGCCACCCTGCAGCAACGATTCCCTGAGTGATCTGTCATTGCTCTCGCCGGAACCGCAGCCCCAATTCGGCCAACCCGGGCCGATCAATGTCTTTGGTCCCTATTCAGACACACGCGGCATGATCGACCAAGCCAANAGCCGCAGCACGCTTGCCTATTTTCGTGACGAACTAGGCACGAACTATCTGTTTGTCACGGGCAGCAGCAAGACCGGGGACGAGTCGACCGTAAGTGTGCCGCCCGGCCTTGCGCGTCTCGAGATCGTAACGACACCCGGGCAGCCGGCCTATCTTCAGGTCGATCAGCTCGAGCAGACGCACACATTACATAATCCCGGCTCGCCCATTGTCACCAGTAACGGCGGCAACGACGCTATCGTGTGGGTGCTCGACACCAATGCTAAAAAATCTGCACCGCTACATGGACCCGACTCACCGCAACCTGTGCTCTATGCGTTTGACGCGCTCAGCTTCAGGTTGTTGTGGAAGAGTGAGCCCGCTGCATTGTCGACAAGCGGAAAATACAACGAGCCGACGGTTGTCCGCGGCACCGTCTTTGTTGGCACCGACCGGATACAGGCCTTTGGCGTCCGTGGGCGTCGCGGTCTGCAGCAGGTTCCGTAGTACTGCCTCGTCGTCCTTGGTGCTGTCGTCTGACGATAGCACTAGGAACCCACTGTTAACGGAAGATCCGTTACTCTACCCACCCCCCGCCACCGACAGCGCGGATCACACCCCTGCCGGCTTTGGGGGCTCTGGTGGTGAGCGCCTGATCGACGATGGGCGATATTAGACCTCCCCTGTTGACNTAGCCCCCGTTNCTCGACGTGGCGCCGCCTCCACCGACAGAAATGGGTGCCGTCCGCCTCTTCGACCGAGTAGAGGGTGACGATGTTGGGGTGCTCAGCGCGGCGACCGCGCGCGCTTCCCGCCGGAATCGAACGAGCCGCTCGGAGTCGGTCGCCATATCGTCGGGGAGCACCTTCAGCATCACCAGGCGNTCGAGCCTCGTGTCGCGAGCCTGATACACCTTGTTCATGCCGCCCCACCCGATGAGGGCGCCAACCTCGTACGGCCCGATCGTGGTGCCTGTCTCGAGCGCCATGTCCTTTAGGGAATCGTTGAATCACATCGGCACGTCGCCTGTGGGCGCCGAGCGAGGATCGGTCGGGAGCGCAGAGGGAGAGGTGTCCCACGCGGAGTTTCCCACAACGCCTCGANAAGAATTCAGCGATCCACCGACCCGGGCATGACCCGCGCGGGGACGCGCCGTGAAGCGGACCGGTAACTGGCTCGCTGCGTCCCGAGGGACCGGCCTCGGCAGGAACACGCCCTGCAACACAGTTGACCAAGGCCGTCGAGATCCGCGGTAAGAGAAAGGGAGGCGTGCATGTTCCTTCGCGAAGGCCGTCTCATCCGCACGTACCTGCCTGTGTTTCTGAGCCTGACACTCGCCGCCAGCACCGCCGCGCAGACGCCCGGGTGGGTGGCGCCTCCGACGGCGCACACCGCCACGTTGAACGGGGTGAACGGCAGCTCGGCCTCTGGCACCGCAGGCGCGGTGCTGGCCGGTGATGGGAGCCGGCTCTACCTGTTCGTACCGGCCGACCTCGGTGCATCGGCCGGAAACCCGGACGAAGTCGTGCTGCTCGACACCGTCGGCACCGAAATCGTCGCGATGTCGCTCGTCGGTCCGGGGACCGCGGGCGAGCCGATCCGGATCGCGCCGCCGACGAGCGCCACGGC
>PBRZ01000111.1 GCA_002726085.1 Acidobacteriota bacterium
CGCGGGAATGTTGTTATCACTCACGGCGTCAGTCACCCACACGTTGCCGTCTGAGTCAACGTCAATTCCATGCGGCCAGATGAACATTCCGCTGCCGAAGGACTCGACCACGCTGCCGTCGGGATCGAATTTCAAGACGGGATCTAAGTCTGAATCAACGCACTCCGATCCGAAGTGCTCAGGTCCGGCATCGCAACGGATAACTGCCCAGATATGGCGTCCGTCGGGGTCGACCTTCGCTTTGCCGACTGCTCCCATCACCCTTCCGCTCGGCAGTTTTGCCCACCCTTCGACGATCGCATATGGGTTCGTGGAGTTCTGCGCAGCAGTTTCCTGCGGTACCAACGACGAGACGAGTGCGAGTAGAGCGGCTACGGATACGGTTGGGTTGCGAACAGACATTGGCACCTCGACGCGTTTTGAGTGGACCTGCCTTCGATGACCGCTACGGTACACCTCTTCGGTTCACCGATCCACCTCGGCCTGGCGCAGCTTTGTGATGATCTGTTCAGTACCGAAGCGCTTGCGTGGCATCCTACCTCCTGGTCGTGACACCCGAATTCTACCGCTCGGGCTGGAACGATTTCAGGGGGGCAGGTCACTCCGCCAAGGTGGCTTTCCTCGCCCCAGAACGACCCCACGGCCATGTTGACAGCGACCGTGACGCGATTTGGGCGTTCCTGAGCGGCGGCATCCGTCGAGACCAACGCCATCGCGCACGCGCACGCACCGAACCAGCAAAAGCGAGAGTTGCTCATCGTGTTCGACCTCCATCACGTTAGTGTGTGACCCGGGTCGAAAACGGCTCACCGCAGGACAACTCAAGGAGCACAGCGTTGCTGTCAAGTTGACGGATTCAGCGCCCGTGTCGTCAGCGATGGCGAGGCCACACCAGGCCGAGACCAGAGCTCGTACCACGGCGCGCAAGAGAGGAAACCGGTGGTCCAATCGGCGTCGGAGGTATAACAGACTGCAAATAGGTTTGTTCTGCTGATTCATCCGTTCGGGCTAGGCGACCCCCGGCACGACCGATCCACGCATGGGAAGAGGCGAGCGGTCCCCTGGGCCTGCCATTTCCCAAAGGGGACGACAGTAAACATCAGACCACCTCAGTCAACGCAAGATCCATTACCCGACCCTCCGCCACGCCCCATGTCCTCAGCCCCAGGTCCTCACTGACAGCCCGACAGTCTTAGGCGGGCGGTAATCCGCGTGCTGCGCGGTTTGGTGGCTCGTGCGGACGGGGAACCGAGCAACACTCGAACCAACTCCAAACCCGTCTGCATAGCCCGCGCGCCCGACCTCCCAGCTCGTTATCCACCCATCACCTCGCAATACGCCACGCAGAGGATGTCGATGAACCCGCCGGACGTCACGACCGAGTCGAGGGAGTCGCCGGGAACAGTACTGGCAATGAACTTTGCATTGCAAAGTTCGTCACGCTATACTCGCCCGCATGGAACCGGGCAGCGGCAATCCGGATCGTTGGCGGCGGTCCATCGGGTCGGGTGTCGGCGAGCCGGATCGATGTCCCACACGGTCTGAGGAGTGTCCCGGGCCAATGCAAGAAGCCCTTAGCTCTCCACAAGACCGGTTGGCTCCCGCCGAGGAGATCTTCTTCACCTGGCTGATGCGGGTCTTCGCCGCCGCCACTCTCGTCGGGTCCGCCTGGATCGACGACGCGCCTCCTCTCGAGCTCGGGGCGCTGATCATCGCGATCTACGTCGCTGTCCGGGTGGCCACGCAGTTCGGCAACCTGGCCGCCGCGGCCCCTTTCGAGAACCGAGCCCTGAAGACGATCCTTGCCGTCGGCGCCCTCGTTCTGCTCGGTTGCTCGTTCGTCGTCGTCGCCATCTTCATCGAGCGACTGGCCCTTCTAGTGGCAAGCTGAGGACCGAGCCCGGCCAGGCGGACACGCAAGAGTCCCCGTTGCCATCACGGGGAACTGCCATGACGACGGGGCTTTCGGAGTAGCGGGGACAGGATCTGAACCTGTGCCCTTCGGGTTATGAGCCCAACGAAAGGATCAGGTTCACTCGTGGTCGCGGCGTGAGCGCGGCGAGTCGCTCCAGCAGTTCGACTGGGTCGAACAGGAGATGCGTGGTCCCATCTGACCAGGGGCGCCGCAGCTCGAGCCGGACCTGGCCGTCATCGGTCCATTGCAACCGTTCCGGCGACGCGGGCGGGACGACTTCGACCGTCAGGAGTGGGAAGGGACCTGGGGCCTGCGCTACATCGGACTACGGTGCTGCGAGCGACGCCGAGATGATCTCTTCGTCATTGCGCGCGATGATGTGCTTGTTGGCGTAGGCGGGGTGTGACCAGTTCACGTAGGTCAGCTGGCGGCGGTTGCCAGGCCGGGAGGTCGGCGCGATCAGCGACGTGCGGCTGATCTCTTCGTAGCCCTCGGGCGACAGCCGGGCGATGATCAGGTCGCCGCGGTCGTTGTTGATGAACACGCGGTCCTCGTGCCGCACGATGAACGCGCTGGTCCAGCGTGCGCGTTCGCCGGTCGCGTCCTGGGTTTCCCAGACCCGCTCGCCGGTTGCCGCCACCAGACAGCGGAGCTGGCCGTAGCTGCCGAAGCCGTAGATATGGTCGCCGTCGATTATCGGCGTGCCGATCACGGCGTGCAGCCCGTCGGTCAGGATCTCGCTGTTGCTGCTCCCGCGCCAGACCATCTCGGCGTCCGGTCGGTCGTTGTCGAGGCCCAGCATCATCGGGCCGTTGTAGAAAGTGGTCAGGAACAGATCCGAGCCGCGCCTCACGGGTGTGGCCACCGTCATGTCGTAGTCGATCTCGAACGGCTGCTCCCAGTACACCTCGCCCGTTTCCGGATCCAGCGAGGAGACAGCCAGGGGATGCCAGATGATGAGCTGGCGGACCCCGCCCGCTTCGATGATGGTCGGCTGCGCGACCCCGGCCCCCGCTTCGACCGACGACAGCGCGCGCCAGACCTCGTCGCCGGTCGCCCGGTCGAACGCGACCACCTTGGCGTTCGGCGTGCCCCCGACCAGCGTAATCACCCGGTCGCCGTCGACGATTGGCGCGCTCGCGAACCCCCACTGCGGCACTTCGGCGCCCCAGTCCTCGACGAAGCGCGTGCGCCACAGCACTTCGCCGGTGTCGACCCGCGCCGCTGTCATGATGCCGCTGGCGCCGACGGCATAGACCTGATCACCGTCGACCGTCGGAGTGGCGCGTGGCCCCTCGTCCCAGGACACGCCGACGTAGCTCGCCTCCCAGCTCTCGGTCCAGAGGATCTCGCCGGTCTCCTCATCCAGACACAGGATGCGCTCGATCCCCTCGAGTCCCCGGCCGCGCTCGAAGTCGGTGATGAACACCCGCCCGTCGGCCACCGAGGGGCCCGAGAAGCCGTGGTGAAGCGGCGTTCGCCAGCGGATGTCCAGGCCATCTTCGGGGAACGTCTCGAGGATGCCGGTCTCATTCCAGACACCGAGGCGTCCCGCACCCCGGAACTCCGGCCAGTCGTCCGCCGACAACGCGACACCGGCAAGCGCGGAGGTGAGGATGAAGACAATCGAGCAGCGTCCGAATAAGCTGTTGAAAGTACGCATGGCCGTCCTGAAAATAAAGTGGCGAAGCCTTCCGGCTCCCCCTGACTCCTGTCTCCTCGAGCATCCTCATTGTCCCAGCTCGTCGTAGATCGCCTGGACGTTGGCTTCGACCCGGTCCTGCGAGTACTCGGGATAGCGGTCCCAGAGGTCCAGTGCCGCGACCGCCTCCTCGACCGAACGTCGCGCCTCGCGGGAGGCGCGCACCGCGTCGAGGAAGTCCCGATTGAAGCGCGCGTACTCGGCCAAGTCGTCCCAGGTGGTCCAGCCCCGCATCGGGCTGCCGGGCGGGGGAGGGATGTGACCGGGGATGACCCGCCGGATGCCGTCGATCGACGACACGATGGCATCGAGCGTGTCGGGGTAGGCGACACCGCTCCCGCCGTTGGCCACGTCGATATACGGTGGCCCCAGAAAGGCGAACAGATCGCCCAGGTGGGCCATGCCGATTGCCGGGAACACCACCACGGTATCGCCGTCGGTGTGTCCGGCGCCGAAGTGATAGAGGTCGATCTGGTCGCGCCCTTCGAACAGCGTCATCCGGTCGGTGTAGGTGCGGTCCGGGAGCCGGCTCGCGTTCGCCCCCGCGAAGGCGTCCATGTCGGCCATCCGGGTGGCGGCGTTGGCGTGCGCGACGACCTCGACCGTTGCGGGGAAGTCGACGTTGCCGCCGACGTGGTCACCGTGCGTGTGGGTATTGATGATGGTGGTCACCGGCTGGTCGGTGATCAGCTCCATCGTGTCGATGATCGACTGACCCCAGCCGGCGAGCTTGGTGTCCACGATGACAACTCCCTGATCCTCGGTCACCAACGCCGCGGTGTGGCCACCGCCGCCGCTGATGACATAGAGGTTTTCACGGACATCCATCGACTGGATCGTCACGGCCCGATCCTCCTGGGCCGTGCCGCTGGTGAGCGTGATCGACAGCAGCGCCGTGGTCATCATTGTCATCAGAGCGGCAAGCGCGGGTGCTCGTCTCATGTCGAATCCTCGGAGGTCGCGGGGCTACCGGAAGATGCTCTTGGGTATCTTCCCGGTCACCAGTTGCGTCAGGTCGACCGCTTCGGCTATCTGGAAATCAACCGCGATGCTGGCCAGCGAGGTCGCCTTCGTCGGGGTGAGCCCCTTCTCGGCCACCAAGAATGCCACCACCTCGTCCACCGCCTGCTGCAGGGCACGGTCGAGGTCGAGGTCGATGCCCATCAGGATGTAGTGGGTGTCGGTCTCTGCCCGGGGCATCGACAGCGGGCGGTTCTTGTGCAGCACGAACCGGAAACGTCCGGTGAGCGAGTGCTCGATGGCGGTGCCGCTGACCTCGCCGTCCCCCTGCGCCGAGTGCGGGTCACCCACGTAGAACAGGGCGTCAGGATGGAGCACCGGGAGGAACAGCGTACTGCCGACGCCCAGGTCCTTGACGTCCATGTTGCCACCGAATCGTCCCGGAGGACGGGACGCCTGCACGCCGGCCATCGCAACCCCTGGTTCCCCGAGCACCGGTTCCGGCGCCACAGCCATGATGCCCATGAACGGCGCCAGCGGAACGTGGATCTCGTCGGAGACCACCGCCACCAGGCGGCCGTCGACCGTCTCGGTCCGGTAGAGATGTCGTGTCGCGTCGATGTCGCGTCGGCCATCGCCGGGACGCGACCCGGGGTAGGTCGTCCCGTAGACCCCGCTGGTGGGGCCGGTGTTGTTGATGCCGTAGGGAACCCGGGGCGTCAGCTCGAGCACTTGCACTTCGAGCATGTCACCCGGTTCGGCGCCCTCGATGGCGATCGGCCCGGTAATGACATGTCCGCTGCGGCCCTCGCGGGGTCGTCCCTCGCGCGATTCCCAGAAGTCGATCACGTCGGCCAGGATTTCATCGCGCTCGACCCCGAGCTCCGCCAGCGAGTCCGCCGGATGATCGCGCTGGGTGGACCCGGCATGACTCAGGGTGTCGATGCGCACGGTCTCGCCCGACGCGATGGTGAGCACCGGCGCCTTGTCGAGCGGAAACCAGCCCCAGCTCAGCGTCTCGGGACGAGATGGCACGACGTGCTCCACGGGCACCTGCGTGGCACCGGCCACTTCCGCCGGCGCCGCATAGACGACCACTCCCAGCATGCCAAGCGCGATTGCGGCGACGGTCACAGGTCTTCGGGACATCCGTCTCCTCGGTGGACTGGGAACGCTGCACTACAATAACCGGAAAACCGGCTATCCTGACGGTTCTCGACGATTGCGAGGAGCTGAAGATGACCACACGTCTGGCGGTGTTCGTTCTGGCTATGACACTGATGGTGGCCACCAATGTAGCGGCCCAGACCAACTGGCCGCAGTTTCGTGGTGAGACGGCCGGTGTCGCCGCCGCCGACCCGGCGTTGCCAGAATCGTGGGGACCGGGCGAGAACATCGCGTGGGAGGTCGACGTGCCTGGGCGCGCTTGGAGCTCGCCGATCGTGTGGGGCGACCACGTCTTCGTCCTGGCCGCGGCTGTCGTCAGCGGTCCGGATATTCCGATTCAGCCAGTCGAGAACTACCGAGCCCGGTCGCTTGGTGGGGCGATGACCAGGGCCGACATCATCGAGGTGTCCACGCCGGTGCGATGGGTGCTCTACGACGTCGACTTCGAGAGCGGCGAGGTCCGGTGGGAACGGACACTCCACACGTCGGTGCCGTCGCTGCCGACGCACCAGAAGAGCACGTTCGCCTCGGAGACGCCAGTGACCGACGGCGCGCGCGTCTACGTCTATCTGGCCGACATCGGGATGTTCGCGGTCGACTTCGCCGGGGATCCGGTCTGGTCGGTGCCCTTGGAGTGGTTGCCGCGACGCGAATGGGGCGCCGCCTCCTCACCCGTGCTTCATGACGGGCGGCTGTATGTCGTCAACGACAACGACAATCAGTCGTTCGTTGCGGCCCATGACGCCGCGACCGGTGACGAGCTGTGGCGAACGAATCGGGACGAGGGGTCGAATTGGTCGACCCCGTTCGTCTGGGAGAACGATCTGCGCACCGAGGTCATCACCACCGGCGCCGGCGGCGTCCGGTCCTACGGACTCGACGGCCAGCTGCTGTGGCACCTGACCGGCATGTCGACGCTCGTCATACCGACTCCGTTCGCCGATCACGGGTTGCTCTATATCAACTCCGGGTATGTCGCCGATCAGACGCGACCGGTCTACGCCATTCGCCCTGGCGCCACCGGCGACATCTCCCTGGGGGAGGGCACGACCAGCAACGACTACATCGTCTGGTCGCACCCGCAGCTCGGGTCCTACAACCCGTCATCAATTGTCTACGGCGACTATCACTATACGCTGCTCGACCGCGGCATCCTGATGTGCTACGACGCGCGCACCGGGCAGGAGGTGTATCCCAGGCAGCGGATCACGGCCGGGACACTCTTCACCGCATCACCATGGGCCTACAACGGGAAGATCTTCGCGCTGAGCGAGGACGGCGACACCTTTGTCATCCAGGCCGGTCCCGAGTTCGCGGTGCTCGGACGGAACTCGCTCGACGAGATGACGCTGTCGACCCCCGCCGTAGCCGGCGGCAGTCTGATCATCCGCACGGCAACGAAGCTGTACCGCATTGCCGAGAGCGGAAATTAGCCCAACGGAATCTGCCCCCTGTTGGCGGCCAGCCACTCGGCGAGCGTCTGAAGCGAGGAAAGACGCGCGTCACCCCCTTCGGGTCGCCCTGACGCGGCGAGGAGGTCTCCAACCCTGCTCTCAGCGACGGGCCGAGCTCACGTGGGGATTGTCGGCGACGAAGAACCGCAACGGCTCATTCTGCCACTCTTCGGCGTACGCGATCCCGACCCGCGGCGTCGTCACGATCGTAGCGGCCAGCGGTGACGGCCCGTTCGAGGACTCGACGCGGAGGTAGTCGCTCGAGGTCAGGTCTTCTCCATCGAGGCCGAGGTCGATGCCCAGAGCCAGACACAGTTTGGCCGGTCCCGAGCAGAGGTCGGTGGCCCTCGTCGCTCTGTGACGACGCTCGAACATCGTGTCGATGCCGGTGTCGGGCTCGAGCGCTCGAATGAGCACGGCCACCGGGTCGCCCGTCTCGCCGGCGACGACGTTGACGCAGTGGTGCATGCCGTAGACGAAGTACACATAAGCATGGCCGGGCCTTCCCACATCGTCCGGTTGCGGCGGGTGCGGCGGCCGCCATACGTGTGCGCCGCCTTGTCTCGGGTGCCCAGGTAGGCCTCGGTCTCGACGATGATGCCGGCGGTTCGTTTGCCGCCGACGGTGCTCACGAGACGATTCCCCAGTAGCTCCCTGGCCACGCATACAGGGTCGCGGCGGAAAAACGCGCGGGGAGGGCGACGTCGGGTCTGGAGTGGTCGGGGCATTCGGTTGCCGGTGTCCCAGACCATCGTATCTCGCTCGGAGCAATGGTGGACGGCTGGTCGAATGCAGTCGGCCAGTCTCTGAGCCTCGCCCGAGAAACTCCCATCGCAGTCAACCGGCCGCCGGGTCTGGCTCCCCGCTGCGCCATGTTTCGCTTGCGGGCATAAGCGCCCGTCGTCGGAGCGGCTTGCAGACGAGGCTATAATCCGGCACGGAGTCACACGAACTGCGCAGTCAGGTAGCTGGAGGACCCGAGCGATGGATCATCATCAGCGCGTCGTCGGCGCTTCGGACTGGACACGCCGCGCTTTTCTCGGCGCGGCCTTTGCTGGGAGCATCGCGGCTCCGGCCTGGGCTCGGCAGCAGGCGCCGCAGATTGCACCCTATGAGCCGAGAGACTGGTCAGGGCAGAACCCGCTGCCGTATCCCGACCCCGATCTGATTGCGCTCGATCCCCGGTTCCGCCGGTACATCCTGTTCAACACGCCGATCAAGCGGCTGCACATCGGTACGATGTGGGCCGAGGGCCCCGCGTGGAACGGCGTCGGACGCTACCTCGTCTGGAGCGACATCCCCAACAACGTGCAGCACCGATGGATTCAGGATGACGATCGCGTCACCGTGTTTCGAAGCCCGTCGGGCCATAGCAACGGCAATACGTTCGACCGGGAGGGCCGACAGCTCTCGTGCGAGCACAGTGGGAGGCGGGTGGCGCGCTACGAGCAGAACGGCGACGTCACGGTCATTGCCGAGCGATTCGATGGCAAGCGCCTGAATTCACCAAACGACGCCGTTGTGCATCCTGACGGGGGCATCTGGTTCACAGATCCGCCATACGGCATCCGTGGCGACTACGAGGGGTTCCGAGCCGAGTCGGAGACGCCGCCGGCGGTGTACCGGGTCGATCCACAGAGCGGCCAAGTGGCCCTCGTGTCCGACGAGCCGGGTGGCCCCAATGGCCTCTGCTTTTCTCCCGACTACTCCAGGCTCTATGTCGCCGACACCGGCTCGGGGCGAGAGATCAGGGTCTTCGACGTCGACGGGACACGTCTTCAGAACGGGCGGCGGCATGCCGAGCTCCGTGCGCCGGGCACCGACCAGTTGGTCGCCGCCGACGGCATCCGCTGCGATGTCGATGGGAACATCTGGGCGGGAGCGGGGGACGGTGTGCTGGTGACCGCGCCTGATGGTGACCTGATCGGTGCCATCCGTTTGCCCGAGCGCTGCGCCAACGTCTGCTTCGGCGGCACCCGCCGCAACCGCCTGTTCATGACCGCGAGCCAGTCGCTATATGCGGTGTACGTTGGGGTGCTCGGGGCGGGGATCGCGTAGGTCGGGCTTGCGGTCAGGGCACGCACGTGCGTGCCCCGCGGGCGCGGCGTGGGGCTCCACAAGCGCCCGCGTGGGGTTCGGGGCGTAGCCCCGTTTGGATGACGCCCGCGAGCCAGTCGCTCTATGCCGTCTACGTTGGGGTTCTCGGTGCTGGGATAGCCTAGCAGCCCGAGGTGAAACCCCGCGTCGCACCGAGAACGGCTATGCCCGCGGCCCACAAGGCGCGACAAGAGAGAATACCGGCCTGTATTCGACCGCGGAGCAACGCCGTGGGGCACGATGCAGCGCCGTTCGGATACAGCTGGGCTTTTGCCACGGGCTGCTAGAGGGCTTCCACGGAGACAGGAGGCAGGAGACAGGAAGCAGGAGACAGGAGACAGGAGGAGCTTGAGGGCTTCGCCAGTTCTTGGGTCAGTTTCGGCCGCGGGTCTTCACCGGCCTACGGCGTCACTCGTTGGAGATCCGCTCGGTCCAGCAGGTTCGCCCCATCGATGATCTGCGTGAACGCGCGGGTCACGGCCTCGATTCCGTCGGCCGGCACGGTCGCGGCGGTCTCGTGGTCCGAGTGGAAGTATTCGCCAGAATCGATCAACTGGAACGACGGTGCCTGTTCGTAGATCGGGCCGATTTCTTCGATCGGGCAGTCCGCTTCCTCGTCGCCCAGGATTAGACCCTCGCCGATCCGCGCCGCCCGGCCAACGGCCGAGAAGATGTCATGCGACAGGGCGTCACGCTCGATCGTGCCGCCGCACTACCAGGCGCGTCCTGTACGGGTGACCGGTGTCGACGACTTCACCCGTGGCGAGGCCCTCGGTCACGTAGCGGTTGGCGGTTCCCTGGATGAAAAGCTCCTCTTCGATGTACCCGTGGGCGGTCAGGTCGATGGCCGATGCGTTGAAGCTGAAGTTTCGCGCCGGGTCACCGGGACGGTCGCTCGCAATCGGGCCGGAGATGGCGGCCGCCGGAGTCTGCGCGAGTGCTACTCCGGGGATGGATACGCTAAGGGTAAGCGTGGTCGCGATCGTGATCGCGGTGAAGATTGTGCGCGTCTGCAAACACAGCAGGGTCGTGATGGTTCCTCCGGAGCACGCCAGGGTGAGTATGACACTGCTCCCGATCCTACTATGGCGACACCGCGACCGCTGCTACACTGACCGACGATTCGAAAATACCGGCGCGCACTCGGAGGCACGAGGGTCGCGAAAGGGAGAGCGATGCAGGTGAAGACAGTGAGTCTCGTGGTGGCAATGACTGTTACCGTCGCCAGCGGCCTGACGGTGGTTGTTGAAGGACAGCAGAGCGACGAGGCCGCCGACCCGGTCCGCACGTTGGTCGGTCGGCTCGATCTCGAACGCTACAAAGCGACGATCGAAGGGCTGACGCAGTTCGGGGACCGGCGGCAGGGCACGCAACGGAACCGTGACGCGGTCGATTGGATCGAGGCCCAGCTCCAGGCGGCAGGGTGCGCGAGCACCGAGCGGATTGCGTACACCTTTACACCTCGGCCTCGGCCGCGGACCGGCGGTGGAGGACGCGGGGGAACCCGTCCACCACTGAATCCGACCGATCCCACACCGACCGGTGGTCGCATCGGTCGGAACGGGACTGGTCCGGGTGGCAGCTCCATCTTCGGCTATCGACGACCGACGGGGGTCGTGCGTGATCCGATGGCTCAGCCCAACGAGGCGCTGCGCGAACTCAACAGCGAGGAGCCGACGCCCGGCGAACGGACCGAGGTCTACTGCACCAAGGTTGGCACGACGAATCCTGACGAGATGTACATCATCGGTGCGCACATGGATGGCCACGGGTTCGGTGAGGCGGCAAATGACGATGGCTCTGGCACGGCGGTGGTCATGGAGCTGGCGCGCATTTTCAGCGCACCGGGCGTCAGGACCGGCCGGTCGATCCGATTTGCCCTCTGGAACAATGAAGAGACCGGGCTCAATGGCAGTCGGGCCTATGTCGAGCAGCGCCGAGAGCGACAAGGCCGCGAAGACCCACCCGGTTCCGGCCGGTATCCCGAACCGCGCTGGCTCGGCATGATCCAGCACGACATGATGTTGTTCGACCACGGCGCCCCGGGACCGGATGGCGTAGTCAGCCGGGACCAGCGCCGGGAGGCGGATGTGAACATCGAGTTTCAGTCGAGCTCGGACCTGGCGAACGAGTCGCGGGACCTGGCGTTCTTCTTCAAGGCCGCGAGCGACGCGTATGCGACCGATTACCCCGCAATGGTCGGTCCACACATGACCAACACGGACTCGACGCCATTCATGAACGTCGTGCCCTCGATCAGCCTTCGCGAAAACGAGCGAGGCATGCACGTCGGTGCCGGGTGGGATCCGCATTGGCACCAGCCGACCGATCTGTATGGCACCTTTACCGACGACGATTTCCGTCTCGGCTTGAACGCGGCGCAGACGACGCTGGCTGCGATCGCGCAGCTCGTCGACGCCGAGATAAATATCCGCTAGGTTGGGCTCATGTCCGGAACGGGGGCATCGAGAGCGTCCGCCGGGCATACAGGCCTTCCGCAGCGAAGAGGATCAGCGCGGCCCAGACCAGTCCGTACCCGACGAGCTGGGGCCGGCCGAACGGCTCGTCGTAGAGCAGTACCCCCAGCAGGAATTGGATCGTCGGAGCGACATACTGGAGGAGGCCCATGTGCGCCAGCGGAATCCGTTGGACGGAGGCGGCGAAGAGCACGAGGGGGCCCACCGTCAGAAAACCAGATCCAGCCAGCAGCAGCCATGTGGCAGGAGTGGGTGCCGTGGTCGGACCTGCGCTACTGGGTGCCCAGAGTAGCCACACCACGGCTGGCAGCAACAACATCCCTGTCTCGGCAGTCAGACCTTGGACTGCGCCCAGCGGCGCCTGCTTCTTCACGAGGCCGTAGACCCCGAACGAACCGGCCAGCACGAATGCGATCCACGGGAGCGTGCCGAGCGCGGTCGTCAGCGAGACCAGTCCGATGGCGGCCAGCGCGACCGCAAGCCACTGTCCCAGACGTAGCCGCTCACCGAGGACCACGACGCCGAGCCCGACGGTCACCAGCGGCGTGATGAAGTAGCCCAGACTCGCCTCGACGATGAAGCCCGCGGTGACCGCCCATACATACGTGAGCCAGTTGACGCAGATCAGGAGCGCAGCGATCGCGTAAACTCGCGCAATCCGTCGTGTAGCCTGCTTCCACCCGAACCGGTAACGCGGGCGGCACAGTAGCAGCACGCCGAGGATGGCAAGCGACCACAGCACTCGGTAGGCAATGAGCGCAGGCGGCGGCAGCTGTTCCAGCTGCTTCCAGTAGATTGGGCTCAGCCCCCAGGTCACATAGGCCGTGACGGCGTACCAGACCCCTTTGCTCACACGCGGCCGATCGTGCGGAACTCCGTCGACACGATCACTGGCTTGCAGCTGAGATGCAGACCGCCCGGTGGGTCAACCGTCTGGCCGACGCATCACGGACGGCGGTTGACCATTCGGGGGCGTACAACGGGGAATTGGTCACCCAGAGCCGGTTTGCCTCGCCAAGCGGCCTGTCTGCGCTCCACAACGTGAGCCCCCAGGGATAGCGGTTTGGGTCGAGCCGTTGGAGCACGGAGTCCAGCTCGTCTTGGGTGGGGAGTCTCCAGTTCGAGGCGTTGCCGAGACTGAGATCGTCGCAGTAACTGTCGGCGTCCGTCCATAGGAGCCCTGCGAGCCCTTGGCTCGGAGAACTGCCGGCGGTCCAGCGCGTCCCGATCTGACGATCGAGAAATGTGCCGTCTCCTTGCTCCGGGAACGGGTCCCGCGCCGCCGCTTCGGCCTCGAGACGCCGGCGCTCTGCGTCGGCACTGGCCAGGGCCTCGAGCAGGGCCGTGTCAGTTCTGTCGGCTCGGCTCGGCGTGTCGAGCAGGGGCGGGGGCTCACTGGTTGAAGCCGCCGGAGGGGCCGGCTGCGGGGCCCGGACTACGTTTGTCGCGGCTGATTCGAGCTGATCCGCCGGAGATGTCGATGCCGCCGTCGGCGTGGAGTCGGTCGTCGGGGACACCGCTGGCTCTGCTGGAGTTGGCGATGAGGCCAGAGCCGATTCCTGGGGCTGGGTGGCCCCCGGTTCGGACGCGGGCGTCGCGCCGACGTCCGTGACGTCCGGGGTGGACTCATCTACTAGTTGACTCAGCTCAGTGTTCGGTTCGTCTTCCCACGGGAAGAAGAACAACAGGGCGAGCACGATCACGGCAGCCACTCCGAGTGCGACTGGGCGTTGGAGGCCGTTAGCTGGAGTGGTCGCGACAGGTGCCTGGACACCGCCCAGGCCGGCGGCTTCGGTTGCCGCGGTGGTATCGAGTGGCGGCTCGGGCGGCACCGGCGGCACCGGCGGCGCAGATTCGCTCGTTGCCGCGTTGGGTACCGTCGCGTCGTCAATGCCGTGGGGGACATCCATTGCGACGGTCGGAAGCGGGGGAACGACGCCCCGCACCGGCGTGGAGGGGTCGAGCGTCATGGACGACATCGCTTCGACCATCTCACCCGCGCTGGCGAAGCGCTCGGACGGTTCCTTGTGCATCGCCCGGAATATCATCCGTTGCAGCGGCTCCGGCACGTCCGGGTTGACCTGCCTGGGAATCGGAAGCGGGTCGCGGATGTGCTTGACGACCACCGCCAGCGGTGTCTCTGCCTGAAACGGCACCTGTCCGGTGGCCATCTCGTAGAGCACGACACCAAGCGAATAGACGTCACTCCGACCGTCGATCGGATTCCCCATGCCCTGCTCGGGCGACATGTACTTTGGTGTGCCGATGAGGTCTCCGGTCGCCGTCAGCGTGTCCGCGCCTTCGAGTATCTTTGCGATGCCGAAATCGGCCAGCAGACAGTTCCCACGGTCGTCGATCAGGATGTTGCTTGGTTTGACGTCGCGGTGGACCAGCCCCTGGGCGTGGGCGCAGTCGAGCGCGTCGCCCACCTGGGTGATCACACGCTTAAGCTGGTCGAAGGGCAACGGCTGCCCCGTCAAGGCGTCGGCCAGCGTCCCGGTCTTGATGAACGGCATCACGATGTAGGTGAAGCCGTCCGACTCGCCGAAGTCGTGCACCGGCAGGATGTGCGGGTGCTGCAGTTGAGCCAGTACCTTTGCTTCTTGTTGGAAACGTCCGAGAAACTCCGGGTCCTGGGCCAGGTGACTCGGCAGGATCTTCAGCGCGACGTGTCGGTCGACCGCCGGTTGATACGCCTTGTAAACGGCGGCCATCCCCCCGGCGCCAAGAGGTTCGACGACACGATAAACACCAAAGGACCTTCCTGACAGATCTTCCATGGCACGCATCCTGTGGAACGATTCGATGTGGTCGAACCGTCACCGTGAACGGCAGACTGGCACGGCTGGAAACTGCAACGTCCGTACCGTACTGGTGCTGTTCGTGGCCTGCAAATTGCACAATGAGGACTGGCGTTTGCCGGCGCCTGCCGTCATCATAGTCTTCGGAGGGTGAGAATGACCACACAACCACGGATGCTCCGCATTGCGACATGCCTGACTATTGCCGTCCTCTGTACGCTTGTTCCGGTCCGGGCCAGGGCCCAGCAGGTGCGGGTAGCGGTAATGAACTTCGAAAACAACAGCACCTGGTCATATTGGGGCGACAACCTGGGCAAGGCGGCGGCCGACGAGCTCGTCACGCAGCTCTTCAAGACAGGGTCGTTTTCCGTCATAGAGCGAGCGCAGCTCGACGCCCTCCTCGCCGAGCAGGACCTGGGGGCGAGCGGCGCCGTCGACGCCTCTAGCGCCGCGAGAATCGGTCAGCTCCTCGGGGCGCAGCTCATCCTTACCGGCTCGATCACGCAGTTTTCCATCGAGCGCACGTCCGGCGGATTCCGCAGCTTCGGGGCATCGGTGTCCAGGGCGGAGAGCGTGCTCGATGTGCGGCTGGTCAACACCACGACCGGGGAAATCATGCTGGCGGAAAGCGGTGAAGGTCGGAAGACGTTTGGAGGCGGGTTTTTCAAGAGCGCCGGGATCGAGCGCGAGTTTGACCAGGGCATCGCCCAGGAAGCGCTCCGGCCGGCCATTGAGGAGGTCACCGAGAAGCTCGCCAGTCAGGCGGATCGGTTTGCCTCGCTGAAGCCGGTTGCTCCGCCCGCGCAGATCGTCGGCGTGAGCGACGGCTCCATCTACATCAATCAGGGAGAAAACTTCGGGGTGCAGGTCGGCCAGCGTTTCGAGGTGGAACGCGTGATTGATGAGATCAAGGACGCCAACGGTGCGGTTCTGGACCGCATCACCGACAAGGTCGGGGTGCTCGAGGTGACCCGGGTGCTGTCGCAGTCGGCCATTTGTAGCGTCGTCGAGGGTGAGGCGGCCGAAGGCGACACGATCACCGGTCTGTGAGACCGAATCCAGAGACGGATTTGTCGTGCGGATGACAGAAATGAAGTCGATTGAGATCAGGTCCTGAACGAGAGACCGTGATCTGTGTCACGGATGTCCGATTTGTGCTCCCTGGTTCGAGATGCGCAGCCCTCGCACCGGCGCGGGATGCTCGGGGTCCGCGGCGGAGCTTCGCTAGTACACTCCGAGATCGTCGATCCAGATCGTCCCCTCGGTGCCCGGTTGCACCGCGCCGATGTCGACGAGGAAGACGATTGCCTCGATATCGTCCAGGTCGAGGGCGCCGTCGCTCGTCGGAGCGACGCTGCGGAGCCGGTCGAACGGCACGACCACTTGTTGCCAGGCATCGCTGGTCTTGATGGAGATGGACCACGTCTCGGTGCCCTCGGGGGCCGCGGGGTTTCGGTCGCGCACCTGTACCCAAAACCTGTAGGTGTCGTCGCTTCTCACCGACAAGACCAGCCCGTCGCGGCCTGTCAGATCCCGCGGCTGGTAGCTGCCGAGGGACGCGAACGGCGACGGATGTTCGGAATTCGGCACGCCGAGCCGGAAGGCGATCCGCGCCGCCGTCGACCCGTTGAGGCCGCTGCCCGGGTCGATATATCGCGTGTCGAGCACCGTCGAGTCATCGCCGACTGCGGCAAAGCTCGAGTCGCTGTCGAACGCATCGAGGATCGACGCCGCGTCCGCGACGATCGGGTCGGGCAGCACGGCAGCCGCCGCACGGCGCTCCCGTTCGGCATCCGTCAGCACGTAGATCGGGTTGGACACGATCCAGGGGAAGGTCCATCCGGGAGCTTCCGCCTCGACCCGAAACACGCCTGATGCGGTTACGTCGGCATCCAGCGGTCCCTCCGTCGTCATGACAGGCACGCCGTTGCGATACAGCGTGAGCCGAGTGCCCGCCGGGAGCGCGCCCCCGGCGCGAAGTCGCACCGGTGCGCCGTGCGTGAGCACATCTCCCATCGTCCAGCGCTCATCGTTGCGCTCGGCCAGAAAATAGAAGCGGTCGGCCGCCGCCACGGCGCCGACCCCGACATAGGCGCGCCCGCGCCGAAGGGCCGCGAGGATGGCGGTGATGTCTGCCGGGCCGTCGCCGCTCAACGGGCGCTCCAGCAGGACGTAGGTCTGTGCGATCCGAAACACCGCTTCATAGGTGGGCAGCGGCAGCGACGATAACGGACCCGGACGCAGCGTGCCGTGCGCATCGGCGCCAGCGATGGCAGTCGCATGGCGCAGCGCCAGCAGCTCGTCCCAGCGGGCAAGTGTGGTCGGACGCTGCATCAGACGCAGGAGACCGTAGTCGCTGTTGAGCGGATAGAGCAGCACGGTACGGAGGAGGCTCGCCCACCCGGCTGCTCGCCACTGCGAGTCACCGTTGAGCACCTCGATGCCCCAATCACCGGGAAGGTTCCACCCGGTCCACCGCAGATCCACGCGGGGGCTCTCTGGGTGGGCTGCAAAGACCAGAGCGCCCANGTCATCGAGGTCGCGTACCGCATCGAGGCCATCGCCCGAGAAGCGGTAAGTCTGGGCCGTGAGGTCAGCCGCCAGCAGGTGGCCTTCGTGATTCGAAATCTCGGTGCCGACGATCGTCAAGACGCCGGTCTGGCCGTAACCTTCCAGAGGCTTGGCGGCGAGGCTGTTGTGGTCTGTGACGATGACGTAGTCGAGCCCGACCGTGGCGGCCGCCGCCTCGACGTCGGTCAAGGTGCCGCCTCCATCGGACGCGGTCGTGTGAATGTGTGCCACGCCGGCCACGCGCACGAACCGGTCGGGCAGGTTAGCGTCGGGCACAGGCAGCGGACCCCACGTGATGACGCGCCACGCCAGCACTCCGGCGACGAGTAGCACGATGATCGCGGCCCAGCGTGTTGAGGCTTGGCGTGTCATGGCGGCGGGGGAGTCGTGGTGGGTGTGGAACCCAGTCTCGGTGTGGCCTGAGCCTGCAGCAGCACGAGATCCTGTGGCGGATTTCCACGGGCGCCACGCGGTGCGTAGTCGCGGACGTCGAAGCCTGGGGCGAAATCCCCGCGGACGTAGGCCTCGGAAAAAAAGACNCCACACCGATTGGTGCCGGCCTCCTCGTCATGGTGTACCACGAGCTGGCCGCCGCGGATGCGGTCTTGTTCGTCTGTGGTCAACGTCTCGAGATACCCCTCGCCGTGCGTCGACACGATCAGGTAGCCGGTGGGCCTGAGGATGCGTGCCATTTCCCCTATCCACCGCTGTTGCAGCGCGGGCGGCAGATGGGTGAATACCGACAGGGCGTAGACCAAATCGAAGCTCGCATCGGGATACGGGAGCGGTGGCTCGATGGTGTTTGTCTCGAACCGGGCAAACGGTAGCTTCCTTCGGCACCAGGCAACGAGATCGACGTTGTAGTCACAGCCCGCGACCTGTAAGTCGGAGTCTGCCCAGTGGCGGAGCACACGGCCACAGCCGCAACCGAAATCGAGCATACTGCCGATTGTGGCGATCGGCACGCCGTTTCGTGCCAGCAGGTCGCGGATGCTATCGGCGCCGGACCGTCCGCTCTGGATGAACCATTCAACCGAGGGGGAGGCGGTCGTCAGGATCCGCAGGCGGGCGGGCGGCACAGGCAGACCATCGCCGTCGCCGCGCCGCAGGAAGCGGCGGTCGTGTCGCAGCCAGGCGAGCGCATTGACCCGGTCTCGTGTCCATCGCGCACGGTCGAGCAGGCCAAGACGACGCAATGCGCGCTTGAGGACTAGTCTGAGGAAAGATCCGCCCGCGCCACGTTGGGGGACGTTCGCCACACCGCTAGTGTTTCGAGTCAGAGGTCCGTTGCCCATGTCCCGTAGCGCGGCGCCCGGTTGGCAAGGCGTGACGAGGGAGCACATTGGGCATTTGTGACCCCGCTGAGCCTGAAGCCCAGCGCAGCCCTAGCGGGATGCCCCACCCGGGACATAGGTGATGGGCTTTTGACTCGGGACACTAGTGCTTCGTCTTCAGCGGGCCGAAGGCGGTGCCGAGCCAGAGCAGCAGGAAGATGCTCACGGTAGCCCCGAGCACGGTGTTGCGGACCGTCGCATCGGCGGCATACTGCATGTACATGTAGTACGGCAAAAAAGCGATGTCGAGAAAAAGGGCGGTGCCGAGGACCCACAAAGTGATGCGTCCTGCCGGCCCGAGCTGTGGCGTGTCGGTCATGTGGTGAACTCTCCGTGGGTTTAGTGTGGTGTCTGGAGGGGGCGCTGTCAAACGCGGTCGCCCATCGGAATGACTCGGACGAGCGAGGCGGTGAGCCGCCCCACACGAAGGGCAGGTCTGACGTACACTCTTGGGACCGCGAACTGTCGAGAGGAGGGACGCATATGGGTAGGTTCACGCTGAGCGTCGTTGCGATTGGGACGGTCATTGGGGCGTTTTTGCTCGGTCGGGTGTCGGCGCAGGATGTCGAGCCGTCGTGCCCGATGTGTCCGGCGACGCATGTGTCGGCTGCCGAGATCGGGCGCTACGTCGAGGCCGGTCGGGAGGACCGCCTCACCGATCAACAGGTGCGGTCGGTCGACATTGGCAAGAGCAACGTGCAGATCGCCGTTGCGCACCGNGNNGCNNTGGANGANCCGCGNCCCAATTCNGTCGCGTCGCACGATCTGGTCACCGAGGTCTACGTCGTGCTGAGCGGTTCGGGCACCAATCGGACCGGTCCGGATCTGGTGGGGCGGCGCCGCAGACCGCCCGACAACCGCGCCGTCCAGTTTCTCAATGGTCCCGGCAACAACTCGGCGGACATGCGGAACCCGGAGACCCACGAGTTGCAGGCAGGCGACGTGTTCGTCATCCCGGCCGGCACCGGACATCAGTTCACGAAGATCGACGACCACATCACCTATCTGATGGTGCGGATCGATCCGGACAAGGTGGTGCCTCTCATGGACGAGGCAGCATCACAGGCGTATCTGACCGAGCGCGGACGGTAGGTGAGTGCCGTTCCTGGCGATGAGGATGACGATGACGATAAGCACATCGTGCTTCCGGCGGGTGGTCGTGGTGCTGGCGCTGTCTGTCTGGGTGATTCCGGCTGGTCTGGCGGCGCAGTCGGTGTCCGCCGGTACGCAAGACGGAGAATGGCCTGTCTATCACGGCAATCTCGCCCAGCAACACTATTCGCCGCTGGACCAGATCTCGGCGGCGAACTTCCACGATCTCGAGGTCGCCTGGACTTTCAAGACCGACAATCTCGGCACGCGGCCCGAGTTCAAATTGGTCGGCACACCGCTCATGGTCGGCGGACGGCTCTATGCGACCGGTGGCACGCGTCGATCTGTGGTGGCCGTTGATGCGGCCACTGGCGAGCTGTTGTGGGTGCACGGTGAGAAAGAAGGCGCACGGGGCGCCGCCTCACCGCGTCAGCTCTCGGGGCGGGGGCTCGCCTNTTGGAACGACGGGGTCGACGAGCGGATTCTGTATGTCACACCAGGATTCCGACTTGTGGCGCTCGATGCCGGCACCGGAATGCGGATCGCCGACTTTGGTGACGGTGGCCTGATCGACCTGAAAGAGGCGGCTGTCTACGGCGACGAGCAGCCCATTGATCCGGTCACTGGAGAGATTGGCCTGCACGCGACACCGACCGTGGCTCGCGACATCGTCATCGTCGGGTCCTCCATGCGTGAGGGTCACACACCCCGCACCCACAACAACACGAAGGGACTGATCCAGGCGTTCGATGTACGGACCGGTGAGCGGCGGTGGATCTTTCACACGATTCCACGACCTGGCGAGTTCGGTAGCGAGACGTGGCAGAACGGCTCCTGGGCGGTCAACGGCAACGTGGGAGTCTGGAATCAGATTGCCGCAGATGAGGAGCTGGGGCTGATCTATTTGCCGGTCGAGACGCCAACATCTGATTTCTACGGCGGGCATCGACCCGGCGACAATCTGTTCGCGGAGAGCTTGGTGGCGCTCGATCTCGAGACCGGCAAGCGGCGATGGCACTTCCAGCTCGTGCATCACCCCATCTGGAACATGGACATCTCGACCGCCCCGATCCTCGAGGACATCACTGTGGATGGACGGCAGATCAAAGCGGTCTCGATCATGGGCAAGCAGACGATGGTCTATACGTTCGACCGGGTCACAGGCGAGCCGGTCTGGCCCATCGAGGAGCGCCCGGTCCCGCAGTCGGACGTACCGGGCGAACAGACCAGCCCGACACAGCCCTTTCCGACGAAACCGCCACCTTACGACCATAACGGTGTGACGGTCGACGGGCTGATCGACTTCACGACCGAGCTGCGGGCCGAAGCCGAACAGCTCATGCTGCGGTATCGGACCGGCCCCGTCTTCACCCCGCCGGTCGTGAGCGATCTCGATGGTGCGATCACTGCGTTTCGCTCGTCCGGGGGGACGAACTGGCCGGGTGGAGCCTACGACCCGGAAACGCAGACGCTTTTTGCGCCGTCCTACACCTCGATGGTGACNATCGGGCTCCTACCGCCACCAAATCCTGAGTTTTCCGATATCCGCTATGTGCGCGGCAACGTGCTGACCGGGGTGCGGTATGTGCCGACGGGTGGCGATACGACCGGCGCCGACACACCGGAGCGTCCGGCCCTCCGGCCCTACGGCGGTACCGGGGCACGCACGGCCACACCAAATCCCCGGGGATTGCCGTTTCTCAAGCCACCGTACGGGAAACTGACGGCCATCGACATGAGCCGGGGGGACATTCTCTGGCAGATTCCACATGGCGAGACCCCGGACCGAATCAAGAATCACCCGGCGCTAGCGGGGCTCGACATCGCCCGGACCGGTCAGGCGGGCGCGGTCGGGGCGCTGGTCACCAAGACACTGGTCATCATGGGGGAACCGACTGCGACGACAACGTCGACCGGAGCGCGGGGAGCGATGCTCCGGGCATACGACAAGCGTACCGGTGAGGAGGTCGGTGCCGTCTACATGCCGGCGCAGCAAAGCGGGTCACCGATGACCTACATGGTTGACGGCGTGCAATACATCGTCGTCGCGATCAGCGGCGGTGTGTATTCGGGCGAGTACCGCGCATTCAGGCTGCCGTCATAAGCGGGAGAAACCGTTCGGACGAGTGGCATTGGGCCCAACATCTGGCTACAATCGCCTTAGAAGCTCGCGACGACGGAGGCATGGGCATGCGTCGTCGCAGCGCTCGTCTCGAGGAGATTGCAGAATGCGTCACAGACTGGGAACGTTGTCTTGCTTGGTGATGACCGTCGCGGTAGTCGGGCTGATGGTCCCCGCGGCAACGGCCGGCCAAGCGACCGGAGCCTGGACGCTGCCCCGGACGCCGGATGGTCACCCCGACCTCCAGGGGGTCTGGGCCAACAACAACGTAACGCCGCTCGAGCGACCCGAGGCCTGGGCCGACAAGGACACGCTGACCGACGAGGAACTGGCGGCGCTGCAGGTGGCGGCGGCGGATGCGGTTGGCGACGGCGACGCGCTGTTCGGCGACCAGCTGGTCCTGGCGGCGATCGAGGGGATCGAGGCCACGTCCTACGATCCGACAACCGGCAATTACAACCAGTTCTGGATCGCCGATCGGGACTTCACCAACCGGACGTCTCTGGTCATCGACCCACCGAATGGACGCATCCCCGATGTGACACCGGAGGCGCAGGAGCGTCGCCGGGAGGCTGGGGCCTATCGCCGTGACCACCCCGCTGACACCTATACGGACCGGCCACAGAGCGAACGGTGCGTCTCGTTTGGTGTGCCCAGATTGGGCGCTGGCTACAATAGCTACTATCAGGTCTTCCAGAACGCCGATCACGTCGTCATCGTGCATGAGATGATTCATGACGCGCGGGTCATTCCGATCACGGACCAGCCGCATCTCGACGAAGGCGTCCGCCAGTTGCACGGCGACTCCCGCGGGCACTGGGAAGGGGACACGCTGGTCATCGAGACGACCAATTACTCGCCCAAGACCAACATCCGGGGCGCATCCGACAGCCTGCACATGGTCGAGCGGTTGACACGTGTCGGACCGACGACGCTCAACTACGAGGTCACGCTCACGGACCCAACAACCTGGACACGTCCCTGGACGGCGATGATTCCGCTCATGGGCAGCGAGGATCCGATCTTCGAGTACGCCTGCCACGAGGGAAACATCGGCATGGAGGGGATACTCTCCGGGCACCGGGCCGATGAGCGCGCTGAGGCCAGTTCGAAGTAGACACCGAGCCGCGCTGTTTCCCCCCGTCGAGCGCGGGTCGTCCTGGGCGTTCGCGCCAGCCGCGGGCGACCGGGCGCCCGACCCCGGGGTCGAACCGCTTGGGCGCGCCCATAGAGCCCGCAAGGCATGAAGAGTCCCACCATTGCGCTGGGGATCGTCTTGGCGGTGTGCGCATCCGTCGCACCCCTTTCACAACAGGCCTCTCCTGGCCCCATCGACCCCGATGACGAGCTCCGCGGCATCGTCGCGCACCCAGAGGTTCGCCGTGCGCTCGCCTTGGCCCATGAGCTCGAGGCGCGGGCGGAGCAGGAGCTCATCGAGCTGACTGAGATTCCGGCGCCGCCGTTCGAGGAGGCGGCCCGCGCCGCACGATACGCCGAGCTCCTCGGTGGGACTGGCCTCGACAACGTTGCCGTGGATGAGGTCGGCAACGTGCTCGCCCGGAGACCGGGCACGGGCGCGGGGGAGACCGTCGCCATCGTGGCGCATCTGGATACAGTATTTTCACCGGGTACCGATGTAACGGTGCGTCGTCAGGCGGATCGGCTGTACGCGCCCGGCATCGGGGACAACACGCGGGGACTCGTCCTGTTGCTCAATGTGGCCCGCGCGATCGTGCGTGCAGAGGTGCGAACCGTCGCAGACATCCTGTTCGTCGGGAGTGTCGGTGAAGAGGGGCTGGGTGACCTGCGGGGTGTAGCGCATCTGCTGAGCTCGAGCGGTTCTCGCATCGATCAGTTCATCGCGATCGATGGTGGGAGCGACAGCCAGGTGGTCAACGAGGCGGTGGGGTCGCGCCGGTATCGCGTCACCGTGACCGGTCCGGGGGGGCACTCGTGGGGCGATTTCGGGCTAGCGAATCCAGCGCATGGCCTCGCCCGCGCAATGTATTACTTCGACGAGGCCGCGGCCGAGCTGGTCAATGCGGGACCGGCGTCGAGCTACAACGTCGGTCGCATCGGCGGCGGCACCTCGGTCAATGCGGTGCCCCACGAGAGCTGGGCCGAGGTTGACATGCGGTCGGTCGATACGGACCAGCTCCAGCGGATGGACGATGTTTTGCGGAATGCGGTCGCGCGGGGGCTTGACGAGCAGAACCGGAGACGGGACCGTGGCGAGGCGCTGTCGGCCGACATCGAGCTGATCGGGGACCGTCCGTCCGGAATCGTGGTCCCCGACACACCGCTCGTCCAGCGGGCGCTTGCGGTGACGAGGTTTCTCGGGATGACGCCCAGGCTGGGTGCTGCCTCCACCGACGCCAACCTCCCGATTGCACACGACATCCCGGCCGTGACGATCGGGCGTGGCGGAGTCGGGGGTGGCGCGCACTCGTTGGACGAATGGTGGTCCCCACGCAACGCGCACGTGGCGGTGCAGCGGGCGCTGTTGCTGCTTGTGGCGTCGGCCGGGCTTGCGGGCTAGTGTCCCGAGTCAGAAATCCGCCACCTATTTCCCGGGNGGGGCATCCCGCTTCGGGCTGCGTTGGGCCTCGGGCTCAGCGGGGTCACAAATGCCAAATTTGCTCCCTCGTCGCGGCTTCCCAGCCGGGCGCCGCGCTCCGGAACATGGGCAACGGACTTCTGACTCGGAACACTAGGTCGGTCCGATCGCGACGCAATCGCTGCGCCTCAGCCCGCTGTTCGGCGGTCGCGCCTTCGCTGGCGTGGCTATAGAAGTTGGTCGCCGCGTTGAGAATCTTGCCCGGACACATGATTGGCGGACGCGTGCGGAACTCGGACACGTCATACACGAAACCGGTCCGGCCGCTGCCGGTCAGCCGGTTGTTGGCGACGGCGTCGTTGACGATCTCATAGAGCCGACAGCGCAGGCCATACTCATACCGCCCGGTCAGCTCCAGCATGTCTTTGGGCGTCGGCACGATCGGGTAGGCCGGGTTCGTCGCCTGATGCTCCTCTTGGAAGATTCCATCACCCACAAGAGTCCGCTTGTACTCCTGGGTCGCGGTACAGTCACGGTGTGGAGCGTGAGTCGAACAGTGAAGCCGTATACTGAGGGGCGTGCGGAAGGCCATGTGCGTTGCGGCAGGGGTGACCACGCTAGCCCTTGGACTCGGCGCCGGAGTTCCAGCGGCGGTCGGGCAGCCCACCCCTCGGGCCCGCAGCGTGGTGCTGTTCGTCGGCGACGGCCTCGACGACCACCAATTGACGATAGCGCGGAACTACCTGTTTGGCGCCGATGGGCACTTCGTATTCGACATGTTCGAGCATCGGGCGGCGGCGAAAGTCGAGACCGTGCTCGAATGGGATCCGCGGGTGCCCGAGTATGTGGCCGACTCGGCCAGTGGAGGGACGGCGATCTCGGCCGGCATCGTAACCAGCCGTGGCCGAATTGCGACACGGGCGGGCACCGGGGAGCCGGTGCCGACGGTGTTGGAGTTGGCGGCCGCCGCCGGCAAGCGAACCGGCATCGTGACGACGTCGAGCATCAGCGACGCGACACCGGCAAGCTTCGCGGCCCATGTCCGGGCCCGGTGGTGCCAGGGGCCGCGCGAGATGTTCCCGACGCGGACNGACCCGCGCTGTCCGGAGGAGCTGAAGGCGAACGGCGGACCCGGGTCGATCGCCGAGCAGCTTGCGGTGTCTGGGGTCGATCTGCTCCTGGGCGGCGGCTATCGCTATTTCGACCAGCCGGACGAGGCGGGCGTGGCGGTGCTGCGCCGGGCCCGAGACGCCGGGTATCGGATTGTGCGCGATGCGGCGGGCCTGCGTGAGGCGGAACGCGTCCCGGGCAAGCTCCTCGGCCTGTTCGGGAACGACACGTTGCCGGTGGAGTGGGTTGGCGAGGGCGGCGCCAGAGGGCGACCGATTGAGCTGACTGCCGAAGGCCAGGTGATCGCGCCCGAGCCGTTTCGGTGCGTGGAGAATCCTCGGTTTGGCGAGCGTCCAACGCTCGAGGCGATGACCCGGTCGGCCCTGATGAGGCTCGAGTCGGCCCCAACCGGCTTCCTGCTCATCGTCGAGAGCGCGTCGATCGACAAGCAGGCGCACGCGGGCAATCCGTGTGGCCAGATTGGCGAGACCCGGGCNCTCGACCAGGCGGTGCGCGCCGCTGTGGCGTTCCAGGAGCGGCATCCAGACACACTGATTCTGGTTGCCTCCGACCATGGGCACTCGGCGCAGATCGTGCCGTGGCCGAGTCTGTTCGCGTCCTCGCGCACCGACGCGCAATATCCGCCCGGTAAGGTGGCGCGGTTGCGGACCCTCGAGGGTGGTCTAATGGCCGTGTCGTATGGCACGAACACGCAGTATCTGGAGGAGCACACCGGCACGCAGGTGCCGGTCTTCGCGCGCGGGCCCGGTGCGGCGGCGGTGTGGGGGCTTATTCGGCAGTCGGACCTGTTTGGGATCGTCCGGCGCGCTCTGGCGCTGGAGTGAGCGATCCCACAGACGGAAACTGTAAAAAAANNGGTACGTGGTGGCGTCTTTAAACAGGGTCGCAGTGTGGCCACAAGCAGAGTAGATGTGCCAAGAGAGGCGAGGATATAGCTTTTGCGCGGTAGCTATCAGCTCATCTGTGTGGTCGCGTTGATCTTTCTGTGTGGGGCACCGGGCGAGGCCCAGGAATCGGACGATGGTCCCGAGGCGCTGCGTGTGTTTCTGGACTGCGGTCGCGCGTGCGATCGCGACTATCTGCGCCGTGAAATTACGTTCGTCGACTACGTCCGCGACCGTCGGGATGCCCAGGTCCATGTCCTGGTGACGACCGAAGGCAGTGGCGGCGGAACGCAGTACACGCTCGACTTCATAGGACTCGAGGAGTTCGAGGGCAACGACGTCAGATACGGGTACTCGGAGAGCCGAACCGACACCCGCGACGAGACCCGGTCCGGCATCGCGCAGGTACTGCGGGTTGGATTCCTGCACTTCATCATCGACACGCCGTTGGCCTACGAGATTGAGATCGGGACGGGGAACGGCGGGGGGCAGCGACGTCCGATCATGGCGCAACCGGAAGACGACCCCTGGAACTTCTGGGTCTATCGTGTGAACACCAACGTGCGCGCGTCCGGTGAGGCCTCACGCAAGCAGCGAAACTTCAACGGGTCGGCGTCGGCGAATCGGACGACTGAGCAGTGGAAGATCAGGGCAGAGGTCGATGGGTCCTACCGGGAATCGATCACGGAGCTGAGCTCCGGCGACTTCACGAACATCACGAGAAGCTACGGGGTCGACGGGCAGGTCGTCAAGAGCCTGGGAGAACACTGGGGTGCCTCCGTTCGCGGCGGATTGAGGGCCTCGACGTTTCTGAACCAGGACCAGAGGCTACAGGTGTTTCCCGGGATCGAGTTCAACGTGTTTCCTTATTCTGAGTCGTCGCGTCGCAGTCTGACGGTTTCCTACGAGGNGGGGGTGGAGGCGTTCGACTACGAAGAGGAGACGATCTTTGGCAAGACCGAGGAGACGCTCGGCTCCCAGGAGGTCGAAGTGACGTTCGACTTCGAGCAGCCCTGGGGCGACAGCAGGATTCGGGCCCGTTACAACAGCTTTCTCAACGACCTCGGCAAGAACAGCACGTCGGTCTCCGGGAATCTCCGCTTTCGTGTGGTCCGCGGCCTCTCACTGAACGTCAACGCCAGCACCTCGCTGGTGCGCGATCAGCTGCATCTGGCCAAGGAGGATCTGTCGGACGAGGAGATACTGCTCGAGCGACGGCAGCTCGCCACAGACTCCCGCTACAGCATTTCCTTCGGGTTCAGCTATACGTTCGGGTCGATCTTCAATAATGTCGTGAACCCTCGTTTCTAGCGATGCGGCGCCTCACAGAACACTGACGGCGGTCAGCACAGCATCGCTAGATGGCTTTTCCTGCAGCCACGCTATGCGGGGCCGAGCCATCGTCGAGGTGCAACAAGGTGCGTGCCCGCATGTGACGAAGCGGCCGTCGAAGATGTCTCGCGACACCGGGCCCTGAGCGCGTTCGTCCCTCGGGATGGCGGGAAGGATCGATGAGCCAAATCCACGTGCTGCACGAGAACGCCGCCTGGGTGGAGCCCTTGCGGGTGGCGTTACGGGAGCGTGACCTGCCGTTCGCCGAGTGGTTTCTCGACTCCGGTACCCTCGACCTGATCCACTCGCCACCCCACGGGGTGTTCTACAACCGGATGAGCGCCTCGTCGCACACCCGCGGGCATCGCTACGGACCGGAATACGCCGCGGCGGTACTGGCCTGGCTCGAACGGCACGGCCGTCGGGTGGTCAACGGGGGGCGCGCGCTACAGCTCGAGGTCAGCAAGGTTGCGCAATATGCCGCGTTGGAATCGCATGGGGTCAGGACGCCGCGCACGGTGGCCGCCATTGGGCGAGAGCGCGTCGTCGAAGCGGCACGGGGTTTTCCGCCGCCGTTCATTACGAAACACAATCGGGCCGGAAAGGGGCTCGGTGTCCGACTGTTTCACGATGCCGAGGCGCTGGGGCGCTATGTGGAGGGCGTCGCGTTCGAGCCGTCGGTGGATGGCATTACGCTGATCCAGGAATATATCGAGGCGCCGGAGCCATTCATCACACGGGTGGAATTCGTAGGCGGACGGCTGTTGTACGCCGTCCGCGTAGACACGAGTCAGGGGTTCGAGCTGTGTCCGGCCGACGCGTGCCGCGTGGACGATGCCTTCTGTCCAGCAGGAGAGGGGGGTGGGTCGCTGTTTCGCATCGTCGAGGGGTTCGATCACCCGCTGGTGGCGCGCTACGAGCGCGTCCTGGCCGACAACGACATCCACATCGCCGGCATCGAGTTCATCGTCGACTGTCACGGGGAGGCCTACACCTACGACATCAACACGAACACGAACTACAACAGCGAGGCGGAGGCTGTGGCCGGAGCAGGGCAGACCGGTATGGGGGCAATTGCGGACTATTTAGGATCCGAGCTGCGAGGAGTGGGCCATATCGCCCCGTCAGCGGTGGTCTGATTCACATCGCGGCCTGCTTCAACTATGCTCTCGTATGCTTTCGGCGAGGGGGGGATCATCTTCATGAGGAAAACGCGTGTGACGAAGGTGCTGGGGCTGTTTGTGCTGATGACGGTGCTCGGGGGGTCGGCATGGGCACAGAACGGTCAGAACATCGACTGGCCGCTCCACAATCTGGACCTCTACGGTGGCCGCTATTCGCCGATGGACCAGATCAACAGGTCGAACGTGGCGACACTCACACCGCGGTGGCTCTTTCAGCACGGGGTGATCGACGGTGTCAGCAATCAGACGACGCCGGTGATCATCGATGGGGCCATGTATGTGACCGACTCGAGGGGGAGCGTTTATGCCGTCGACGCTGCCAACGGCCATCTGATCTGGACCTACGACGTGACGGAGCTGCTCGGGGGGGCGAGGCAAGCAGGCTATATCTTCCGGCACCGTGGTGTCACCTATGAGGACGGGGTGATCTACAGCGCCGCCGGCTCGTTCATCTTCGCGCTCGACGCGAAGACCGGTGAGCCGATCGAGGGGTTCGGTGACAACGGCCAGGCCAGCGTGATCCTCGACGTGCTCAGGCTTCGGTACCCGGAGGTCGAGACGGCGATTTCGATGGGGTACTGGTTCACGACGGCGCCCCAGATCCATGACGGGGTGATCTACGTCGGCTCGACTCGGAGCGAAAGCCGGATCCCGGGAGGGCACGTCTTGGCGGTCGATGCGAAGACGGGGGATGTGCTCTGGCACTTCAACACGATTCCCCAGGATGAGAATGACCAGGGTTGGGAGATTGCCGGTGCGACCTGGGTGGGAGGCGGTCGTGAGGGCGGTGGCATCTGGGAGACCCCGTCGATCGATCCAGAGCTGGGGATGTTGTATGTGGCGGTCGGTAACCCGTTCGGCGACAGCACGAAACGGTCCGGCCTGAACCTGTTCTCTGATTCGATTCTCGCGCTGTCGCTCGAGACCGGGCGGCTGGAGTGGTACTACCAGCAGGTGCACCACGACGTCTGGGACTACGACAACGGCCAGCAGCCGATCCTCTTCGACATGGAGGTCGACGGCGAGCCGGTCAAGGCGCTGGCACAGGCGAACAAGAACGCCTGGCTGTATATCCTGAACCGGGAGACCGGCGAACCGGTGCATCCGATCATCGAGACTGCCGTGCCGACCGAAACCGAGCGGGAGGGCGAGCAGCCGTACCCCACGCAGCCGATTCCACACAAGGCGAACGGGGAGCGCATGGAGCCGGTGGCGCCGGTCATTGCCGAAAATATTCCGCCTGAGGATCTCGACGGGAAACGTCTTGTTCCGCAGTACACGCCGCTCGCGCAGGACATCATCTTCGCACCTGGGATGGGGGGCGGCGCCAGCTATGCGCCAATCGCCTACAGTCCGGAGACCGGACTGCTCTACGTCACCGCAATCGACCGGCCGTACAACACGCGACGCGGCCCCAGGGGCTTCTTCTCGGCCTACGACCCGACGACAGGCGAGCTCGTGTGGCGGCAGATTTTCGAAGGCTACGGGCAGTCCGGGCCGGTCGTGACGGCGGGTGGCGTCGTGTTCGTCGGCGCGGGGAGCAACATCGCCGGCTACTTCTACGCCTACGACGCAGCCACCGGTGAGGAGCTCTGGAGATTCAACACCGGGGCCGGTGTGTTCGCGGCCCCTTCGGTGTATATGGTCGACGGCGAGCAGTTCGTCACGGTGGCATCGGGTGGCGGGTCGCGTGGCCGCCGGGGCGGTGACCTCATCCTGAGCTTCGCGCTGCCCCAGCGACGGTAGCGGGTGATGGCGAAGGCTGCAGGCTGGCTTCGGCACCCGCAGGGCGTGTGGCTGCGGAAGGCGCTCTTCCAGATCCACCTCTGGACCGGTCTGGGCGTCGGGATCTACATCGTTGTGGTCAGCGTGACGGGGAGCGTCCTGGTCTACCGCAGCGAGCTGCGACAGCGTTTCAACCCGGAGCCGAGGCTGGTCGAGATTGCGGGGCCTCGACTGAGCGACGAAGGGCTCGTCGAGGTGACACTCGACCTGTATCCCGACCACGCGGTGGAGGTGTGGACGAACCCGGACGACCCGACGCACGCCGTGACGATGTCGGTGCGGCGAGGCGGTGAGGCACGCCAGCAGCAGTTCTTCGACCCCTACACGGGCGACTATCTGGGTAACGCGTTGCCAGCCGGCTGGCGGCTGACCACCTGGATGCTGGATTTACACGACAACCTGCTGGCCGGTGAGACCGGACGCGCCGTGAACGGAGTGGGCGCGATTCTGCTGGCGTTGCTCAGCGTGACTGGCGCCATCATCTGGTGGCCCGGCGTGCAGAGCTGGCGGCGCAGCGTGCTCGTCGACTGGCGAGCGAACTGGCGCCGGCTCAACTGGAGCCTGCACAGCGCGTTCGGCGTCTGGACGCTGCTCTTTCTCTTCATGTGGGGCTTCACCGGTATCTACTTGGCGTTTCCGGAGCCGTTTGCGGCGGTGTTCGACTACATCGAACCGCTCGATGAGGAAACCTTCGACCCGCGCGTCGGCGACACCGTTCTCTACTGGTTCGCGTATCTACACTTCGGACGCTTTGGCGGCTGGTCGACCAAGCTGGCGTGGGCGCTGATCGGGCTGATCCCGCCGGTGATGTTCGTCACGGGCGCAGTGATGTGGTGGAACCGGGTGATCCGCTCGCGGACGTTGTGAACGAGCGCCTCATCAGGGATCAAGTGTAAGATCGACCATTCGTGTGGCGAGCCGACGCCGATTCGGCAACCTGGTGAGCCGACAGGGGAGGCAGACATGAGCATCGAGAATATCCTGACCCGATGCCTTCGGTTGGTCCTATGTGCGACGCTGTTGGGCGCGCTAAGCGCCGATCTGGCGACGCCGGCGTTTGCGCAGACTGGAGCGGACCCGTCCGAGGTTCCCGACCTGGTCGGGGTCTGGGACGGCGGCCCACGCGCCCGCCGGGTCAATGGCCCGAACATGCCGTGGGTGCCGGGCGAGAACTTCCCGGTCCTGAACGAGCGTGGACTGGCCTATCAGGCGGCGTTCGATGAGGCGATTGCGCCCAAGTACGACTGTGTGCCGTCCGCGTCGCCAGCCCTTCAGTACGATCCGTACATGATGGAGGTGACACAGTGGCCGGACCGCGTGCTGATCCGGTATGAGAAGGACGACCAGATACGGACGGTCTGGCTCGATGGACGCGACCCACCTCTCAACGAGTTCACGGTCCAAGGCTTTTCGGTCGGTCACTACGACGAGGGTGCGCTGTTGGTCGAGACGACCCAATTCGTGTTCGACGTCACAGGATTCGACGACTACAACGGGATTCCATCGTCGCAGCAGAAGCGTGTGACGGAGCGGTACTGGCGTGAGGGCGATGAGTTGCGGATGACGCTGACCCTCGAAGACCCGATGTTTCTGCGCGAGCCCACGTCGTATACGACGCGGTGGCGGCCAGGTCCCGACGGCTACAAGTTGCAGCTCTATGGATGTGACGCGGAAGAGGCGGGGCATCCGCGGAAGTTCCTGATCCCGAAGTATCGGTAGGTGGCTGGACGCGGTCGGGCGTAGGGCACAATGGAAGAAGGGGAGGACGTAGTGAAGGCTCTAGTATGGATAACGGCGGTTGTGGTGGCGGCGGTGGTGCTGGTCACTGGCGGGCCGGCGATCGCGCACCACGCCAGCGGCCCATTCTATGATCCCGAGAAGCGTGTCGAGGCGGTCGGCACCGTGACAAAGTTCGTGTTCCGCAATCCGCACTCGTTTCTCTACGTCGATGCAGCCAACGATGCCGGTGAGACGACGGCCTGGGAAATCGAGATGGGCGCCTCGGTGATGATGAGCCGGCGCGGCTGGACGCCGGAGACGATCAGGGCGGGAGACCAGATCAAGGTCGTTGGACAACCGTCCCGTGCACCCGGTACGACCGGCATGTGCTGTGCCGAGTTGACCAAACCGGACGGCAGCCCGATCCGGCCCTAGGACGAAGGAGGCAGGAGACAGGAGAAGCCTGAGGGTTCCGCCAGCTTTCCTGAACGGTTCCGCACGGCGTGGTAGCAAGGCCCTTTAGGGCCGCTGCGGTTACGGCGACGGGCTGCCGTCCGTCGCCGCCGCGTCATTTCCCGACGTGTCCGGCGGATACCAGAAGCGCGTGTGGCAGTTCTCGCATGCCACGTCCAGCCGGTTGCCACCCTCCAGCAACGCTTCGACATTGCGATCCCGCACCGCGTTCAGCATCACCACGCCGGCGTCGTGCAGCTCGCGTGCCGACCGCATCCAGGCGTCGCGGTCTTGCTCCACCCGTGCGGCGATCTCGGCTGGCTCCAGGTCGATGCCGGGCAGTTCCGAGACCGAATCCTCGTCGGCGATCCGGCGGCCATCGATAAGCAACAGATTGCCCGCTTCGACCAGCATGACCGCGCCACGCTCGAGCGACAACCAGTCCTCGTCGGTTTCTGGTCGCACCTCTTCGATGCCGGTGTCGGTGACTGTCGTCACGACCGCGTCCCACATCGCGTCGGCCGGCGGGTCGACCATCGCGCGCATGATGTCTTCGACGGTTGCGGTTGGTTGGAATTCCACGACCGGTACGGCCGGCGGCGCGGCGGGCTCGGGCGCGCACGACATCAGCACGGTGCCAGCCAGTATGCCCGCGAGCGTGCTGGGGGGCGACCGGTGTCTTGTGGTCCTCGACTGCAACATCGATGTCCTCGCCGCGGTCAACCACCCGAACGGATCGTTGGTCGCCGCTGCCTATCTGACGTGACTACCGACAGGGAAACGCACTCTGCATCGCTCGCAGCACGAGCTCGGCGTCGGGGTCGGACAATGTCAGCGGATTGTTGTTGAGATACTGGACCACCGCCCAGACTGCCTGTGGGCCGGTGGCGTTATTGGTCAGACACACCTGGTTCTGGAGATGAGAGTCCGCAACGGTCGCCACCCCTCGGACCAGACCGGCGCAATACCCCATGCCGAACGGATCTTCGTCGAAGGTGTCGTCCCGCCCGGCGCCCGTACGACCGAGGAATTCAAAGTAGAGCGTGCAGTCCTGCACCAGCTCCCCTCCCGTACCGGTCCGACCCGGTCTGGTCTGTCCGAAGTCGGTGGTCTGCGCAGTGGCGACGAGCAGGATGACCAGCAGTAGACCCGCGCGTTTCATGGCGTCCCCCATGTGTGTCCGCTCCGCTGGCCGCAACATGGTCCGTGCCGCTTTCGTCGAGGCTACGCCAGCCAGGCAGGGCGGCCGTTCGCCGGTTGCAACCAGCCTCGCGACAGTATACGGGCTCGCAAAAGGCGGGGAGCGTCACGCCACCCATTTGGAGACCGGGGCTCGGGCTTGCTCGAGTGGCTGGACGATGACGTCGACGAGCGCGGGTCCCTCCACGGCAAGCGCCTGATCGAGAGCTGCGCGAAGATCGTGGGGGCTCTCCACGCGGATCCCAGGGATGCCATACGCCTCTGCGATGGCCGCGTGATTCGATCGGGAGAAGTCGACCGAGAAGTAGCCGCCAGCCATCTGGCGCTGTCCAGCCTTGATCCACCCGTAGCTTGCGTTATTGAGCACGATGAGCGTGACCGGCAGGTTCAGTCGGGCGATCGTCTCCAACTCGCCTGCCGAAATGCCGAAGCTGCCGTCACCCATCACGCCGACGACTCGGGCAGCATCTGGCCTGGCGAAGTAGGCGCCGCACACGGCTGGCAACGCGTACCCGAGTGCGCCGTGGGCGCGCGGGCTCACGAACCATCGCCCGGCCTGAGGAAGCTGGTAGTAGGCAGACAGATATGGGCACGGTGTGCCGGGGTCGGCGCAGATGATCGACTGTGGCGGCAACAGTCGCGACAGCTCGGCGACGAAGCGTTCGGAGCGGATAGGTGCTCGGTCTGAGGTGTACTCCTCGATCGACGCCATGTAGGCGTCACGTCGGCGGCGGACCTCGTCCGGCGCGGTCCTGGCCGCAGGACGCCCTCCGAGCCGGTCAGTGATCTCGTCGACCAGCGCCGCCAGCCCGCGTTTGGCGTCCGCCACCAGGCCGACCGCCGTCTGGTAGTTGTGACCGATGCGTGTCGGCTCCACGTCCAGCTGGACCAGCGTCTTCTCACCGTCGGATGGCAGCGTCCATTTCTCGGTCGTCACCGACCCTTGCCGGGTGCCGACGTAGAAGATCACGTCCGACTGCCTGAGCATGTCGTGACGAAACGGCAGGCCGCCGTTGCTCCCGATGACTCCCAGCGCGTAGGGATGGGTTTCGGCAATGCTTCCCTTGCCCCCGATCGAGGTGGCGACCGGCATGCCGAGCAGCTCCGCCAGCGCCGTCACTTCGTCCCAGGCCTCGGAGCGAAGCACCCCCGCGCCGGCGACGAGCAGCGGTCGCGTGGCGTTGACCAGCCGGTCGGCGGCCGCCCGCACATCGTCGGGTGTTGGCTCGGGACGGACGGCCGGCGCGGCGTTGAACCGCGGATCGATCGTTACCTCCGCGTCTGCGACACGATCCAGCTGCACGTCGTAGGGCAGCACTACGTGCGCGGCGCCAAGCGGGCCGGTCGTTGCGTCGCGGAAGGCGGCGCCGATTGCGGCGACGAGCTCACGGGCGGATGTGGGAAGGGTCGACGACCGTGTGACTGGCTCGAAGAGCCGCGTCTGGTTCAGCTCGGTCAGGGTGCCGCGACCGGCATCCTGACGCGCGATATCTGATGTCAGGCAGACAAGCGGCACCGACGAGGCGTTGGCTTCTGCCAGTCCAGGCAAGATGTAGGTGGCGCCGCCGCCGCTGGGCCCCTCGCATACGCCCACCCTGCCGCTCAGACGAGCATACGCGTCCGCCATGAACGACGCGGAACGCTCGTCCCGGGTCAGCACATGCCGGATGCCATGGTTCGATGTTGCGAGGGCCTCGTAGAACGGCAGGCTGGTGTCGCCACAGAGGCCGAAGATCACCTCGACGCCCACGTCTCGCAACAACGCCACGACTGCTTCGCTACCGCGCATCCGTTCAGCTCCGCCTCGAGACACTTCGGACTAGTGCAGTTTATTGGAACGCCGCTGATTTGCGGACAGTCTCGAACATGCCTATCATGGCCGTCTCATGACTATTAAGGGTTTCAGGAGTCTGGCCGTGTCGCTCGTCGTCGCCAGCGTGCTTGGGGCCGCCACCCTCGGTGCGCAGGCGCCGAATCGGATCAGCTTCACCGAGGAGCAGGCAGAGCAAGGTCGCACGACATATGCCGAACGCTGCGCCTCCTGCCACGGCGAGAACCTCGATGACGGCGAGGTCGCGCCGCCGCTCAAGGGCGTTGATTTCCCCGAGCGGTGGCGGAGCGAGACGCCGGACGCGCTGTTCACCCTGACGACGGATACCATGCCGCAGGACCAGCCGGGCGTGCTCGACGACGCGACCTATGCGGCGTTGGTGGCGTTCATGTATCAGGAGAACGGGACGCCGGCACGGGGCGACGTGCTACCGGACGACCTGGCGCTGCTGGCGGCGCTGGCGCCACCGCGGTGGCCGCGGGGAGGAGGAGGCGGGCTCGCGCCAGGGGCGGCGCTGCCGCCGTATCCGATGCCATCGAATCCTGCCGTTGGGTTGCAACCGGCGACCGACGCGATGCTCGAGAACCCGCCGCCGGGCGACTGGCTGCTGTGGCGCCGTACCTACGACGCGTCTGGCTTCAGCCCGCTCGATCGGATTGACCGGTCAAATGTCGATGAGCTACGGGTGGCCTGGAGCTGGTCGCTGCCGCCGGGGCCGAACGAGTCGACGCCGATCGTGCACGATGGCGTGCTGTTCATCCACGGCTACGGCGACGAGGTGCAGGCGCTCGACGCGGCGACCGGAGACCTGCTCTGGCAGTACTCCAGACGTCTCCCGCGCGGAACGGCGCCGAGCGTGAAGCGTGGCATGTCACTCTATGGCAGTCGCCTATATGTGCCGACCTCCGACGCCCACATCGTGGCGCTCGAAGCGCGCACCGGCCGCGTGGTCTGGGACAAACCAGCGGCCGACCGCGAAGAAGGCTACCGAATGACCGGAGGCACGCTGGTGGCCCGCGGCAAGGTGATGGTGGGCACCACCGGCCGGGTCGGCGGCGGCAACTGGATCGTCGCGCTCGATACGGAGACCGGCGACGAAGCGTGGCGGTTCGCCACCATCGCCCAGCCGGGCGAGCCGTTTGGCAATAGCTGGAACGGCCTGCCGGTCGAGGCGCGGAACGGCGGCTCGGTCTGGATCCCGGGCAGCTACGACCCGGTGAACAACCTGGCGTTCTTCGCGCCCGGTAACACCTACGACACCGGGCCGCTGCGAGACCTGGTGTCGCGGCCGGGGGTGACCAACGATGCGCTCTATCTGGACGCCACCTTGGCACTGAATCCCGACACGGGCGAGCTGGTCTGGCACTTCCAGCACCAGGCGAACGGGCAGTGGGATCTCGACTGGGCGTTCGAGCGCCAGATCATGGAGCTGACGGTCGACGGCGAGACGAAACGGCTGGTCGTGACCAGCGGCAAGCAGGCGATCTTCGACCTGCTGGAGGCGGACACCGGCGCGTATGTGGGGTCGATCGACCTCGGGCTCCAGAATCTGGTGACCGCCATCGACCCGGTGACCGGCGCCAAGACCACCGACCCGGCGCTGCTCCCGGGCGACGGCGAGACCAAGATGGTCTGCCCGCACGTCAGCGGCGGGCGTGGCTGGATGCCGACCTCCTACGATGCCCGCTCGAAGGTGGTCTACCTGCCGATTGTGGAAGCCTGCATGGATCTGGTACCGGTGCCGGAGGGCGAGCGGGGGAGTCTGTCGAGCGGCGTGCGCTGGACCGTGCGGCCCCGGCCGGAGAGTGACGGCAACTACGGACGGCTGGAAGCGGTGAACCTCGAGACCGGTGAGACGGTGTGGATCGCCCGTCAGCGGGCGCCGCAGACGACCGGCACGCTCGTGACCGCCGGCGGCCTGGTGTTCGCCGGAGCGCTCGACCGACGCGTGGCCGCCTACGACTCAGACACCGGCGAGCAGCTGTGGCAGACGCGGCTCAATGAAGTGCCGAGCTCGTCGCCGATCTCCTACGAGGTGAACGGCCGTCAGTATGTGGCGATGATCGTGGGCAGCGGCGGCTACCAGTCGACCAGCTACGGCACGATGGTGTCGGAGATCAGGAACCCGCCCGGTCGCGGGGCCGCGCTCTGGGTCTTTCGACTGCCCTAGAAGTCAGGAGTCAGAAGGCAGAAGGAAGCCGGAGGGCTTCGCCAACCTGCCCTATCGCCCTTCCGCGTTCCTTTCGACCGCCCGCGCGCCCTTCAGCAGGTTCTCCATGCCGTAATTGCGCTCGTGGCAGGCGTACTCGTAGAGCAGGCCGTCGGTCTTCGGCATGTCGAGCGCGGCGGTCCAGGGGCGTTCCCACGTTGTCGAGTCTTCGAAGGTCACCTCGTAGCGCAGGATGTTCGCCTCGGGTCGCGAGAAGCGCTCGACCAGCTTCAGGTTCTCGC
Source organism: Acidobacteriota bacterium (assembly GCA_002726085.1). Taxonomy (GTDB): domain Bacteria; phylum Acidobacteriota; class Vicinamibacteria; order Vicinamibacterales; family UBA8438; genus NP936. Next base: position 38,220 of record PBRZ01000111.1, read on the forward strand.
CGGACCCGCGCCACGGCGCCTGGCCGGAGAAGTGGGTGGTCTCGACAACCAGTGTGTCGCCCTCCCAGTGCCCGTGCGAGCGACCTAGCCACTGTTGCGGGGTGTGGTCCGACGGTCCGCTGCCGTCGAGCGGAATGATCCGCATCTCGTGCACCATTTCGAGCAGAATCGCCACGTGATTTTCACTTTGGAAGATATGGAAGTTGTTGTTGTAGACGCCACCCAGCCGGACCGTGCCGCGAGAGAGGCATCGTTCCCAGAGACTGCGGTCTTCAGGGTTCTCGGAATTCTGTCTCGGGCGTGCTGCCGCGCGGCGCGCGTCAGCCCGTGCGTCGGCGTCGGCGGTACGCGGCGGGATCTTGCCGTCGGCCGGGTCGATGATCAACGCGGTCCGCCCGTCGGAGAGCCCGCGGTCCCACCAGAACTGGTTGTAGGCGAGCCCCACGTCCCGCTCAGCACTCAGCTCGGAGCGACGCTCGGAGGTGGCGAACGTCTGCGCCTGGATGTTCGCCTCGGCGATTTCCTCGGCGGTCAGGAATTCGCGTCCCTCGTAGCGGTCGGGTCGCTCCAGCGGAGTGGCGGTGCCGTGGTCCCAGACACCCTGCAGGTCCGGCGCACCCCAAGGCATGCGCGGGGCAGGTGAACCGTCGGGCGCCCGGCCGGCTGAGGCAGGCTGGCCCGCTAAGGCTGCCGGTGCCAGGGACAGGACGGTGACCAGGGTCGACAGTACGGACATCTTGGGATGGGGCATCAGCTTCCTCCGGGTTCACGACCTACCTCAGCACAGTATACGCTCGACGCCGACCTTGACGGCGTCGAACGCCACCGCGTCATAATGCTTCCTTCGCGTTACTGGAGGACGACCATGCGACCGACCCTGGTGCTGTGTGCCGTGTGTTGTCTGGCAGGTGTCACGCTGGCGCAGGTGCCTCGCTCTGTCTTCCTCGAAGAGCACACCTGGACCGAGGTGCGCGACGCGTTGGCTGAAGGCACCACGACGGTCATCATTCCGACTGGCGGAACCGAACAGAACGGGCCCCACATGGTGCTCGGGAAACACAACTATCTCGTTCGGCACAAGGCTGGAGAAGTGGCCCGTCGACTCGGCAATGCGCTGGTGGCGCCGGTCATGGCGTATGTGCCCGAGGGCGACATCGACCCGCCAACAGGGCACATGCGTTTTCCCGGGACCATCACGACTCCACCGGCGGTCTTCGAGCAGGTGCTGGAGCACGCGGCGCGAAGCTTCCGGCAGCATGGATTCCACGACATCGCCCTGCTCGGCGACAGCGGTGGCAATCAAGCCTCACAGGCTGCGGTGGCCGCACGGCTCAACCTGGAGTGGGCCGACACGCCGGTTCGTGTGCATCACCTGACCGACTATTATCCGGGGCCGGGCGATAGCTGGTTGGTCGATCAGGGCGAGCGCGAGGAGGATGTCGGCTCGCACGCCGGAATGCACGACACGGCGAGTTTCCTGTTTCTCGATCCGTCGAAGCTTCGTCTCGACGAGATGGGGCCTCATGTTCGCGACGACGGCAGCGGCGTGGTGGGCAACCCGGCCCGTTCGACGGCCGCCTATGGCGAGCGGATACTGGAGATGCAGATCGCGGCTGCCGCGCGTCAGATCGAGCGGCTCCGCGTGAGCAGCCGGTGATAGGGAGGCACACTCGCGCGATCGGTCGGCTGGCGGCCGGCCGGGGGCGCTCAGACCCGCGCGTTCAAGCTCTCGCCAGCGCGGCGGCCATGTTGCCGAGCGCCAGCTCGACGAGCTGTCTGGATGTGGCGATGTTCATCCNCATGTGGCCGGACCCGCCCAGGCCATAGCTCGAACCCGGGTTGATGTGGATGTTCGCATGCTCCACCAGGTAGCGCTGTAACACCGTCTCGGGCGTTGTTTGCTCCGAGGCGGCTGCGGTGTCTTCCGCATCGATCCTGTCGAGTGCGTCGCTAACGTCCAGCCAGGCCAGATACGTCCCCTCGGGCTTGACGACCCCCACCTGCGGCACGGTCGAGCGCACCATCGATTCGACGAGCTCATGCGTCCCATCGATGTAGGCGATGAGCTGGTCGAGCCAGTCCTCACATTCGTTGTAAGCGGTCTGGGCCGCGATCACCCCGAGCGTGTTCATCGATTGCTGGTGCTGCCCGGCGCCCCGAATTCTGGCCAGGTAGTCCGGGTTGGTCGAGAACAGGTAGGCACATTTCATCGCCGACAGGTTGAACGACTTGCTGACCGACTTGTAGGTGATGCTGTTGCGGACGATCGCCTCGTCGTCGAGGGAGGCATAGGGAATGTAGGTATGGCCCCGGGTCACGAAGTCGCAGTGAATCTCGTCAGCGAGGACGACGACACGACGCCGGGTGCAGATCTCGCCAAGGGTCGTCAGGTCGGATCGCGACCAGACGTTGCCTGTCGGGTTCTGCGGGTTGCAGAGGATGAGCGCGTGCGTATCGTGGTCGATGCGACGCTCCAGATCCTCGAAGTCCATGCCGTAGCGGCCGTTGACGAGCCTGAGCGGGCTCTCCTCGGCGACGACGCCGACGACCCGGATGTCGGTATAGAAGCCGTTGTAGGACGGGGTCTGGAGGAGAACCTTGCTGCCCGGAGGGCAGAACGCGCGTAGGGTGCTGATGATTGCCGGGTGCACACCGGTGGCGTGGAGGACTGTGTCGGGGTCGATCTCGAGNCTGTAGCGTCGCCGGTTCCAGTTGACGATCGATTCGAGGTAAGACTCTGGGAGCGTCATGTAGCCGTAGTTTTCGTGCGCGATGCGGTCACGGAGCGCGCGAGTGATCGGGGGGGCAATCTGGAAGTCCTGGTCGGCTGTGCCCATGCCGACGTCGATGTGCTCTCGTCCATACCGTGCGATCTGCGCATCCCACTTCGACGAGTGCGTGCCCACCCGATCGTAAATGGTGTCGAAATCGTACGGGGCGCCCCGCGGCTGCGCGCCGCCGCTCGTCAGAGCCGGAACGGGCGTCGCCGTCCCGACCGCTCCCGCGAACGCGGTCAGTCCGGCACTCCTCAGAAACGCGCGTCGATTGAGCCGACTGTGGTGTGACATGTGCTGCCTCCTGCCGACGTCACCGTTCCGAGCTCCCGGCCGCCTTGTCTGCTGATGGAGAGAGCATAATCGACACGGGCTGAGATGCAAACGGTGAAGACGTTTTGGGGGGCAACATCTGCGTACTTCGCAGCGACACTGTGTGCAGATTCCGCAGACGCCCCGTTACGAGTCCTGAAGAAATAGGTCAAACGCAGCTGGCACGCTCGATGCTAGGATGATTCGGCATGGCAGACGGCAAGGCTGGGGTCACCCTGGATTCGCTGGACACGAAGCTTGGCGATTCGGTCGACCGGCTGGACGCGAAGTTCGACCGGCTGGACGCGAAGTTCGATGGGCTGGACGCAAAGGTCGACGCCGCCGTCGGCCGGCTCGACACGAAGATCGACTCCGCCGTCGAGCGGCTCGACACGAAGATCGACTCCGCCGTCGAGCAACTCGACACGAAGATCGACACGCAGACCGACGAGACCAAACGGCACGCGATGGTTCTGTTCGAAGCGACAAGGGGCGAGATTCGGCAGGTCGCAGACGTTGTCGCGTCGATGAACGAGAAGCTTGACCGGGTTACCGGTCGAATTCCCAAGATGGAGAGCGATGTCGACCTGCTGAAGGTCGCATACGGAGATCTCGACCGACGGGTGACCCGCCTGGAAGACACAGATGCCCCGGCGGCCTGACCAGAGCCGCGCGTGTTTCTACACGCTCCGCAAGAACTCGATCAACAGCCGGCTCGTTTCCTCTGGCTGCTCTTGTTGCACCCAGTGCCCGGCGCCGTCGACCATGTGGACGGCCCGCATGTCGGTGCAGGCCTCGTTCTGCATCCGCTCGAGCGCACCAGGGCTCTGGTAGCTGCCCCAGTCGCTTGCGCCCGAAATAAAGACCGACGGCTGGTCGATGGTGNGGCCAGCGAAGAGTTGCTGCTCCGGCGCTCCAATGCCGCCCGACCGATAGTGGTTCAGACCACCCTGGAAGCCGGTGCGTCCGTATTCCTCGGTATAGACCGCAAGCTCGTCATCCGGCAGCCAGGTGTTGGCAGCGATCTCAGCGGCCGACGGCATGTGCTTGGCGACGGTTTCGGCCATGCCGTCGGCCAGCTCCATGATGTAGTAGGTGGGCATCTTCGCCATCTCGGCGGCCGTTCGCGAGGCAAGCCGGAACGGCTTGTTGTCGGTCCAGTCGGCGCTCTTGTAGTGGTAGTAGCCTCGGATCAAGGCGTGCAGTCCCTGCGGCGGATGCCACATGTTCTCGTTGGCCTCGCGGGTCGTGTAGTACCGCTGGTAGTGCTTGCGCGGTCGTGGGAGCCTCGCCATTTCCTCGAACAGGTTGGGGCCCGGGGACGATGGGTGCGGCGGCGTGTCGGCTGTGTCGAACGGCAGTCGTGCAGTTCCGCCGAACGGGGCGCTCATGAGCGCGACTGAGGTGAACACGTCCGGCCGCACGACGGCGCACCAGGCGGCGACTGGCGACCCGAAATCGTGCCCGACGACCTGCACCGACCGATAGCCGAAGGCGGAGACCAGCCCCAGAGCATCGCGAACGACGTTGAGCCGCCTGAACGAGGCCAGGTCGCCGTCGTATTCGTCGTCCCAGCCGGTCGTGCGGCCGTAGCCGCGAAGATCGGGCGCGAAGACGTGATACCCGGCTTCGGCGAGGGGCACCATCACGTTCCGCCAGCTGTAGGCCAGCTCGGGAAAGCCGTGGAGCAAGAGCAGACCCGGTCGCCGACCACCCTCGAAGCCGGCTTCGAGCACATGGATGCGGAGACCGTTGATATCGTCGACGAAGCGCGAGCGGATGCCGTCGGGCAGCGCGTCGGGGGCGAGGGGGCCGATGTCGTCGTTCTGGCCGAGCGCCGAGGCGCCGATTCCGCTGCCGCCCTCGGCGCGAGCGGTCGCCGCGGTCATCAACATCGAAGTTGGCGCCAGCGCGGCGAGACATTGCATCGCCCCACGGCGCGTCAGTCCTGTGGCCATGTCAGCTCCTCCTTCACGTAAACAACGGCGATTGTCGGCAAGTATAGGCCCTTGAGTGGCCACGAGCGCGAGCGCGGGCAGGTTTCTCGGTCGCGGGGGTGCCACGGGAGCGCTTGCGATACCATTGAGCCTTATGAAACGGACAGTTGGGCCGCTGGGTTCGCTCGTGGGCGTGCTCGCCGTGCTGGGCGTCGCCACGCCCGCGGCGGCGCACCCGGCACCGTTCAGCTTCGTCGATGTGCGCGTCCAGGCAACGTCGATCGACGTCGAGGTTGTGCTTCATGTTTTCGACGTGGCGTATGAGCTCGGACTCCAGCCGCCTGATCGGGTGCTGGACCCGGCAGCGCTGGGGCCGCGTGCCGGCCGCTTGGCGGCACTGCTGCTGGACAGGCTTCACATCTCTGTTGATGGACGGTTACAGACCGTGGAGACCTGGGCGAACCCTGAGCCGTTGCCAGAGCGGCAGTCGGTGAGCCTGCGTGGCCGTGTGGACCTAGGCCGCGCGCCCGGTGTCGTCGATGTGGCAGCCGTGCTATTTCCCTACGATCCGGCGCATCAGACATTCGTCAACTTCTACGATGACGGAGAGCTGAACGCGCAGGCGATTCTCGGTGGCGACGAGACCAGTCACGAGTATTTCGTCGGCAGCCGACAGGGGACGCTCGCCGTCATCCAGAAGTTCGTGCCCCAGGGTGTGCGCCACATCCTCATCGGGCCGGATCATCTGTTGTTTCTGGTCGGGTTGTTGCTGCTCGGCGGACCAGTACGACGTCTCCTGATGGTCATCACCGCCTTCACGGTGGCGCACAGCGTGACGCTGGCGCTGGCGGTGCTCAACGTCGTGACACCGCCAGGGAACGTCGTCGAGCCGATTATCGCGCTCAGCATCGTCTATGTTGGCGCCGACAACCTCCTGGTGAGAACCGGCCGCGACATGCGTGTCTGGATAGCGTTGGTGTTCGGGTTGATACACGGGTTCGGGTTTGCCAGCGTGCTGCGGGAGATGGGGCTGCCGAGTGGGGCTCTGGGCTGGTCGCTGTTCTCGTTCAATCTTGGTGTGGAAATCGGGCAGATCGCCGTGGCGGTGGTCGTTTCCGCGGCGTTGATGGCGCTACGGGCGCGCAGTGACGTGGCGGGCCGCCGGCTTGCGTTCGCCGGCTCCATCGTGGTGATGGCGGCCGGCACGTTCTGGTTCGTGCAGCGGGTGTTCTTTGCGGGAGGGATGGCATGAGACGAGTAGTGATGCTGGGTGCGTTGGTGTTGGTCGGCGGGCTGTCGGTCGTGGGGTTGTCCGGGCAGCAGGGCCAGAACACGGTCGAGGTCGAGCGGCTCGAAGACAACCTGTTCGTCCTCCGTGGGGGCGGCGGCAACTCGGCTGCGTTCGTTACTACCAACGGCGTGGTGCTGGTCGACACGAAGACCGCGGGCTGGGGACAGTCGCTCATCGACAAGATCGGCGAGCTGACCTCGAACCCGATCACGACGATCATCAACACGCACGCGCACTTCGACCATGTCGACGGAAACGTCGAGTTTCCGGCTTCGGTCGAGTTCGTGGCCCACGAGAACACCCAGCGGCTGATGCGGGAGAACAACCCGGTGCGCGGCCTGGGACGGCCGGCGCGGCCGAGCCCCTTCAATGGGGACAATGCGCTCGGCATCCCGGAGCGAACCTTCACGGACAACCTGGTCCTCGGGGGCGGATCCGATCGCGTCGAGCTCCATTATTTCGGACGCGCGCACACCGGCGGCGACACCTGGGTGGTGTTCCCCTCGCTCCGGGTGATGCATGCCGGCGACGCGTTCCCCGGCAAGCAGATTCCGATTATGGACTCGAGCAACGGCGGTAGCGGGGTCGACTATCCGGACACGATTCGCAAGGCCTCAGAGGCGATTACCAACATCGACCGGATCATTACGGGGCATAGCACGGTGATGACCCCAGCCGACCTGGCCGAGTACGCCGAGTTCGTGGGCGCGTTCCGCGGCGCCGTCCGGGCGGCGAAGTCTGCCGGGACGTCGGCCGGCGACTTCGCCGCGAGCTGGGAGGTTCCGAGCCGGTTTGCCGGTTACAACAGCCCGGCGGCCGAGCGGCTGCAGATCTACGTCCAGGACATGTTCGACGCGTTGCCGTAGGTTTCCGGGCGGGGCATCCCGTGACGGCCGGCGTCGCGACTCTGGTTCACGGGGGTCACAGCCCGGGCGCGCACGTGCGCGCCCCGCGGATGCGGAGTGGGGCTCGCGGGGGCCCCGCGTAGCTTTCGCGTGGGGTCCGGGGCGCAGCCCCGCGTGAATGAAGTCGCGCCTTGCCAGACGGGCGCCGCGCTCCGGAAACCGGCGGGTGTCGTGGCCGTTGTTGTGGGCGAGCCTCGAAAAGGGGTGACCAACGGGGTCGGGATCGGGATAATAACGGGCACGTCATCTACGGCTTACTACAGCAAGCCTGTGTGGGAGGGGTAGCAATCATGTCGAAGCAGACGACTCGTCGTGAAGTAATCAAGGGCGGCGTTGCCCTCGCGGGACTCGGGGCCCTCGGTTTCCCCGAGTGGGGATTGTCGGCGATGGCGCAGGGCGAGACGCTGATGGAATTCACTGACCTGCCCGAAGGGGGAGTCAACCGCGCCCCGACGCCGGACCGGCGGAGGCTCGACATCCGGGACATCGACGGGCCGTTGACCCCGGCCGACCAGTGGTTCACGACGCAGCACTACGGGCATCCCGAGATCGACCGCGCCACCTACCGGCTTCGCGTGTCCGGGTTGGTCGACAGCCCACTCGAGCTCTCGTTGGCCGACCTCCGCGGGATGCCGAGTCGGGAGCTGGTGTTCGGATTCGAGTGTTCCGGGAACGGCGGTCCGCAGAACAGCCTGTCGAGCAACGGTCGCTGGACCGGCGTGCCACTGCGGACCGTGCTGGAGCGGGCCGGGGTGCAGGCGCGGGCGAGGGAGTTCGTCTTCTTCGGGGCCGACCGCGGTGACGAAGAGGTGGTGTTCCGGACCGCCGCACCCATCACCGTGGAGCAGCAATATGGTCGGAGCTTGACCCGCGACCTCGCGCTGTCGGATGAACCGTTCCTGGCCTATGACCTCAACGGCGAGCCACTGAGCGTGCATCAGGGCCGACCGCTACGTCTGCTGATGCCGGGGTGGTATGGCGCACCGAACGTCAAGTGGCTCTCGGAGATCCACGTGCAGGAAGACCAGTATCTCGGGAAATTCCAGACCCACTGGTATCGCACGTTGAAGGGCGAGATGGTCAACGGCGAGATGAAGTGGAAAGAGACCGCCATCACCAAGATGCGGCTCAAGTCGTTCATCGCCAGGGTGACCGCGATGGGGAACCGCCACAAGGTCCTGGGCGTCATCATGCACGACGGCACCCCGATCCGGTCGATCGAGGTGAAGGTCGACAATGGTCCTTGGCAGTCGGCGACACTCGACCCATCGACCCCGGAGAAGTACTCGTGGAAGCTGTTTACCTACGACTGGAACGGGGCCACTCCGGGCGAGCACTCGGTCATCTCACGCGTGACCGATACGGACGGCAATGTGCAGCCGACGGCGGAGGAGCTGGAAGTCAAGAAGACCTTCCTCGAGCGGAACGCGCAGCAGGCGCGGACGCTGATTATCGCGTAGGAGAACATCCGAAGGAGGCAGGAGGCAGGAGGCAGGAGATCGCCGGTTGGCTTCGCCGTCTTTAGAGAACGGCCCGTCGGATCAGGATCCGACGGGCCGTTCGTTTGTACCAGCATCGGGGGTAGATAACGAGCGGGTGAAGCTGGGCGCCCGTGTATTGGAGATGGGCGCAGCCCCTCCTATAATCTCCGGCTTCCGGCCTCCTGCCTCCTTGGAGTGCCTCTCAATCAATCGCAAAGCAATAAAACAGCCCGGCGCCGCCGGTGCCGACCAGGTCGTCCTGGCTACAGCCGCGCGAGGGATGCTCCGAGTTCCAGGAGTTCACGCCGTCGCCTCGGCCGATGCGGTCGTGGTGCCCGACCATTGCGCTGCCGTCGGCGCTCGAGGTCCAGTTTCCGCAAGTGCGGTCGTCGCTGGCGGGAAACGCCGTCCCGTCCGGTTGCGACCCGGTCAGGATGTCGTGCCGGTTCGGGTCGTCTCCGACCCCGTTCACCGGGTCGAGCCGTTCGGTGGTCGCTCGCTCCTTGTTCACGTTGTTATTGTCTGAGTGGAGCGTTTCGACATCGGCGGCAATCAGCAGCGCCTCGGCGTTGTACCAGGGGCCGGTGCCGATCCGGTCTCGCGCGTGCACCGCCGGTTCCGTGTCGGTTGCCGACGTGCTCAGATAGGCGCGCCAGGTGTGGTCGCCGGCATACTCGGCCTCGGCCAGCGCCTGACAGTGTGCGTCGGCGCCGGCGAGGCCGCCGAGGTCTCCGCCATCGCCGGGGCCCACGCTGGTGATGAAAAAGGTGGTCACCGACTTTTCGCCGCCCATCTGAATCTGGTCCGGTACCGTCTCGGCCGGCTCTGGCTCTGGCGCCGCCGGTGTTTCGGTCGTGTCCGGTGCCGGAGCGTCGCTCCCTCCACAGGCGCCGAACATGAGAGCGGCGCCCAGCGCCGCGGAGACCGCTGCGGCGCTGCATCTGCTTCGGAAGAACGTCATGTCGTCATCTCCTGTTGTTGCGATGGGTTGAGGCGAGGCCGGAGACCGACCACGATCGCCCGTATGCTGACCACTGTTCGGCACACCGTCAAGGGGGAATGAGCCCAGATGCTGGCGGGCGTTATAATCGGCCGAATCAGGCACCTCCACAGGAGAAGGACCGACCGTATGGGACCGAGACGCTTTCTGATAACCGGCGGCAGTCAAGGGATCGGCGCCGCCGTGGTTGCGATGGCTCGACAGGCCGGGCACCAGGTGGTGTTCACCGGGCGGCATGACGACACCATCGAGCAGGTCGCCGGAGCAACCGGTGCGTTCGGGTTGCGGGCCGACAGCGCGATCGATGACGAGAACGAGAAGACGGTCGAGATCTGTCAGACGCAGATGGGCGGCATCGACGTGCTGGTCAACAATGCGGCGTCCTGGTACGACGCCGCCATTGGCGAGCTCGACGTCGACGCGATGCGCCGACTGTTCGACAGCAACGTCTTCGGCATGGTGGATTTGACCAACCGGGTCGTACCGTTGCTGAAGATGCAGGCGGGTGGCGACATCGTGAATATCGCCTCGACGTCTGGTGCGAAGGGGCGCAAGCTCGGTACCGCCTACGCCGCCAGCAAGTGGGCGGTCCGAGGCATCAGCCAGTGCTGGCAGGCGGAGCTGCGACCGCACAGCATCCGCGTCATCAGCATCTGTCCGTCGGAGGTCCAGACGCGTTGGGGTGGCCGTGTCGGTCGAAACAATCCCAACAAGCTCTACGCAACCGACATCGCCCAGACGATAATGGCAGCACTCAACATGCCTCAGCGCGCAATGTGGCCAGAGCTGTCGGTGTTTGCGACCAATCCGTGGAAAGAAGACTAGCAGCCCGTGATGAAAGTCCCGCGTCGCACCAAGAACCTGGCCTGGCAATGCCGCGCACGGCCCTCACAAGGCGCGACGAGGGAGCATACCGGTAGTATTTGACCGAGAAGCAACGCCGTGAACCGGGATGTAGCGTCGGTCGACTGCAGCGGCGACTTTCACCACGGGCTGCTTGAGAGGTAGACGATGAGGACACGAAGCATGACGCGCGTGAGTCGGTGGACGTGGAGCGGCATCGCGGTCGTCGTCGTGGTGTCCGTCGGTGTGCTTGCCCAGGCGCAGCAGCAACCGCTCGTCGATGCGGCCGGCGAGGTGCGTGAGTCGGCGTACGACCATCTGCGTCGGGCGCTGGCCGGAGAGGATCGTGTCTACCAGGACATCGACGGTCCGCAGCTGAAGGGCTGGCTCAACGACGTGGTGGCGATCTCCCGTCAGAGCCGGGATGACGGCAACCGGTATTGGGGGCGCATCTCGGGCACGCAGTACGAGGTCATGACAGCCGACTGGACCGAGCAGCATTTCCGTCGTCTGGGATTGGAGGACATCCATCGGGTGGACTTCGACCTGCGGCCGCAGTGGTTTCCGGTCGACTGGGAGCTGACCGCGTCTGGTGGGGGACAGCAGCTCAGTTTCGCCTCTGCCAACCCGGCGACCGGCTCTCGCTCGTTCCCGGAGGGAATCGAAGCGGAGGCGGTGTGGGTGGGTCTCGGTACAGCCGCCGACTTCGCCGGTCGTGACGTAGCCGGCAAGGCGGTCATCATCCAGACAATCCTGGCACCCGGTCAGATGGGGAATTCGGCCTCCTGGGAAGGCGCGACGATTCGCGCCGAGGAGGGCGGTGCGGCGCTGATCGTCGGGGTCTGGGGCTATGGCGGCAACCTCGCCGTCTGGCAGAGCACGAACGCGTTCCAGATGGTGCGCAACGACGACGGGACGTCGCGCTATGTCAACCAGCGGGTCGGCACCCCAGGTTTCTTCATGGGGTTCGAGGACGGGCGCACGCTCCGCGATCTCGTGGCCACCGGCAAGCCGGTCACGATATCCGGGCGAATCGAGACCGAGACCCGCGAGGGGCTCGTGAGCCCGAGCGTCTATGGGACCCTGCCGGGCACCACCGACGAAACCATCTACGTCATGGCGCACATGGACGGCTACTACGACGCCGCGCTCGACAACGCGTCCGGCATGGCGGTGATGATCGGACTGGCCGAGCACTTCGCCAAGGTGCCGCTTGAGCAGCGCCGCCGGTCCATCACGTTCATCGGGACCGCCGGTCATCATGTCGGGTCGCCCAATGCACCCTACCTGCGTGACCAGGGGATGCTCGAGAAGACGGCCCTGCTGCTCAACTGCGAGCACATCGCACCGACGCAGTTCATCGCCTTCAACAACGAGCTGCGCCTCACCAACACCGTGTCGCCCCGTCGCTGGTGGGTGCACGGCAGCCAGCAGTTGCTCGACATCACGCTGGACGCCTACCGCACCTTCGGCGTCACCGTCATTGGCGAGATGGATGGCCGGGCGACCGGCGAGATGATGTCCATCGACAAGGACGCGCCGTCGGTGCAGCTCATCCGGTCGCCGGAGCACAAGCACACCGATGGCGACATTCCGGGCCTCGTGCCGGCCGCTGGACTCGAGGCGGTCGCCCGCGCGTTCGCCAAGATCATTGACGGGGTGAACGGACTCGACCTCGCGGCGTTGCAGGCTGCGCCGATGCGGTCCAGCCGGTAGACACCGGTGTAACCACGGGTCTGGGGACCTGTCTTTGGAGGCCGATGATGTGTGTCGCATCTCTCCGCTCCTGTGGCGCCGTGCGGTGGGCGGTCGCAGCTGGGTTCGTGCTGGGCGTTGCCGCGAGGGCGGCGGCCCAGCCGGCCGGCTTACCGCCGCTGCCGCTGCCCGATGGTCCCCGGGTGTTCGAGACGGCGGAGCAGGCGCAAGTCCGGCTTGTAGTGGTGACGCGTGGGCTGTCGCATCCGTGGGGACTGGCGTTTCTGCCGGACGGCGACCTGCTCGTCACTGAACGGACCGGACAGCTGCGTGTGATCAGGGACGGGGTGCTCGACTCGGTGGCGGTGTCCGGTGTCCCCGAGGTCCACGCCCGCGGTCTGGCCGGTCTGATGGACGTGGCGCTCCACCCGCGGTTCGCCGACAACCAGCTCGTCTATCTCACCTACTCGAAGCCGGGGGACGACGGGGTGCGGGTCGCGCTGGCCCGGGGACGGCTGGACGGCGTCTCGCTGCGCGATGTACGCGATCTGTTCGTGTCCGACCCGGTGGGGGGCGGCGGCACGGCCGCCTCGCGTGTCGTGTTCGGGACCGACGGGACCCTCTTCATGACCGTGGGCGGCGCCTTCCGGTACGGAGCCGTCGACGTCGGCGGCCGAGCCCAGGACCCCGCCGACACCATCGGCAAGTTGCTGCGACTGGGTGACGATGGCGGCGTACCGAGCGACAATCCGTTTGTGGGGCGAGACGGACATCGGCCGGAGATCTACTCGCTCGGGCATCGCAACCAGCTCGGGCTGACGGTGCATCCAGATACCGGCGCACTGTGGGCGCACGAGAATGGGCCGCTCGGCGGGGACGAGGTCAANCTGATCCGGGCCGGGGGGAACTACGGCTGGCCGGTTGTGTCCTACAGCCGAGATTATTCCGGGGGGCGTGTCGCGGTGCGCACCTGGCAGGAGGGCATGGAGCCGGCCGAGATCGTCTGGCTGCCCGCGATTGCTCCGTCCGGCATGGTCTTCTACGACGGCGACCGTTTCCCGAACTGGCGAGGCAATCTGTTCGTCGGCTCGCTCAGAATCGGGGGCGTGCGGAACACCGGTCACCTGCAGCGCATCGCGTTCAACGAACAGGGGCAGGAGGCGCGGCGCGAGTCGATGTTTGCCGAGCTGCGGCAGCGTATCCGCGACGTCCGCCAAGGTCCGGATGGCTTTCTCTATGTGCTGACCGACGCCGACGACGGAGCGCTCCTCAGAGTCGAACCGGTTCAAGACTAGTAGGGGCTGCGCCCCGAACCCCACGCGGACGCGGGGCGCGCATGTGCGCGCCCTGGACCGTGACGACATGTCGATCCAGACGCAGCTCGAGCGGCACGTGTGCGAACTCAGACAGTGCGTCAGGTGTTCCGCGATGCATCCGCCTGTCGTGAGCGGAGGGGCGGTGGTGAGCAAGGTGTTGCTCGTGGGGCAGGCGCCGGGCGACAAGGAGCCGAAGCTCGGACGACCGTTCGCCTGGACGGCGGGCAAGACCCTCTTCCGCTGGTTCAGCGAGCACTGCGGAATGGATGAAGCGACCTTCAGATCGTCGGTTTACATGGCGGCGGTCTGCCGCTGCTTTCCCGGCAAGAAGTCGACGGGTGGCGATCGTGTGCCGACACGTGTCGAGATCGCCAACTGCGCGGTCTGGCTCGAGGCCGAGGTGGAGCTCTTGAGACCCCGGCTGGTCATCCCGGTCGGGAAGCTCGCGATCGAACGGTTCGTGGCGTGTGGTTCGCTGGTCGAGATTATTGGCCGGCAGATGCGGGTCTCGTTCGCCGGCTGGGGCACCGACGTGATCCCGTTGCCGCACCCGTCAGGAGCGTCTCCCTGGCCCAGGATGGAGCCGGGGAAGACGCTGCTGAAACGGGCGATGCGGCTGATTGCCCGACATCCGGCGCTCGGACCAAACCAGCGGTAGGCATCGCTTCGTCGGACTCGACCGGCCAAGAAAGACCCGCCTACTTGGCCGGCGAGAAGTCGGTCGGGTTCAGGAACAGGACCTCCGGACGTTGGGCCAGAAACTGGCCGTCGACCTGCGTGGACCTCGACATTTCCTGCCAGACCGGGTCTTGCCCGAATGCCCGCCACGAGGCGGCGGCCGCGTCACGGTTGTCGTGCGCCACCATATAGACCAGGGTGTTCTTCGACAGCTCCTCGTCGTCGGGCACCCAGTAGCCGACGCTGGTCATGCCGTGCTTGATAAAGAGGTCGATCTCGCCTCCTCCGAAGCGGTCCAACAACAGAGGCAGTTTGCCTTCGTTGGTGGTGTAGGTGCGCAGCTCGTAAACCTTGTTGCTCTGCGCCTTGAGCACCGAGTACTGGTTGACGGCAATTCCGGCGACAAACGCCAGAACCACGAGGCCGGCCATCTTTGCGTTCTTGCGAATCATCTGCATTGGGTTTTCTCTTTCGTGTGGCGTACAGCCCGCTATTTGAGCGCCGAGTAGTCGGTGGCGCTCAGGGTGAATGCCTCGATGGTGATCGGGACGTTGTACTTTGCGAGGAGCGCCGTCCAGGCCGGATCGCCGAGGAACCCGGCCCAGACCTCCTGCCGATGGGCGCGGTCGCGATAGGCCAGCATCCAGACCAGCGTGTCCGGGTTTTCGAGGCTCTGGAATGCCCCCAGGAACTCGGCTCCGTGCTTCTCGAAGATCGCGATCTCTTCCTCGCGGAAGCGTTGATGGAGCATGTCGATGTCGAATCCTTCGGTGCCCTCACCCTCTCTGTTGACGGTGTACATGCGAATCTCGAAGCACCGCGAGTCGGCCGCCACATTGTTCCCCAGCTCTCCTGCTAGGTCGGCTTTCGGGCCGCAGGGGGCGGGCGGGGTGCGCTGCCGTTGCGCCTCCGCGGCGCTGCTGAGACCGAGACCGATGATGACGGCGACAATCACTTTCTTCATGTCAATCCCTCTCTAGAGTTGGTTGCCGGCTCTCAATTTTTCGTCATGCGGTTGCGACCTTCTGGATACAAGTCGACAGGGCATTATATGGAAGTCCCGCCGGCCCTGGAAGTCTGGAAGTCTGGTCAGCGGGCAACCAGTGAGCGCGCTCGACCGGACCAGTGCTCGGCGCGGCTCGTCAGACGGGTCTCGAGCGTGGTGCCCACCTCGACGCGCGGGCAGGTCTCGGCCACATACGCCAGCCAGTTGGCGACGTAGTCCGCCAGCCAGCGGTCGAAGTCGCGGCCGTCTTCGCCGGTCCTGAGCGCCGAGAGCCCACGTCTCGCCCAGACGTCGAATCGGGCGACGGCCAGATCGAGCAACTGCGCGCGATAGTGGGCCCGGTCGAGCGTGACCTGCGCCGTGGCCTCCAGTTCGGCATCGTGCTGAGTGAGCGCGAGTCTGGAGGCGTCGGTGGCGGTGTCCCAGGCCTCGGATCTTGCGTCGGATGAGGGGAACGGGTTGCCTCCTTCCACCGGGTCGCGATGCGACCAGCGCGGGACGGCCGACGCCCGAAGCGCGTCGGGGAGACCGTGGGGCATCAGATGAGTATAATTGGCCCGGGTTTCGAGCTATTGTGTTCTGAGCCCTCGGGCTGTCTTCGTGAAGCGAGGTGCGGTCATGTCGAGAGCGAGCCTACGTCCGGTGATCGTCGCGGTGGCGCTCGTCGTCCTTCTCGGTGCGCACGTCGCCGAATCCCAGGTTCTGCCCAATCCGTACCGACAGGTCGAGGGGTGGGCGAAGCTCCCCGGCGGACGCACGATGGGTGCGGTCGGCGGCGTCACGATGGACCCGGACGGCCGGCATCTTTGGGCGGTGATCCGTTGCGACGCGACCGCCCCGAACCGGTTCGGCAACGAATGTCTCGACTCGGATCTCGACCCGGTGGTGAAGTTCGACCTGGACGGCAACGTTGTCGAGAGCTTCGGCGGCGGGCTGTTCATCTGGCCGCATGGGATCGACGTGGCGCCGGACGGAAACGTCTGGGTGACCGACGCGGTCGGCGAGGCGCGCACGCCGGAAGGAACGCGTGGGCATCAGGTCATCAAGTTCAGTCCGACCGGCGAGGTGCTGATGACACTCGGCACCCCCGGCAAAGCTGGGGGCGGCCGGAGCAGCTTCAACGCGCCGGCCGACGTCGTGGTGGCCGACAACGGCGACATCTTCGTGGCCGACGGGCATGCGAACAACACGAACAACCGGGTCGTGAAGTTCTCGAGCGACGGCACCTACATGAAGGAGTGGGGGAAGTCCGGCTACGCCCCGGGCGAGTTCCGGACGCTGCACGCGATCGCCATGGATGCCGAAGGCAAGATCTATGTTGGTGATCGCTCGAACAACCGCATCCAGATTTTCGACCAGGAGGGAGAGTTCCTGGCGCAATGGACGCAGTTCGGTCGACCGAGTGGCATCTTCTTCGACGACAACGGGCGTATTTTTGTCGCAGACTCCGAATCGGATGACCTGCAGAACCCAGGCTGGGAGATGGGGATCCGAATCGGCGAGGTGGCGACCGGGTGGGTCACCGAGTTCATCCTCTATCCGTGGGGAGACCCGCGCAATCCGGCCGGCAACGGCGCCGAGTTCGTGGCGGTGGACCGCGACGGCAACATCTACGGCGGCGAGCCTGCGCCGCGGCGGATCCAGAAATATGTGCGCGTGAGGCCCTAACGTCTGGCCTCGCTATGGTTTACAATGCCCGCTAGCCTGCTGTGCAGGCTATGAGTCCTCTTGTAGCAGACCACGTAAGGACACGTCGAGTCGGCACTGGTCCTCATGAGAAACTTCGCCGCTCTACTGGGATGCGCGGCGCTCCTGGCGCTCGTCCTCGTCGATTCGGAATCGTCGGCTCCATTCAACTCGGCGCTGCTGGCGCAGGCGCCCGTCGCGATTCCTCCCATGGAAGCACCGGCGCGGGCCGAGGGGTCGTTGCGGGCGTTCACCCAGGCTCGCTATCGGGCCGACCTGGTGGCGGTCCAGCGCTCGAGACCCGCCTATCCGTTCTGGCAGCACATCTACACCATTCCGGACGGTCGCATCATCTACGGGAGCGCCGAGACCGGGCGCCTGCTCGCGTCGTTTCCGACCCGCGGCAACTGGACTCGTGAGGGGGTCTGGGAAGATGCCGCACTCGAGGGGACACTCGACGGACTCAGACTGCAGTCGCGTCTGCGGCAGCGGCGAGACCAGGTCGAGGAACTGCTGGAGCCGATAGTCGGGCCGGTTGTTCACAATCCGACGAGAGGGCGCTTCCTGACACCCAATGCCGCTCGGTATGGGAGTTTCCTGAGTCAGTGGGGCGACATCTACGAACGCTTCGGTGTGCCGGCAGAGATCGGGCTGGCGCAGGCGATTGTCGAGTCCGGGCTGAACGGGCGGGCGCGCTCCAGGGCAGATGCGCGCGGGTTCTGTCAGTGGCTCCGCCGGAACTGGAACCACCTGAACCGGCTCGCGCCGAACGTCATCGAGTGGGAAAACCAGACCACGCAGGCACCCTACTGCGCCGCCTATCTCAGTATTCTGGCGACGATGTACGGCAGCTTCATCCCGGCGCTGTCGGAGCATCACGCTGGCGGCGTCAACGTCGGGCGGACCGTCATCAACGGCGAGCGGCTCGGTGGCGCCACCGCGCGGGAACAGTATCTGATAGGCGCCGAGTTTGCCCGCGATCTCCGCAATATCTCCATACGGCGCTACCGCGAGCTGTTCCGGACCTACGGTCCCCGGTCGTTCCTGTATGCGGAGATGGTGTTCGGCAACACGATCAACGTCGAGCGGATGACCGCCGGCACGGCACAGACGGAAATCTTCGCGATGCGCGCCCCGCGCGACTTGCCGCTGTCGGAGGTGAAGGAGCAAACGGGCCTCTCGACAGACGAAGTGAAGCGGTTCAATCCGGCGCTCGTGCGGCGGGTTCTGGCCCGCGCCAATGTGTATCTGCCCGAATATGTGCCCGAGTTCGGCCCCGACGTATCGTTCTGGCACCGTCCGGCGGGGGCGGATTTCGCCTCGGTGATCGACGAGTTCGTGCGGCTCGAGGCCGGCGTTCAGCGGTGGCACGAAGCGTCGTTCGAGTCGGTTCTGCGAAGTTTCGAGCGGCGCTTCCAGGAGACCGACTCGGAAGAAGGTGCGGTGATGGCGACCACCCTTGCCTATGTCATCGGCGACCTGCGCACAAGCCGCCGTGCAGCCATCCTCGATGAGTTCCGGACCAGCGGCCGTATTCTCCGCCTGTTCCAGCAAGGGGTCAGCGAGCTGCGGGCGGCGCTGTCGGGCGCGTAGGGCCTCGGCAAATTGCGTATACTTGCAGTCAGTGACTGTGCGGCGACCTGTGCAGGTTCCCGACAACATGGAGTGAGTGATGGTCAATCGAATTCTGGCGTTTCTTGGTGTTCTTGCGGTTGCGTGCACGGTGCTGGCACCGGGGGCATATGCGCAAGGTGGTGCCGACATACCGCGCACTCCGTCCGGGCGTCCCGATCTGTCAGGCAGCTATGACACGGCAACCGTGACGCCACTGCAGCGGCCCAGGGAATTCGGCGATCGGGGGACGCTGACGGCCGAGGAGGTCGCCATCATCGCATCGGATCCGGATGGGCTCGCGAAGACATTCAATCTCGCACCGGCCGGGTCGGACGAGCGGGAGGCGGCGCGTTCGGATGAGCCGCGTGCGGGGTTTCAAACCGGAGACGAGAACCGCGAGGCGCCACCGGCGGGAGGCGACGGATCGGGTGGTGCGGCGGGAAACGTTGGCGGCTATAACACGTTCTGGATCGACCGCGGAGACGCGGGGTTCCAGATCGATGGGCTGTATCGCACTTCGATCATCATCGAACCGCCGAACGGGCGACAGCCGCCGAGAACGGCCGAGAACCGTGCCGGAGCAGCGGCGAATCGGGGGTCTTTCCGCGCGAACGACGGGACTGCCTGGTGGCTCGAGGACAATCTGAACGCGCCGGGTCCGTATGACAACCCAGAGCAGCGGGGCAATGCCGAGCGGTGTCTGATGGGCTTCGGATCGACGGCGGGTCCCCCGATGCTGTCGGTGCTCTATAACAACATGAAGCGGATCGTGCAAACCGAGGACACTGTGATGATTCTCGTCGAGATGGTGCATGACGCTCGCATCATCAGGATGAACCGGGAGCACCTCCCGTCCGAAATCCGGACCTGGCTTGGCGATTCGGTCGGATATTGGGAAGGCGACACGCTGGTCGTCGACACGACGAATTTCAACGATACCCCTTCCCTGGGCGGCGCGTCCAGGAACCTGCATGTGGTCGAGCGGTTCTCGCGCATCGATGCCGATACGCTGCTCTACCATTTCACGGTGGAGGACCCGACGGTCTGGACCGCGCCCTGGAGCGGTGAGTATATCTGGCCGGCCTCAGACAGCAAGGTCTATGAGTACGCCTGCCACGAGGCGAACTACTCGTTCGGCGGGATACTTCGCGGGGCGCGAATCCTTGAGCAAGATGCACGCGACGCGGCGGCCGCTGCTCGGGACTGAGGAAGCCGCGTGGCCAAGTCGCTCAGTGATCAAGACGGCGAGATCGCCACACGAAACCCCATGAAAGGGCGTCGCGCGCCGGGATCGCCGCCGCCGCGAGTCGCTGTGCGGGCGTTTCGCTCGGGATCAGTGAACGACCCGCCGCGCATCACCCAGAGGGCGTCGTCACCGAGCCCCTCGCGGTCGTTCGCCGCGTCGTAGGGGTAGGGCTGATACGGGCTTCGCGTCCACTCCCAGACGTTCCCGCTCATGTCGAGCAGACCGTAGGGGCAATCGGGACAGAGGTACGCGCCCACGGGTGTCGTGCCCGCTCCTTGATAGTTCGCCCGTTCCGGTCTCGCCGCGTCTCCCCACGGATAGATGCGGCCATCGGTGCCACGCGCCGCCTTCTCCCACTCCGCCTCGCTTGGTAACGTCACCTTCCAGCCGTCGCGGAGCAGTCGGCTCAACACGGGGGGTGTCTGGGGCGATTCCCGTAGCGTAGTGTCAAGCCAGCGAGAATAGGCGAGGGCATCTGGCCAGGAGACGGACGAGACCGGGTGGTTCGGCCGGCCCTGGAGTGTCGCTTCACCGACGTTGAACCCGGTCGCGCCGACGAACGCCGCGAACTGCGCGACGGTCACCTCGAACCGACTGATGTAGAACGTCGGCAGGCTCACCGTGCCCTGCGCCGCTGTGGGAGACCACCGCTCGTTCTCAAACGCCTGCCGGTCGGTCGTCGGGTCGCCACCCATCTGGAACGGCCCTTCGGGAATTTCCACGAAACCGAGCAGCTCGTCGTCCGGGAGATACCAGATGTCTGGCTGGAAACCCGGGAGATCGGAAGGTGTAGCCCCAGACGGAACAGGGGTCCCCGCTCCGGCCAGGATACTGGCCGCGGGGAGCTGCATGTACATCCACCCGGCGACGCCCAAGACCAGCGTCGCCAGGATCGCGAGACCCACGACTGAGGTCGATCGCTCCGGTTGCGTCGCGGGCGTTGGCATCTGATTCATGGAGTGCTCCCGGTGCAGGCGAAGGTCCAGCCGTGGTCGCAGGCGCGAGCGTAGAGCTCCGGCTCCGGCATCTCCAGCAGGTTTGGTCCGGCCTCACGCAGGAGCAGCCTGAAGTCGAGCACGCGTGGGTCGGCACGGCTGGGCGCCCCCTCATCCAACAGGTTGACACAACCGGCCTGATAGCGCAGCTCGCAGGCCTGCGAGAAGAAACCGAGCGCAACATCGCGGTCGGCGGCGACGATGGTTCCCGCGGCATAGTGGCGGCCGAGCTCGTTGCAGGCCCACCCGGCGTTGTCACGGCAATAATTGGTTTCGATCTGGATGAGCCGCTCGCACGCCTGCGGCCGCTTCTCGGCGCAGGCCTGCTCCCAGAACGGTACGCTGTCGCCCCGGTGTCGCCCGTCGGTGGCGCCGGCCGCCGTCATCGTGCTGAAAAAGAGCACCCAGACAGTTATGTGGACGAGGTTCGCGCGGGCCGGCGTCCAGTCAGGTCTCCATCGGCTGACCACGCCCTTGTCCTGGATGGATCGAACCAGTCGATCGATCCGCTGCACACTCAGGTTCAGCAGGGGGACGCAGAGCAGCTTGTCGTAGAAGGTTGGCACGCCGATCGCACCAAGGGCCGAGTAGAGGACGAAGACGCCCAGCCCGTAGAGCATCCCGAATATCGCCTTGCCGAGTGGTGTGCGCGGCGAGGTGGACGGGTCGGTGACCAGCAGGTGCAAACCGAGAAACACGGCGCTCGGAATCTCGGAGTCGATGAAGTAGGGCACCCCCGTCACCGCCCCGTAGAGGGCACTCGACCCGAACAGCATGATCGCGGCGGACCCGGCAACCAGCGTAATCGAGAAGAAATACATGGCGACCAGTCCAATCAGGAACAGAAAGAGGTAGATATTCGGTGCGAGGGTCAACGTCGAGGCGATGTCCTGGCCCCACGTCAGATCGGTCGTCCCGGTCGCGATCAGGACAAGCGAGAACAACCCGAGCGAGAAGGCCGAAGGGTTGAAGATATGCGTCCGTTTGCCGTCTCGCTGCCACCGCACGAGCTCTTTCCCCATGAAGCCGGCCGCCAGCATGAGGAACTGCAGGAAGAACCAGTCATCACGAAACCAGAGAAACAGGTTCGTGCTGAAGATGATCGAAAACGGTCCGAAGCCCAGGCCATAGCTGTTGCGACGGGACCAGGACAGCAGCATGTCGAAGGCGTAGGCAAACAGGAGCTGCGCCACCAGCAGCCAGACATGGTCGTAGACCGGCCGCCAAAAGTAGCCCCAGTAGGCGAACACCGCCGTGTGCAGTGTTGCCTGCAGGTAGTGCTGCGGCCGAAGGATGGTGTGGAAGGACCGATCGGCGGATCTGCCTTTCAATCGGACGAACAGGACGGCCTGCCAGACCAGGAGACCGCCGACCGCGGCCCAGACCGACTGGACCAGGGCGGAGTTTCCCTGGATACGTGGGACGAACGACACGAAGAGAAGCCCGAGCGTCAGCGCGAGGGGGACCCAGAAGAGTCGGAGCGGTGTAGGTGACGGCGCGGGGCGAGTCGCCGTCTGGGGCCTCCGAGGCGTTGCCTGTTGGCGCCGCTGGGGAGGTCGTCGTCGTGCCGCTGACATGTAATTCTCGCCGACCAGTCTGCCTGCTTGTACTTCACCAACACGTCTGGCGCAACCCGCCGCCGGCAGCCCGGGTCCCGCCGGTCACCTGTCAGCAACGTATAATTGACGCTGCCAGCTCGGTCCCACTGCGATAGCCAGGCTGGGCGACGCCTCCATGGATTCGGTATTCAGCGTCTTCATCAACGGAATCAGCGGTGTGTTCACCGGCATCGCCGTGCTCTACGTCATGATGAAGATTCTCTCGCTTACGGCCGGTCGTCCGACGTCGGCTTCCTCCCCGGCGGCCTCGAAGACCGACTGACGTGGCTTTCTTCGATCAGCTCGGTTTTCTGTCGCTCAGCCCGGGCATGGTTGTGATGTGGCTGATCGGACTGACGCTCATCTACCTGGCAATCACCAAAGAGTACGAGCCGCTCCTGCTGCTGCCGATCGGGTTTGGCATCCTGGTCGCCAACCTGCCGTTGACCGGCCTGATGACCCCGGGGGAGGGGCTGATCTGGCGATTCTATCACTATGGTGTGGAGTGGGAGGTCATCCCGCCGTTGATTTTCCTCGGGCTTGGCGCCCACACCGACTTCGGCCCGTTGTTGTCACAGCCGCGCCTGATTTTCCTCGGCGCGGCGGCGCAGGGCGGCGTCTATCTGACGTTCTTCGCGGCTCACGCATTTGGCTTCAGTCTGGAGGAGGCGGCGACGATTGGCATCATCGGAGGCGCCGATGGCCCGACGACAATCTTCCTGGCGGCCCAGCTTGCGCCGCAATTGCTGGGTGCCTGCGCCGTTGCGGCCTACTCGTATATGGCGCTGGTGCCGATCATTCAGCCGCCGATCATGCGGTTGCTGACCACCGAGCGGGAACGCGCCATCAGGATGAAGAAGGCGCGCAAGGTGACCCCGCGTGAGAAGCTGGTGTTTCCACTCGCCGCCACAATGGTCATCGTGCTGCTAGTACCCGCCTCGGCGCCGCTCATAGCGATGTTCATGCTGGGCAACCTGTTTCGAGAAGCCAAGGTGGTGGAGCGGCTGACCGAGACCGCCCAGAACGCGCTGATGAACATCGTGACGATCTTTCTGGGACTCAGCGTGGGTGCCACCATGAGTGCCGAGAACTTTCTGCGGACCGACGTGTTGTTCATCTTCGTACTCGGCCTCGTCGCATTCGCGGTCAGCACGGCCAGTGGTCTGCTGCTGGCGAAGCTGATGAACCTGTTTACGAAGGATAAGATCAACCCGCTGGTCGGCGCCGCCGGGGTGTCCGCCGTGCCGATGGCGGCGCGGGTGGTCCATAAGGTGGGCGCCGAAGCGGACAAGAAGAACTACCTGCTGATGTTCGCCATGGGACCGAACCTGGCGGGTGTCATCGGGACCGTCATAGCGGCGGGCATCTTCTTGACGATGCTGCAATGACGATTGCTCTGGGAGACAGGAGACAGGAGACAGGAGGCAGGAGCCAGGAGGGGCCTGAGGGCTTCGCCGGTTTCTGATCAATCAGAACGGATGTGAATCCCGTTCGAGATGCGACGAGGGCGAAATGGAAGAAGACGTGGTGGCGCCGCTGGCGGGGAAGGTGCTGTCGGTGGCCGTTGGAGTCGGAGACACGGTCGAGGAAGACGACGAGGTGCTGGTACTGGAGGCGATGAAGATGGAGACCGTCGTCTACGCGCCCAGCGACGGCGAGGTGACCGCCGTCAAGGTGAAGGTGGGCGATCAGGTCGAGGAGGACGACCCGCTGGCCACGATCGAGTAATACGCAGCTGAGAGGGATCGATGATTTTCGAGCTGACCGACGAACAGAAGCTGGTGCAGGAGACGGCGCGCGAGTTTGCCGAGAACGATATCGCGCCGACGCTCGTCGAGGAGGAGAAGAACCACGAGTTCCGTCTCGACCGCGTGGCCAGAATGGGCGAGTTGGGGTTCTTTTCCTGTGGTCTACCCGAGGAGCTGGGTGGCGCCGGGTTCGGGTTCCTCGAGTCGGTCCTGATGGCCGAGCAGGTCGCCAAGGTGTCGGCGTCGTGGCGTCTGCCGTTCAACATGCAGAACCTCGGGCCGGCGCTGACCGTTGCGAAGTTCGGCACTGATTCGCAGAAGGAGAAGTTCATCCCCGGCTGGGTGGCGGGCACCAAGGTCGGCTTCTTTGGCATGACCGAGCCGGAAAGCGGCTCGGATGTCGCCAGCATGAAGACCATCGCCCGCGACAGGGGCGACCACTGGGAGTTGCAGGGAAACAAGATCTGGGTGTCGAACGCGGTGCAGGGCGACGCGGGGTTGCTCTACGTGATGACCGACCCCGACAAGAAGCACCGCGGGATGAGCGCGTTCATTCTCGAGCCGAAGCAGGTCAACGACTTTGTGGCCACCGACATCGAGACCAAGCTGGGGCTGCACTGCGCCCCGACCGGCGAGATGGCGTTCAACGGAACGAGGCTGCCCAAGGATGCGCTGCTCGGCAAGGCGGGTGACGGGTTCAAGATCTGCATGTGGCAGCTCAACAACACGCGGATCGGCTGTGCGGCTGGCGCGTTGGGCGTGGCCGGTGCCGCCCTCGAGCTGGCGATCGACTACGCCAACGAGCGGACGCAGTTCGGCAAGCCAATCTCGCGGCACCAGATGGTCCAGGCACAGATCGCCG
The DNA here is from genome assembly GCA_002726085.1 of Acidobacteriota bacterium. Taxonomy (GTDB): domain Bacteria; phylum Acidobacteriota; class Vicinamibacteria; order Vicinamibacterales; family UBA8438; genus NP936. The sequence continues at coordinate 63,207 of PBRZ01000111.1, forward strand.
AGATGGCGGTGGAGCACGAGGCGGCGCAGCTGCTCGTCTACAGGGCGGCCTGGCTCAAGGACAACGGGAAGCCGAATCAGTATGAGACCTCCGTCGCCAAGCTACAGGCGTCGGAGGCGGCGGTGCATGCGGCGAACGAGTGCATGAAGATCTTTGGGTCGTACGGCTTCTCCACCGAGTATCCGGCCGAACGGTTGTATCGGGACGCCAAGTCGCTGCAGGTCGTCGAGGGCACCTCGAACGTGCAGAAGCTCATCATTTCCGGCATTGCCTGCGGACATACGCCGAACCGGTAGCCGGCGAGCGCCTGAAGCCTGTAGCCCAATGCCTGTAGCCGAAGAGTAAGGGCGGATCCAGCGAGGCATGACCCAGTGAAACCGTATTTCGAGACGATGGAGGGGTTCGGCAGGGCGCTGAAGCCTGGGCGTGTGAAGCGGGCCGCCGCAAGCGCCGACGAGCTTCGGTTGGTCGAGGCCGGCATCGACACGTCGGTCGAGCAAGCCATGGAAGCCGGATTTCCCACCGAGAAGATCAACAAGCGGGGGTGGATGACCGTCTACCAGCGGCTCGAATATCTGGTGGACTCCGGCACCTGGCATCCGCTGCACACACTCTACAACCCGCTGGAAAATATGGAAGGGACCACGAACGTGGTCGACGGTCTGGGTCAGATTGACGGCCGCTGGGCGGTTGTCATCGGTTTCGACAACAAGGTCATGGCTGGCGCCTGGTTGCCCGGCCAGTCTGAGAACATTCTGCGGGCGACAGACCTGGCCAGGCGCTTGAACATCCCGCTGGTCTGGCTGGTGAACTGCAGCGGCGCGAAGCTACCGGAGCAGGAAAAGTTCTATGCAGACCGCCGCGGCGCCGGGACGCCGTTCTACCGCCATGCCGAGCTCGAGCAGGCCGGCATCCCGGTGCTCGCCGGTATCTACGGAACCAACCCGGCTGGCGGTGGTTACCAGTCGATCAGCCCGACCATTCTGCTGGCCCACAAAGACGCTAACATGGCGGTCGGCGGCGTCGGTATCGTCTCCGGGATGGCGCCCAAAGGCGGCTTCGACACGGCGATGGTCGAAGAGCTCATCGCGAAGACCCGCGAGTTCACGGCGCGTCCCCCGGGTGACGTGGCGACCCATCACGATGCGACCGGCTTCTTTACCCGGGTCTACGAAGAAGAGACCGGGGTGCTGGGCGGGTTGAAGGAGTACATGCGGGCGATGCCGGCATACGGGCCGGAGGTCTTCCAGGCGGCCGAGCCAAAGGCGCCGGCCTTTCCGATCGAGGATCTGTATCACCTGCTGCCGGCGAATCAGAAAGAGGTCTACGACTTCGACGAGGTGCTCGCCCGTCTGGTCGACGGCAGCGAGCGGCTGGAGTTTCGACCCAAGTATGGGCCGGAGGTCTTTACGGGCGTGTGCAAGATCGATGGCCGGGTGGTCGGCTGCATCGGCAACCGGCAAGGCTACCTGGGGAAGGGTTATCCCGAGTACGCCGACTATCCTGGCATGGGCGGCAAGCTCTATCGCCAGGGCCTCATCAAGATGAACGAGTTCGTCACGCTGTGCGGCCGGGACCGCTTGCCAATCATCTGGTTCCAGGACACCTCGGGCATCGATGTCGGTGAGCTGGCCGAAAAGGCGGAGGTGCTCGGGCTGGGGCAGGCGCTGGTCTACTCGATCCAGCAGACCGATGTGCCGATGATGCTTGTCGTGCTGCGGAAGGGCACCGCCGCCGCGCACTACGTTATGGGGGGGCCCACCGCCAACCGGCACAATGCCTTCACCCTGGGCACGCCGGCCACCGAGATCGAGGTAATGCACGGCGAGACCGCGGCCGTGGCCACCTACGCGCGTCGCGCCGCCAAGGAGCACGCGGCGGGTCGTTCACTCGAACCGGTCATCGACAAGATGAACGAGCTTGTCGACCGCTATCATGAGACGTCACGGCCCGTCTACTGTGCTCGTCATGGCTTTGTGGATGAGATCGTCAAGCTGCCCGATCTGCGGCGGTATCTGCAAGCTTTCACCGGTGCCGCCTATCAGAACCCGACCTCGATCTGCCCTCGTCACCACATGCTGCTGCCGCGCGTCATTCGGGGATAGTGAGGGACGACGGGTGGCGACAGCGACGCCGCGGCGTGGTGCGCGCATGGCAGTGGGCCGCAAACGCGTGGGTCCGGGGCGCGGGGGCGCCCTCGCATCTGGCGTGAACCGCATGTCCAGAAAGGGAAGGGCTCGGAGTGTATAGGATCATCGACTGGTTTGCGCACAATCCGGTGGCGGCCAATCTGACCATGGTGTTCATCATGGTCAGCGGTCTCCTCGCGAGCGTGTCGATCAGCCAGGAGATCTTTCCCGAGATGGCGCTCGACATGGTGACGGTCGAGGTGGCCTATCTCGGCGCCACACTGACCTGACCCCCTGAGACCGTGCCAGCCCGAGCGGTAGAAGTCGGGCGTCACGACCAGGAGGCAGGATGCCAAGGAAGCGGTTCAGCA
>PBRZ01000112.1 GCA_002726085.1 Acidobacteriota bacterium
GGCGACCGGGATGGACGTGGAGATGGTCAGGCCGGCTCGTAAACCGAGATACGCGTTGGCCGCGCCAAAGAGGACGCCGAACAGGATGCCGGCGCCGACGGCTTTTGCCGTGGCCTCGGCCGGTGACTCGGTAGGGGAGATGTAGGGCTCAGGAGGCGGCGAATTGGGCCCGCGGGATGGCATGTCCCGATAGCGGCTCGCGACGCGACGCCCGTTCTAGCGAGGCTCCGCCTCAGACCACCCAGATGCCGTCGGCTCCCGCCTCGCTAGGCTACCATTTTTCAATGGCCCCGCTACGCGGGGGGCTAGACTCCCGGGCGGCACGAGAGCAAAGGAAACGCGAACAAAAGTTGACTCACCAGTCCTCATTCGCACCACTCAAGGAGTCTAGCGGAACCGGGTTAGGGTGATGTCGACCACACGCGTGCGTGGTTGGCTACGCCGCCACTGAACCAGGATGGGGCTCTGGTAGCGGCCCTGGGCGACCTGCCCGGTGCCGGGTGTTTCGCGGTCGGAAACCGGCAGACTCACCGAGCGTTTCATGCGCAGAAAATGCCGGGCCGGCGCGCCGAAGAAACGGGAGACGATCTGCTCCACGACCGAGTCGCTGAGCCTGAGGGCGTCGACGAGCTCGTTGAACACCCGGACCATGTCGTACTTCGCGTAGCCGATCGTCTTGTTCGGTATTGCCAGCGGATCGGCAAGCAGATGCCGGCTCTTCTCGGCCATGAACCGCAGCGGGTCGCGGAGCACTTCGGCGAGGTCGTGACGCATCAGCAACGTTTCGTATTCGTTGACCGTCAGCCCGGCCTGGTCTTCCCCGGCTGCCAGGGACAGCTGGAGGCGGCCCATGGTGACCCCGTGCCGCTCAATGAGCTCTTGACAGCGTTCGTAGATGCCAAAGCGCGGATCCTTCAAACTGACGGAGTCGACGGGGTGTGCCGACATCGGCACCGCCACGCGGTCCCGCGCCACTTCCTCCTCGCTGTTGAAGCCGAGGGCCGTCGTGACGCGCTGCCGCGGGCGCCCTTTGTTCACACCGTCCAGATCGATGAAGTAGACCGGCTCATTCGCCCGGGGGCGGTAGGTGACGCAGCTGCGCAGCCCGGCGCTGATGAAGGCCAGGTGCGAGTCGGCGTTGCTCGGTTCCACCTGACGCTCGGCTTCGGACAACTCCTCGCGCAGATGCATTTCGTCGTGTTTGTATCCGGCTCCTTCCGGAAACACATTGCGGAAGAAGGTCAGATACGGGGCGAGACCGTTGCGAGTCTTGTTCAAACGAGCTGCGAGGCTCTGGTCGAGATAGCCGGCCGTCGTGTGGAACGAGCAGTAGAGGGCTCGCGGGAAGGACTCGAGCAGGTCGCCGTGTGTCTCCGCGATGCGGCGACGGACGTCGACGAGGTCCACCCGGGCACGAGGGCTAATCTCGAGTGCAACTTCAATCGGTGAAACCGCCATTAAGCCCGGTATTGTAACCCAAGATACGAGCCCAGCCAGGTTTTCTTCATGCTCGGCCCCCTTCCGCCCTGGTGCCGGTGCGCCCGATCCGCAGGGCGCCGCATGTCGAACCGCTGCTCGCTGTTCAACTGCTCAGACAGCGGTGATTGTTCTTCGCGTTTTCCACGTTGGCATGGATGTCGAGTAGGATCTCCAGCATCGCGGTGCCAAAAAAGTAACGCCCATGAGACTGACCTCCAGTATCACTCTCGGCCTCCTCCTGTGGTTGACGACACCCCAGGCGACGGTGGCGCAACAGTGGCCAAAATTTCGTGGGGGGAACGCGGGGAATGTCGCCGACGATCTGACGTTGCCCGACACGTGGGGTGAGACCGAGAACATCGCGTGGAAGATCGACATCCCCGGACTGAGTTGGAGCTCGCCCATCGTCTGGGACGACCATGTCTTCGTTACGACCGCGATCAGCGCCGCCGATGATGAGGTCCAGCCGATTCCGGGGCTCTACGACCCAGGTGAGCACAACGGCTCGGTCCCGGCCAGTGGTGAGCATCGGTGGATGGTCTACGACATCGACTTCGACACCGGGGCGGTTCGGTGGGCGCGTGAGCTGTTCCGCGGAGTGCCGACGATCGCGCGCCATCTCAAGAACAGCTTCGCGTCGGAGACTCCGGTCACCGACGGCACACAGCTCTATGTCTACTTTGGCGCGATCGGACTGATTGCCGCCCTGGATTTCGATGGGGGAGAGCTCTGGCGGAAGGAAATCGGAACGTTCAATACGATGCAGGAGATGGCTACGGCTTCGTCTCCCGCACTCCACAAAGACCGGCTGTATGTCCTCAACGACAACACCACCCGGTCGTTTCTCACCGCGCTCGACACGGCGACCGGCGACGAGGTCTGGCAGGTTGACCGGCAGGAACCGGGACACACGTGGGCGACACCGCTGGTCTGGGAGAACCGGTTGCGCACCGAAATCGTGACGTCGGCTACCGGCCGGGTGCGGTCGTACGGCCTCGATGGCAGTCTGTTGTGGGAGCTGAGCGGTATGTCGTTGTTGACCATTCCGAGTCCGTTCACCAGCCATGGACTGGTCTACATCAGCTCTGGGTACCCGGGCGGTGCGCTCCGACCGGTCTACGCGATCCAGCCGGGCGCGGCCGGCGACATCTCGGTGTACGAGGAGGTGGCCAGCGGTCTGCAGGAGGGATTTCCAGGCACGCGCCGGTACTCGNAGGACGACCACGTCGTCTGGTCCTATCCTCTGCTCGGCACCTACAACACGACCGCGCTCGTGTATGGCGACATCTATTACACGCTGCTCGATCGTGGCTTTCTGACGGCGCACGACGCGGCGACCGGAGAGGAGGTCTACGGGCGGCAGCGGCTGGAGATCGGCAACGGCTTTACCGCTTCGCCGTGGGGCTACAACGGCAAGATCTTCCTGTTGAGCGAGGACGGCGACACGTTCGTGGTGCAAGCGGGACCGGAGTTCGAGATCCTCCACAAGAACTCGCTGAATGAAATGTCGCTCGCGACGCCAGCGGTGGCGCGCGGCAGCTTGATTCTTCGCACCCAGTCGAAGCTGTACCGTATTGCCCGGCGCTGAGGGAATCAGATGTTGAGCGTCTTCGAGAGCTGGCTCGTCGGTCGGAGTGTCGAAGCGGGCATTGCCGAGATTGTGGCGGTCGGCACCGGGATTCTCGTGGTGCTCGTCCTCGCGGTCATCGCCGACCTCGTGGCGAAGCGGGTGCTGCTGCGTGCCGTGGTCGGTCTGTCCAGACGCACCGAGACCAACTGGGACGACGCGGTGATCAAGCGCCGGGTGTTTCACCGCCTTGCCCACATTGCGCCGGCGCTGGTGACCTATTCGTCGGCCTCGTCAGTGCTCGCGACGGCCGTGTCGGCGACGGCGCTCGTCAAAGCCGCGTGTCTGCTCTACATGATCGTCGTCGTCGTGTTGGTGCTCGATGGGCTGCTCAATGCCACGGTCGACATCGTGCGCAGCTCCAGGTTCGGCCGTGGGTTGCCGGTGACGAGCTTCGCGCAGGTGGCGAAGCTCGTGCTGTACGGCGTGGCGATCATCGCTGCCCTCTCGATCGTCCTCGGCGAGTCGCCGGCGTTGTTGTTGAGCGGTCTCGGCGCGATGACCGCGGTGCTGATGCTCGTCTTCAAGGACGCGATCCTGGGGTTCGTTGCGGGAATCCAGCTGTCGGCCAACCAGATGGTGACCCCCGGCGACTGGATCGAGATGCCCAAGTACGGCGCCGACGGCGACGTGCTGGAGGTGGCGCTGACCACGGTCAAGGTNCAGAACTTCGACAAGACCATCACGACGATCCCCACCTCTGCCCTGATCAACGAGTCGTTCAAGAACTGGCGTGGGATGTCGGAGTCCGGAGGGCGACGAATCAAGCGGGCGATCAAGATTGACATGAACTCGATCAAGTTCTGCGATGAGGCCATGTTGGTGCGTCTGTCGAAGATTCACTACATGGCCGACTATCTCGAGCAGAAACGGGTCGAGATCGAGACATGGAACACCCGGCACGCGGGAGAGACGTCGACCACATTGCATCCACGACGGTTGACGAACATCGGCACCTTTCGGGCCTATGTCGTGGCGTATCTCCGACACCACCCAAAGATTCATCCGGAGATGACCTTCCTGGTGCGACAGCTGGCGCCGACCGAGCATGGCCTGCCGATCGAGATCTACGTCTTCAGCACCGACCAGAACTGGATCAACTATGAGGGGATTCAGTCGGACATCTTCGACCATCTGCTGTCGGTGGCACCCGAGTTCGACCTCCGCATCTATCAGATCCCGTGACGCGGGCTGCCGCCCGGGCTCCGCGTGGGTCCCGCCACAATCTGCCGGAGCATGTTGGGAGTGTGCAGCGGAGAGGTCCGGTAGGATCGAACCGGGTTACAATGGCGAGTCCAGCGCGACAGCACCGATGCGGCCGTTTCGCGCTGAACCGACTGGTCTGATGGGACGTGCACCGCGTTCCGACGTTGATTCGACGTCAATGGTTGTTGAACAGACGGGTCCGACATTTGCCTCTCCTGCGGGTGAAGCGAAGCTCGTGCATGGTGTCAAAGGAGAGACGAATGGGACCGACGGCGGTTGAAATGGGTCACGTATTCGACGACGCGTTGCAGGCAGGCCGTGAACCGTTCAAGGTGGCGGATCTGTCGCTGGCGGCGTTTGGACGCAACGAGATCCGGCTTGCCGAGCAGGAGATGCCTGGACTGATGGCGCTGCGCGCCGAGTACGCGGGGCAGTTGCCGTTGCGGGGTGCGCGCATCATGGGCAGTCTGCACATGACGGTGCAGACGGCCGTGCTCATCGAGACGCTCGACGCGTTGGGGGCCGACGTGCGCTGGGTCTCGTGCAATATCTTCTCGACACAGGACCATGCGGCGGCGGCAGTCGCCGTAGGGCGCCCCGAGACCGGCGGCACGGAGGACGATCCAAAAGGCATCCCTGTCTTCGCCTGGAAAGGCGAAACGCTCACCGACTACTGGTGGTGCACCAACGAGGCGCTGGTCTGGCCCGATGGCGGCGGACCGTCACTGATCGTAGACGATGGCGGCGACGCGACCCTGCTGATCCACAAGGGGTTCGAGTTCGAGAAGATCGGCGAAGTGCCCGGATTCGACTCGGAGACCGAGCCAGAGGAGTGGGGGGTCATTCTCGACCTGCTACGCAACATCCAGGCGAGGGACATGAGCCACTGGCAGCGGATCAGCCCGGCCATCCGCGGGGTCAGTGAGGAAACCACCACCGGGGTCCATCGGCTCTACGAGATGATGGAGGCCGGCACGCTGTTGTTTCCGGCGATCAACGTCAACGACTCGGTGACCAAGAGCAAGTTCGACAACGTTTATGGGTGTCGCCACTCGCTGCCGGACGGCCTGGCCCGGGCGACCGACGTGATGCTCGGCGGCAAGGTAGCGGTTGTCTGCGGTTTCGGCGAGGTGGGCAAAGGGTGTGCCCAGGCGCTGCGTGGCCAGGGTTGCCGCGTGGTGGTCACCGAGATCGACCCGATCTGCGCGTTGCAGGCGGCGATGGAGGGGTATGAAGTCAACACCCTCGAGGCGACGCTCGCCAGCGCCGATATCTTCGTCACGACCACCGGCAACAAGGACATCATTTCGGCTGACCAGATGGCCCGCATGAAGGACAAGGCGATCGTCGGCAACATCGGGCACTTCGACAACGAGATCGACATGGCTGGGCTCAAGAAGACGCCTGGTATCCACCATGTGAACATCAAGCCGCAGTACGACGAGTGGCAGTTTCCCGACGGGCACAGCGTGATGGTGCTCGCCGAGGGCCGACTCCTGAATCTCGGATGCGCGACCGGACATCCGAGCTTTGTGATGTCCGCCTCGTTCACCAACCAGGTGCTTGCGCAGATCGCCCTGCAGAACAACACCGGCGAGTACGAGAAGAAGGTCTACATGCTGCCGAAGCAGCTCGACGAAAAGGTGGCGCGGTTGCATCTGGACCATCTGGGCGTGAAGTTGACCACCTTGACGAAAGAGCAGGCCGACTATATCGGGGTCAAGGTCGATGGCCCGTACAAGCCAGAACATTATCGCTATTAGGCTTCCCGCAAGCGCGGCCTCGTGTTTGTGACTCACTCGGTCCCGATGCGGGCGTCGACCAAAGACCACCTGACGGCATGGAGCACAGCGCGTGACGCATTGGCGCCGGGCGTTCGACATCGGCGGTCTCAGCGCCCTGGTTCTTGCCTACCCCCTCTTTGACGTTCTGTCGCGGAGCCCTGAATTCTTCGTAGCTCGCAACAGCACGACCGCCCACGTGCTGTCGCTCGTCGGTATCTTCTGCCTTGTCGTCCCCGCCATGCTATTTGGTGTGGCGCAGGCCATGGTGCGAATACGGACCGGCGCGGGAAACTTGGTCCATGAGGCGATTGTCACTACGTTGGTCATTGGCATGGTCATGACCTGGTTGAATCGCGTCGATGGCTTCGCTGTCTGGCCAATTGTGCTGCTGGCCGCGGGGGCTGGCCTTCTGTTTTCGGTCGGATACCGTCGCGCGCTTCCGGTCCAGCTGTTCGTCACTGCCCTGAGCCCAGCGGTCGTCGTAGTGCCGGTGTGGTTCTTGCTGAACGGCGGTGTCCGAGACGCGCTTATCCCGATCGCCGACACCGCGGTGACGGTGGAGTTCGGCGAGGCCCCTCCCATTGTGTTCGTCGTACTCGACGAGTTTCCGCTGAATAGCTTGCTCGACGAGAACCACGCCATCGACGCTGGCCGCTATCCCAACTTTGCCGCCTTCGCTCAACGCAGCTATTGGTTTCGCAATGCGACGACCGTGTCCTCGGAGACGATGTGGGCCGTTCCCGCCATAGTTTCCGGCATCTACCCCTTCGAGCGAGGCTCCGTGCCATCGCGCCGCTACTACCCGAACAATCTCTTCACAGTTCTGAGCCAACAATATGAGATGACGGTGTTCGGCCGTTTTCTCCAGCTGTGTCCGGCCTCCAGCTGTGCCCACGACCGGGCGGTGCCGGGAGAGTCGGTTGGCAGGCTGGTCGCGGATTCGATAGTCGTCCTAGCACACATTCTCCTCCCGGAGCCATTGACACGAAGCCTCCCGACGATTGTCGGCGATTGGGTAGGATTGGCGCGCGCGCAGGCGAGGCGTGGAGCCAACGGGAACGCGGAGTCGAATCGCCGGGATGCGGAGTTTGAGCGGTTTCTTACAGCAATCGAGAAAGGCAAAGACGCACGCCTCTACTTCCTCCATAGCCTCCTGCCTCACATGCCGTTCGAGTATGTACCGTCTGGCCGCCGCTATCGGGCGCCGGATTATCAGGGCCGGGAGGTCGAAGGGAAGCGGCTCTTTGAAGCGAGTGATCCAGGATTCGTCAACGCTCAATACCAACGCCATCTGCTTCAGGTGGGTTTCGTCGACCGCCTCATCGGAGGGCTCATGGAGCGTTTGCGGGAGCAAGAGCTGTTCGATGACGCTTTGATTATCGTGACATCTGACCACGGGGCCAGCTACCTGCCCGGGCTTCCGAGGCGTGTCCTAACCGAACAAAACGCCTCTGACATTGCGTTGGTGCCACTCTTTGTCAAGCTTCCGGGCCAGGAGATCGGCGTCGTCAGCGACCGGAACGCCCAGACGATCGATATTCTGCCCACGATTGCCGATGTCCTGTCGATTAAGCTCCCGTTCGTGGTTGACGGTCAATCGTTGTTGGAGGGGCCCGGTCCTGGTCGCGGGAGCAAGTCATTCGTTCAGCGCAGTTTGAACAGAGTCGCGGTTGAGACGCTTGGCGATGTCAGCACACGGAGCTCGGCAAGCGTACGGCGCAAAGTGGCAATATTCGGCACGTATTCAGACTCCCGTCTCTACGGCGTGGGTCACTCAGCCCGGTTGTTGGGGATGATGGCATCGGCGATGGCCGTGACTCGCCCGAGTGGTGTGTCACTCGCCTCCAACAACTTCCAGTCCTTCGACACGGTTGTACGATCTGGAGCGGAGCTACCCTTGTACGCGACCGGGGTGCTCGACACGCAGCGAGACGAGCCGGTCCAGCTCGCTATCGCCCTCAATGACGTGATTGTCGGGACGGCCGAATCTTATCGGCAGGACGGTGGGTGGGGGTTTGCCGCGATGCTGGCGGACGATGGGTTGCGCGAAGGTCCCAACGACGTGAGACTTTTTACCATCGACGAAGTTGAGGGAAACACCGCACTGAGGCCGGTCGCCTCTTCCGATGGCCAAAAGTAACTCGCTGGCTCTGAGCGGAGCGCCATAGGGGCGATCACGGTGAAGGCAGCGTGTGTAGCGAGCGGAGACCCCGGGTGCACAAGCTGTTGCTCAGATCACTCGCAGGCGTCACTCTGGGCCTGCTGCTCGTATCGGTCGCGTGCTCCGGGCCGGAACCTGTCGCCGTTCCCTCATTCGAGGTCGATCCGAGTCTTGCGCCGATAGGCAGTCCCGTCGAGGCCACCTTGACCTTCTCGGTGCTCCCGAATGCCAGTTTCGACGAGGAGTATGCAGTCTTCCTGCATTTTCTGAATGACGATGGCGAGGTGATGTGGGCGACTGACCATTACCCTCCGATACCGACTACCGAGTGGAAGCCCGGGGAGACGATCGCATACACGCGACCGATCATGGTGCCTTTGTGCCCATATGTGGGGGATGCCAACGTTCACATCGGCTTGTACTCCGTCGACAGCGGCACGCGGCTGCCGCTCGAGGGGGATGAGGGGGGCCGATTGGCGTACCGCGTCGGTGGGCTCAGGCTACTTCCGCCGATGGAGAACATCCGGTTCTCATTCATATCGGGCTGGCATCTTCTCGAGCACGATTCGACATGCGTGCAGTGGCGTTGGTCCGAGAAGGTCGGTGTCATCTCGTTCGACAATCCGAGGCGGGATTCGCAGATATACCTGAACTTGGATAACGGGATGGTGTTGGGCGGCGAACCACGAACGTTGGTTGTCTCAGTCGGTGACCGACCTGTCGTCCGCATCGAGGTCGTGCCGGGAAATGTGGTCCATCAGATTCCACTCGGTGCCTCGCTCCTTGGAGACACGGATTCGGTCGAGTTGCGGCTCGAAGTCGACCGTACAATCGTCCCCGCTGAGATGCCGCGCTTGGACAACCCGGACACCCGGGTGCTCGGTGTGAGGGTGCTTGGGGCGTACCTGGCGGTCGCAACAAGAGAGTAACGCCGGCGTGTGTCACCGACGAGGGGCGGATCATCAGGCCACGCTCAATTGTGCCAGGAACGCCTCCAACTTGGCCATGACCGTGGGCCAGCGATACTCGCGCTGGACGTAACATGTTCCCTGAGTGCCGAGGACGGATGCCTGTTCCGGCTTCCGCATGAAGAAATCGAGAGCCTCGCAAAATTCCAGAAAGTCGCAGTAATAGAGACCGCCGTTGGCACGGATGGTTTGGCCGCGGAGGACATCGCAGCGGCCGTTGACGAGCACCGGCAGGCCGACGTTCCAGGCCTCGAGCACCACCATGCACAGGCTTTCGTAGAGCGACGGGGCGACGAGGACACGGGCCCCTGACATCAAGTTGGCCCGCGTCGTGTCGCTGACGAAGCCCAGGGGGGTAATTTTGGGGTGCGTCGGAATCTCCATGGCCGCCTGGCCTGCGAGAACGAGGTGCGGGGCGTCGTCCCGAGTCGAGGCGTACGCGGTAAAGTAATCGAACAGGCTGCGGCAGCCTTTATTTGGGTCGAGGCGGCCGAGGTAGAGGATGTAGGGCGCCGTGACCCCGAGACCCGCGAGGACCCCCGAAATGTGCCCGGGCGCGCCCGGGGCCGGTGCAATGCCGGCGCCGATCACGCAGGAGGGTGGCAACGCGCCCTCACACCTGTCTTCGACCAGTGTCTGCTCTTCCGGTGTCAGAAAGAGGTAGCCACGCGGGAGCCGAAAGAACTCGCCGAGCACCTCCATCCGGATCGCCCAGTCTCGCTCGGCAGTCGGGACCAAGACGGCGCGGTCGGCGACGAGCGGTAGGCCGTCCCAGGTCTGCCAATACCGAAACGTCCAAAAGAGGATGAGGTCGTATTCATCGCCATGGTCCTCGAGGTAATTGTGCAGCCCGGGCGTCACCGGCCCGTTCTCTTCGAACCACGCCCGTTCTTCGTGGCGCTGGGCAGTGCCGGCCCAGACGCGTTCAGAGATCTCGCGGAGCGCCTGCGGTCGCCGTGGCCGTGCTTCGAACCTCAAGACGCTGACTTTCGCGTCGCGGTCTTCGCCAGCCGGATAGTGATTTTCCCACGTGAGATAGTCGCGGGCGCAGCTAGCTAGGGCGGTAACCTCGTGGTTGTCGCTGAGCCGCTGGGCGAGCGATCGGCAGTGAGCCTCGGCGCCGCCGGAAAAGCCCTCGCCATACCGCTGTACGACGAGCGCCAGCTTCAAACGTCAGCCCCGGTCGCCGTGGAGATGTCGTTGCGCAACACCGCGAGTTCGTGCCGCCGGCGGGCGTTCTCGAGCACCAGTGCCCTCAAGCAGCTGAGAAGAAAATCGTTGAGCTCCTTCTGTCGCCGAAAGTTTTGAGTGCTGTAGTCCAGCACCCAGCCGACCAGCGGCATGCCGATTGCGCGCTTGAGGAAGACGAGGATCGGCCCGATGAACGGACGGTGGCTCGAGATACGGAACTTCGGACGCAGCTCCCAGTCCTCGGGATCGAAGGTGAGCGTCTTGACGAGGTCGTGGTCCTCCAAGAGTTCGCGCAACAGCACATGTGTCGGTAGCGGAACATAGTCGGCAATGGTGTCGGAGCCCTGCAGTTTCTCCCGAAGATCGCGGCGCACCTGCTGCATCAGGTCTTCAGTTCGGAGTCCCATTGGTAAAGATTACATCACCGAAATGGGACTGGTCTCCGATCCGACTCCGTCCGCCAGCGTTGTCGACGACTATGAGCTGCGGATGGCCCGCTCCGCGTAGTGGTTCCAGCCAAACACCTGCTTGAGGGCCATGACGAAATCGAATCCACCCTGCGTGCTGGCGGTCAAGGCCAGGTTGAACTGGGCCGGAAAGACCGCGTGACCCTCGAACTCCTCGTTCCAGGACCCCACCGAATAAAGCGGCGCCGGCAACGCGGGGGTGCCGACGGCACCAGGCCACTCATTGGGCAGATAGGTTTCAGAGTAAAAGCGAGTCAACAGCTTTACGAAGTCGGCATATGCCTGGCGGTTCGCGCTCAGGATCGGCAGGCCATGTTTCGCGAATCCGCCGGCCAGGCTGGGGATGATGAGAAGACGGTTGCCGGTGAATCGGCTCTTGAGTCCATGGACTGCCTGGGTGGCTCGGGTGAGACGGAAGCGTTGCAACGCACCGTAGAGCTCGGTCATTGCAAACGGCGGCGCGCTCGATTTCAGATTCGCGCCGTGATAAGCGTAAATCGCGTCGAAGTTGATTGCGCGGCTCACGCGGTCCGGCGAAGGAGTCAAGGTGGATGCCATCTGCAACAACTCTTCCCCGACCAGATATGGGTACTCCCCATACACGGCTCTGAACGTCTCGCGCGCTTCGTCGACGACGGCGGCCATCTGCTCGAACTCCGTGGTGTCTGCCGGGTTGAGTCCCCATGAATGGGACGCAAAGATGAAGACGACCGGGCGACCGTCGAGCAGGAACACCCGTGTTGGATACTGGTCCCGTGCTTCAACGAGTGTCTTCGCCATCGCGCCAAAATCGGACAGGACCTGGAATTGCACCCGCGACGACCGGAAATCTGCGCGACCGCCGGTCTGTGGCAACGCCAGGATGCTCTCGTAGAGCAACGCGACATACCGCGTCGCGGCGTTCGCCGCCGCGAAATAGCCTGACCGGTAGTTCGACAGGACACTCGAGCTCGCCCGCGTCGGGATCCAGCTGAGGGCGTCGACGGTGATGCCGAACTCGTTCTTGAGCCGGTTGAACCCCTCTTCCACCTGCGGGTTTCTTGAAAGGTAGTTGCCGCCCAGATACCGGGCTGTTTGCAACAACAGTGGTCGACGGAGTCGGTCATACCATCCGTAGTGCCAGGCCACCGTGATCGGACGGGGAGCGTTCACGAGCACGCCGTCGTCCAGCAGGCCGATTGTGCGCGACACCGCATCGACTGCATCCTGGTCGATTCCAGCGCGACCGAAAACGTCGGCTCGAAAGTCGAATCCCCGATTGGGCTCGAGCGCGAACCCCCGCGATGTAAAAAGCGCACCCCGCATTAGCTGGGTGTCATCCGAGCCGAGCAGCCCGTTGCCGTTGATGTCGGCGACATACGGTGGAAGGATTACCGAAGGCGAGGTCTGAGCACGTAGCCCTCCCCCCATGGCTCCAGCCAGGCCGAGGGTGCCGACACGCAGGAACGAGCGCCGATCGAGGTCTGTCATTGTGTGGCTAGTAGCCGCTCCCGATGGTCGCCGTTCGCCATTGTCTGTAAATCACTCCGCTGGGCATTCTACTCGCGCTCGGCCGTGGCGTGATACAGGATCCGTGTGCCGGATGCCAACGATTGGCGCCTGACAGTCCCAAAGTGCCGCGCCAATGCCGCTTCCATAGCGTCAGGGGAGTAGTCGAAGTCCTGATCGGCCCTGTGACGAAGCAGTTGGCGCACCATGGGGTCATCGCGGCCAACGAACTCGATCACGAGTTCCGCCCCGAAACCGGCCAGCCACCCAATCAGCTCATCGAGCGGAATGTTGCGGCCGATGACGAGATGGTGCATGAGGGCGAGACAGAGGATGAGATCGGGCGCCCCGCGTTCGTTCAGCGGACGCCGCTCCAGACCACGCCAGCCGAGGCCCGGCGATGGGTCCGCGCAGTCGGAGATCAGCGGCAAAATGTTGGTGCAGCCCTCCGCTTGGAGGGTCTGATACAGGCGATCGATCACCACATGATCGGTGTCGATCGCGAGCACGTAGTCCGCGTGCTCGCTGGCTAGACGCGAGTAGATACCCGTATTGCACCCGAGATCCCAGACCCTATGCCATCGGCGGGGAGTCAAAGCCTGTGTCACGAAGGCGACTTTGTCCCTGAGCTCGTCCGATTGGTAGGTATGGGTGTGCTGGTAGTTCGACCATGTCGACCGCGTTCGCTTCCAGCGCAGTCCCTCGACGAGACGGCGCAAACGGGCCACGTTATGTTTGATGAGCTCGGCGTCGAAACCGGCGGCACGAAGATCCGCTCGGATGTCGCGAACGGAGCCTTCATACCGGGATTGCGCTTTCGCCTGCAGGTAGACATGCGTCAGGACGCCGGGTCGGAGATAATCCTGTGCTCTGAGCATCGACCGGACCTGTTCGGCTTCGATGCCGTCGAGACTCCCCCGTAGCCAAGGATGAAATGAAACGTTTCTGTAGGCCTGGAGCAGAAGAGGGTAGAGAAACAGCTTGCAGAACTGACGATAGCCCATCCACGGCTCACCGGCGTGATACGCGGTGAATGACCCAATGTCGATAAACGTGGGGTGCGGGCCCACCCACTGGATGTTGAAGGGAGTCGCGTCCTTCAGGGTCATGCCCTCCTCGAGCGCCGCGAGCGTCACGTCCAGTTGCAGGAGCGCCGCGTCTCGGAGCATGCTGAAGGGCCATTCGTACGGGTAGGACACCAACGGGACTGTCTCGTGTTTCAAGACAGCGGCCCATTTCGCGTCCAACGCGGGTAACCCGGCTCGGTCGCGGACTTGCTCGGTCGGGATTACACGGTGCTCGGCCGTCAGGCGCTTGAAGAAACTGGTTGAGGCGAGCTGTTCCCAGTCCGAGAGCGCGCGGAGGGTCAGGCAGCGGAAGACCGCGCCATCGTGACGAAAGACCTTCGTGTCGGGATCGCGGAAGGATCCGGGCTCAAATCTGGGGCCTACCGTCGGGATCCGCATCGGTGCGGAGCCTAGCGGTCGTCGCTCCCGAGGCCTTTCCGGCGGAACAAGGATGTGATCCGACGCCAGTACAGCTTGCCGACCACGCCGACGGCCGCGAAGCCACCCAGCAAGATCTGGAGCAGCATGCTGCCGGCGCCAGGGTCTAGGTATGCGTCGACAGGGGCTTCGAGCAAAACCCATGCGATCAGCACGAGTAGGAGCGATGATTCCCCGTTCCTCATGTCGTTGTCCTGTTGGAGGTGCCCCCCCCAGCGCCCCGCCTATCGATGCTTCGCCTATATGTCGTCTGCAGCGGCGACTTTCACCACGGGCTACTCGGCTAGGTTACCAGATAAGGGTCCCTCGAGCGACAGCCCAAAGGCGACGGGTCCCCGGCTCGTCAGTCTGTTCCTAGGATGAGGCGGCCCAGCCGGCGCAGCGTCTCCATGTCGTGTACCTCGTCTGGGAGCAACGGCACCCTCACCCGTGGCAGCCGGCTGAAGACCCGGTCGATCTCCTCGAGATAGCGGGTTTCCTGTCGCCGACGCGCATCGAGAAACGCGCCGTCGGCCTCGGTGGGCAGGACACGGTTGACGACGAGCCCGGTGACCGGCACCGAGAACCGCGTCAACGTATCGTGCGCTTTGATCGTTTCGAGTACGGACAGGCGGTCCGGGTTCAGCACCAGGAGGAATGACGACGCGTCGGCGTCGAGCAGCAGCTCGCGGGCGCGCACGAACTTTCGGCGTCGCGTCTGGAGCAGCTCGTTGAGCTGCGCATCCCGGCTGCCCTCGTCGTGGTCCGCCGCCGACTCTATCAGCGAGAGATCGTCGCCCTTCACCCGGCCGCCCCCGAGATGACGCAGGGCCGATCCGAGCCGGGCCGACCGCTTACGATGACCGAGCAGGCCGTCGGTCCACGCGGCCATCACTTCCGGCAGCGACAGCAGCCGGATGGTGTGACCGGTTGGCGCGGTGTCGAAGATCACCTGGTCGTACTGGTCGCCGGCAAGCGCCATGACGTCGGCGACACGC
>PBRZ01000113.1 GCA_002726085.1 Acidobacteriota bacterium
CGGTCCACGATGGCAAGCGGGGTCTGTCCGCGGTTGTTCGGCGCATCCAGGTTTGCGCCGCGGGCCGCAAGAAACTCGACCACGCGGTCGAAGCCTTTATCGACGACATGGTGTAACGCGGTGTTCCCGTCCCCATCCACGGCGTTGACGTCGGCGCCGGCTTCTACCGCGAGCCTGACCGCCGCCAGGGTCCCGTCTTCATCGAATATCTGAGCCTGGAACGCCGAGGCCTTGGCCAGCGCCCGATCGCGGCGGTCCCACACGGCGTATCTCCAGCTCGCACTGGCCGCCAGCATCATGGGGGTCCAACCATTCTTCAACGAGAGCCGCACATCGGCGCCGGCAGTCGCCAGCGCGCGCATGATGTCGGCCTCTGTATATTTCGCCGCAAGCGCGTACGGCGTGGCACCGAGCAGGTGCTCGCCGATCATCAGCACTTGACCATTGCGTGTCACTCGCGTGGCCAGCGTCACCTGCGCGTCGGGGCGCGCACCGTGCGCGAGCAGCGCCTCGACGAGACCCAGGTCACCGGTCAGCACCGCCGCATGGAGCGCCGTGTAGCCGACCTCGGCGGCGTTGGGGTTGGCGCCCTGGTCCAAAAGGAGTTTGGCGAGCGGACCGTGCCCACTGTGCGTCGCCACGACCAGCACGCTGGCCCCATCCGGCGCCGTGTCGTTGACGTTGGCACCGGCGGCCAGCAGCAAACGCGTCGCGTCCAAGTCTCCGTGCCGGGCGGCAAACAGCAGCGGCGTGAACCCACCGATGCTCGTTTCCTCGGCATCGGTCCCGTAGCTGCGACCGAGCTCGCCATACTTCAGCTCGGACTGCAGCCGCCGGCTGATGACCTGCCGGCGCACACGCGACCGCGCCGACACGTCGGCGCCGTGCTCAATCAACAGCCGCACAACGTCCGGATGACGCTCGGCCACCGCCCACATCAGCGCCGTCTGGTTCTCCGACGGCTCTCTGGCGTTGACGTTCGCGCCCGCAGCCAGCAGCGCACTCACGGCTGCGACGCTCCCGGTGCGCGCGCAGCCCATCAGCACCGACTCACCCGAGGCGGCCGCGGCATTCGCGTCGGCGCCAGACGCCAGCAGCATCCCGACCATCGCCGCGTTCACGTTTGTGCATGCCAGCGCGAGCGGCGTGACGCCAAGCTCATTCGCCGCGCCAGCACCAGCACCGACATCGAGCAGCCGCCGCGCCGTGTCCATGTCGTCCCGGTAGGCGGCCCAGTGCAGCGCCGTGGCGCCGTCCGGCTGTGTCTCATTCACATCGACCCCGCTCAGCAGGGCACCGATCGCTTCCACCCGCCCGGTCCGCACCGCCTCGATCAGCCGCAGATCCCCACTCTGCGCTGTCACAGCCGCGCCAGACACGAGCGCCAGACAGACTGGAAGGATCTCGGGCCTGAAGGCCCTTGCTACCGGCAGAAGCCGGCGAAGCCCTCCAGCCTCTTCTGCCGTCTGCCTTCTGCCTTCTGATTTTTCGAGCATCCGCACCTAGACCCCCGACAACCGTTCGGCGCTTCCGTCGGACAAGTTCGCGAGCGGCCCGGTGCTGTCGCCCATCCGCTCCACCGGCACGCCGAGCGTGTCGAGCAACGTCACGTGAAGGTTCGCCAGCGGCGTCCGTTCGCGCTCCGGATACATCAGATGCCGCTCACCCGCGAGCTGACCGGCGCCACCGCCCAACAGCAGAACAGGCACGTTGTAGGGCGAGTGCGAGTTGCTGTCGCTCATCCCGGCACCGTACATCAGCACCATCTGGTCCAGGAGCGACCCGTCACCATCCGGCGTCGACCGCAGCTTCTCGACGAACGACGCGAACAGGCTGACGTGATAGGTGTTGATCTTCGTCAGCTTCGCGAGCGCCTCGGGCACGTTGCGGTGATGCGACAGCGGATGGTGCGCATCCGGCACGTCGATCTCCGGGTAGGTGCGGCCACTCAACTCGTGCCCGGCCATGAAGGTGGTGACCCGCGTGCGATCGGTCTGGTGCGCCAGCAGCTGCAGGTCGTACATCAGTCCCGCATGCTCGGCGAAACCGGCCGGCACGCCCATAGGCCGCGTCATCAGCGGGACCTCCCGATCTCCCTGCGCCTCGACGATTTCGATGCGCCGCTCGACGTCACGGACCGCGTCGAGATACGCGCCGATTTTCGCGCGGTCACTTGGACCGAGACTGCGCTGCAACCGCGCCACGTCCTCACTAACGGAATCGAGAATGCTGCGCTGCTCGCGCACACGCGCCTGCCGCGCCTGCGGATCCGTCGTCTCGTTGTCGCCGAACAGCCGCTCGAAGACCGCCCGCGGATTGTGCTCCATCGGCAGCGGTATCGAGGAGTTCCGCCACGAGATGGTGTAGGAGAATGCGCAGCTGAAGCCGCCGCTATCGCACGATCCAGCGAAGTTGGCGCCTTCCAACCCGAGCTCCAGCGAAGCCAGCGGCGTGTGTCGTCCCAGCTCCCTGGCCGCAATCTGGTCCATCGAGATCGCCTGCGGGTTCCAGGCGCCCGGATGCACGTCGGTCAAGAACCGCGTCGCGGCGCGGGAGTGGGTACCGCCCCGGCTCCCGGGGGGTGGCGTACAGTTGAGCCCCGACAGCACCAGGAGTTGGTCGCGAAACGGCGCCAGCGGCTCCAGGATCGGCGTCAACTCGAACCGGGCGCCGTCGGCGGCGGGCGTCCAGTTCTGCATGACCATACCGTTGGGAACGTAGACCGCGCCGAACCGCACAACCGGCGCAGCCGCCGTGGTGCCGAGCGCGCTCAACGCAGGCACCATGCCGTCCAGCAGCGGCAAGGCGACGCTGGCGCCCAGTCCCCGAAGCACCGTTCGACGGGGGATGACGCGTTTGGTGATCATGCTAGCCATGGTCATGACTCCGACCTCCTCATTTGAAACGGCACGCTCTCGACGATGCCGAGCACGATTGACGACCAGCTGTGGTCGTCTGACGACGCCGCCGAGACAATCTTTCTGATGGCGGGCTGATCGTGATACGCCACGGTCCGGCCAAGCGCATAGGTGAGCAGCTTTTCGGTGACGGTCCTCACGAAACTCTCTTCATGAGCCAGCAAGGCCTGTCGCAGCATCGCCGGCCCGTCGACCACGGTGCCGTCAGCCAGCACGCCCGCAGCGTCAACCGGCGCACCAGACTCGTCGGTGACACGCCATCGCCCGATCGCGTCGAAGTGCTCGAGCGCAAACCCGGGCGGGTCCATCACACGGTGGCAGACCGCGCACGCCGGATTCGCGCGGTGCTGCTCCATCCGCTCGCGCATGGTGCGCGGTGTGCCGATGCCATCTTGCTCTTCGAGCGGCGGGACATCGGGTGGCGGCGGAGGCGGCGGCATGCCGAGGATGTTGTCGAGCAGCCACTTGCCCCGCAGCACCGGTGACGTCCGGGTCGGATAGGCGGTCAGCGTCAGCAGGCTGGCGTGCCCCAGCAATCCGCCACGCGCGCCGTCGTCGATCGTGACGCGGCGAAACCGCTCGCCGTAAATGCCTGTGATGCCGTAGTGCCGCGCCAACCGCTCGTTCACGAACGTGTATCTCGCCGTCAGCAGATTCGGCAGGCCGCGGTCCTCCCGCAGTTGGCTCTCCAGGAACAAGGTCGTCTCACGCTCCATGTCGGCCCGCAGATTCTCGTCGAAGTCGTAGAAGACGTCTGCATCCGGTATCACGCCGCGCACGCGACCGAGCTGGAGCCACTGGCTCGCAAAATCGTCCACGAGGGCCGATGCCCGGCTGTCGGCCAGCATCCGCCGAATTTGCCGCTCGAGCTCCGCCGGTTCGTAGAGTCGTCCAGCCTCAGCCACCGACAGCAATTCCTCGTCGGGAATGCTGCTCCAGAGAAAAAACGACAGCCGTGAGGCCAGTTCCAGATCGGTGAGCCGATAGGGGGTCCCGGGGGTCAGGTCGGGTGGATCACGCTCAATGCGAAACAGGAATTCCGGCGCGACAAGCAAGCGTTCGAGCGCCTTCTGGATCCCCGCCTCGAAGTCCCGGTCGGCCCGACCCGCCTCGAAGAAGCCGAACAGGGTCTGCACATCGTGGTCCGTTACCGAGCGCCGATACGCGCGCCGCGCCAGGGTCGACAGGATCTGTGTCGCGCATCGGTCCTCGTCGTCGGGTCCGGCTGGTCGACAGGTAAAGATCGCCCGCCGGCTCGGCGTATCGCCCGGCCCGGTGGCGTCGTGCGGACCGGTAATCTCGACCTGCCCGACCGCCGCGTTGCCATCATAGAAACCGAGACCGCTGAGCGAGAAGCCGGACAACCGGCGCTCGAGGATGCCGGTGGGCTCGGTCTGCGTGTCGACGAACGACACCCCCACCACGTGCATCCCCGCCGTTGAGGGGAACCGGACCTCCAGGTTCGCGTCCGCATCGATGGAAACGTATTGCTCCCAGTCTGGATCGCCTCGGATGGTGCCGAAGAAGCTGTAGGCGGACGGGTAGCCGACGCGGTCCGCGTCGCCGACCGTGAAACGCTCCACCAGCGCACCATCGAGCCGCACGTCGATCTGCTGCGTCGTGCCCATACCGACGATGTAGTCGTAGATCATCCGGCGCAGGCGGATCTTCACCTGATACTCGCCGTTGAGCGGGAAGTAGTGCCGGATTGCGATGCCCCCCCGCGACCCGAACGGGAGCTCCTCGCTCATCCGGTCGTCCTGATAGAGCAGCCTCGGGGTGTCGTAGGTCGCGGCACCGAAACCAGGTCCGATGGTGGGGTCACCGACCGCCAGACGGCTGACCCGATTCGCGGCGGACAGGTACCGGTCGAACAGCGCCGGGGAGACAGACAGCACGTCCGAGTTGGTGCTGAATCCCTCCTGGTCCACGTCGTCAGCCGGAAACAGCAGCCATCGCTGATCGATCTCCAGATCCAGCAGGCTACCGACCGCATTGATGTACTCGGACGTCGTCAGACGCCGGACCGCCGGCCGACCCGGGTTCGGGGCCATCGCCGCGGCGCGGTCGAGCTCGGTCTCCAACCAGGTCACGAAACCCAGCTGCGCGTCACGGTCCGGCCGCGGCCGACCGGCAGGGGGCATCATGCCCAGACGCAGCTTCCGCACGACCTGCTCCCAGATCTCCGGGTGGGTGCCGACGCTGCTGGTATCCAGGGCCTCGAACGACACCGGCACCGTGCCCTGAGCGAGCAGGCGCTCGTTATGGCAGGTCAGGCAGTAGCGGTCTAGGAGCGCTTGTTGACTGGAGACGCTGGCCGGCTGGCTGCGTGTTGACGTCTCTCGGGCTGAAGCGGACACCTGAAGGACCATGACGGCAGTCGCCGCCGCCGCGGCCAGCATCACACACGCCCGACCGGTCCCGCACCACGCCATTGGCCGTACCCTTCCCCACATTCGTCGACCAGATGAAGTCCGAACTCGCGACGATCCTTTAACTGTAGTGGTCTGTCGGGCGGTGCGCAACAGGATTCCCGACCCCGGGCCCGTACCCGGATGAACCCACTCGGACGGCCAGAGTCACCCGTCGCCGGGTTTGTCGAACGGCGAGGTTAGTGGTATAAATCGGAGGATATTCGGCGCATTCGTGCAGTGGGGGGAGGAGTCCACCGATGAGAAGCCAGGTACGAATCTTCGTGGTTCTGATGACGCTCGGCGTGCTGTGCGGAATCGCAGCGCCCAGCCAGGCGGCCACTGAAGCGAATGAAGCGGACGTGACGTATTACGCCGACGTGCTGCCCATAATCCAGGATAACTGCCAGAGCTGCCATCGATCCGAAGGGCTCAACCTTGGCGGCGTCATCGCGCCGATGTCGTTCATGACCTACGAAGAGACCAGGCCCTGGGCCCGCTCGATCGCACGGAAGGTCGAAGCCCACGAGATGCCGCCCTGGTTCGCCACTGAACCGAAGGGGGTCTTCTCGAATGAGCGTGGGCTCACCGAAGGGGAGATCAGCACCATCCTGAGCTGGGTCGATGCCGGCGCTCCGGCGGGTGACCAGTCGAACGCGCCGGCACCGCGACAGTTTGCCGAGACGGCGAGCGGTGGCTGGTCGCTCGGTACGCCGGACTTCGTGTTTCAGCTCGACGAGCCCTACTTCGTCGACGACGACGTCTACGACCTCAACATCAGCTTCTTCAAGACGCTGACCGAGGCCGAGCTGCCCGACAATGTTTGGATCCGGGGGTGGGAGTTCAAGACAGGCGCCGGCAACGTGGCACACCACATGTGCGGCTTCGTGCGGGGGCCGGCGCCAGAAGGTGGGCCGACCGAGGAGATCGCCGCCGAGGAAGGCGCCGCGGGAGCCGGGTATCTGCTGACCTGCATTGCCGAGGGCGCGGAAGCCGTCATGCTGCCAGACGGCTACGGGCTGGAGCTCGAGGCCGGCTCGACCATCACCTACAACATGCACTATCACAAGCGCCCGGGCGAGGGCAGCGGCGTCTGGACCCAGCCGGAGATCGCCTTCTTCGTCGAGGAGCGACCGGTGAAGTACAAGGTGATCAACGACTCGATCGGCAATACGGGTTTCGAGCTCCCGCCGGGCATTTCCGACTACCGGATCGGCTCAGGGCGGACATTCGAGCAGGATACCTATCTGCTCACGTACTGGCCGCACGGTCACCTGCGCGCCAAGGCGGCCCGCTACGAGGCGACCTATCCCGACGGCCGCGAGGAGCTGCTGCTGGACGTGCCGGAGTACACCCAGGGCTGGCAGGAGACCTACAAGCTCAAGGAACCGAAGCTGATTCCCAAGGGTACCCGCGTCGACGTCAGCATCTGGTACGACAACTCGACGGAGCGGGGGACGCGGTTGGACTTCAGCCCGACCCTCACGCCGGGGCATGGCCCGCGCACCGACGACGAGATGTCGCTCGGCTTCATCGGGTACGCGGTGGCGGTCGACGCCAAGACGTCGACCGAAGGCGAGAACTAGCACCGCAAGACGACGGCAGGCCCACCTGGGCCTGCCGTCCACGCACTTCCGAAACGACCGATGTCCAGCCGGCGAGCCCACCTTCTTTCGATCGGCCTTCTCTCCGGTCTGACGCTGATCGCCGCCGGCACCGCGGCCGCCCAATCAGACGACCCCGACGGATTGGCGCACACTCGGCTGACGCTGGGCGCGCGCCAGATCACCGTGGTCTACGACTCCGGACTCCGCGCGGACGACGGGGTGCAGGCAGCACTGCTGGCCGCTCCGAACGTGTCGGCAGACATCGGGGTCCGTGTGGCCCGTCTCGAAGGCCCCCGGACGCTCCGCGTGGGCCCTCTGGGACCAGAGCCCGAACCGGAGGAGGCGCCAGCATCCGGACTAAACCACGACCTGTGGCTGACGCGCTCTCCCACCGGCTGGGCGCTCGATGCTCGTCCGGTTGAGCCCGCGACCGCGGAAGAGGCATCGAAGCTAGAAGAATCCCGTCGCATCCCGGTGAGCCACACAGCAACAGATGTCGCGGCCGACTCACTGAGCGTCAGGCTCGAGCCGACCGGGGACGACACTGGACAGTTGACGCTGCGGTGGGGCCGCCACCGGTGGGCGACCGATTTCGAGTTCGTCGAGCTGCCGCGACGACCGCCGCCCGAGCGGACCTCCAACATCGGAAGACCGTCCAGCCTGACGCGCGACTCCGACACCAGCGCCCGCTGGCGGGGCGCCAGACTCGGCACCCGGAACGAGACGGCGTTTGTGACCCCGGACGGTGCCAGCATCCAGGTCTTGTTTCAGAAGGAGCTCGGCACCGACCATCGTGACTTTGCCGCGCTCGAATCCACGGCCGACGGAGAACTGGTCGAGCTGTCCGGTGGGGCGGTCATCCGCCTGCGGTCAGATGTGCCGCTGCGGTTCGGCGACACGCTGATACCAACCGACAATCTGGCGCCGAACTTCCCTGGCTCATATGGAATCTGGCTGAAGGCGGTCGGCGAGAACTGGCGACTCGTGTTCAACCACGAGGCGGACTCATGGGGCACGCAGCACGATCCGGCGTTCGACGCCGCCGAGATCGAGCTGACACACACGCATGGCGGCCCTAATACGGACCGTCCGCTCGCGGTCTATCTCGTCCCGCGCGTCGAGGTCGAGGGTGCGGTCGGCCTCGTCATCCACTGGGGCCAGCACACATGGGAGGCCGACTTCAGCGTCGCGCCATAGCGCGCCGCCACGCTGGACCGCTAACCGCCCCGCCGCCCGTCGAGCTACTACCGACCCGCCTCCCCGGCGCGAGCGCCACCGAGCGCATTCGGCACCGAGTAGTTCCCCACGTGGCAGGCGTACTCGAACTGCAGGTAGTCGTCGTCCCGGTTGAAGGGAAAGGCCGCGGTCCACGGCGCCACGTAGGTCTCGGCGTCATCCATCGTGATCGAGTAACGCAGCGTATCGGGACCGGCCACGGTGAATCGCTCGACGATTCGTTGGGCCTCGGACTGTCGCGACCTGGTGCCGGCCGTCGGTCCGCGCATGTTGCGCACCGCGCGGAAGTTGGTCGATTCGACGATCAGCGTGTTGCCTTCCCAGCGGCCACGCGGGTCACCCTCCCACTGGCGAACCTTCTGGTCGGCGTGCGGCTGGTCGATCGGGATGATCCGCGCGTTGTGAATCATCTCGCTGTGGATGACGACGTAGCCCGGCGACTGCAGGATGAGCGTGCCGTTGTTGTATTCGGTCGGCATCATCATGCCGAACACACCGCGCGAGATGCAACGGTCGCCCGTCTCCATGTTCTCAGCGGCGTCATGCAGCTCGGCCATGTTCATGGCAATCGATTCGCGCGCGTTCGCGGTGCGCTCGGGAATGCGACCGGTGGCCGGCTCGACGATCAGCGCGGGCTGACCGATGTCGGTCGGCGTCTCCCAGTACCAGTCGAACCAGTAGGTCCCGTAGCCGCCCACGCCGCGCGAGTTCTCATGTCCCTTCCACTCGGACCCGGCGATTCGCCCCTGCCCTCGCGCCTCGGCACGGGCCTGAAGCTCTTCGGCCGTCAGCTCTTTACCCGCCAGCTCCCCGGGCAGCTCGAGGGGCGTGAACATGGCCCTCGAGTTGTTCCACATGCCGGTGATGTTCGGCTGTCCGTCTGGCAGACGTTCTGGCGTCCAGCCGTTCGGGACAGCCTCCGGGGTTTGCGTTTGCGCCACAGCGGGCAGACCGAAGGTCAACACGAGTGCTCCAACGAGAGCGATGCCAGCAACATGTGAACGGCTCATGACTTGTCTCTCCTCTGCCCGCAGTACGCGGGCCACCGGGTACCAATTGTAATGTGCCGTCCGACGGCGCTCATGTCAAGAGCGCGGCTCATCGCCACGAGCCGATACTACTATAGTCGATAGGATCGCCCCCCAGATCGAACAGTGTGTGGCGTCCTGCACAACACGAAAGAAGATGATGCTCCGAGTGAACGCGGGTGTTGGGCTGTCGGCTGTCTGCCTGCTGCTCGCAGGCGCGTTTCCAGTTTTCGCCCAGTCGCAAAGCCGTCCGGTGGACCCCACAACCCCGGTGACAGACATCGAGCTCGTCGCCCAGGCGCCCGGCAAGATCGCGACGGGTCTGGCGGTCGAGCAGCCCCCGACGCTCGATGGCAACGTGCTCGACGATCCGGCATGGGCGACGGTCGAACCGGCGAGCGGGTTCATGCAGAGCGCGCCAGACGAGGGTCAGCCGGCAACGGAGCGGACCGAGGTGCGGGTGGTGTTCACCGACGACACCATCTATTTCGGCGTCGTCTGCTACGACCAGGACCCCTCGGCCATCATCGTGACCGACAGCCGTCGCGATTCGTCGATGAACAACGCCGACAGCTTTCAGATGGTGCTCGATACCTTCAGCGACCGGCAAAATGGCTTTGTGTTCGGCACGACGCCGGCGGGTCAGGAGTACGACGGCCAGGTGACCGACGAAGGCGGAGGACGAAGCCTGTTCGGGGGCGGTGGGGGTGGTGGATTCTCGCGCGGGAGCGGCGGCGGCTTCAACCTGAACTGGGATGGGGCGTGGCAAGTTCGCACGGCGATCACTGACACCGGCTGGAGCGCCGAGTTCGCCATCCCGTTCCGCACCATTCGCTACCCCGCGCGCGAAGACCAGTCGTGGGGCGTGAACTTCCAGCGAAACATTCGCCGCCGGAACGAGACGGCGTTCTGGGCCCCGCTGCCGCGGCAGTACAACCTGTACCGCGTCTCGATGGCCGGTCAGCTCGCCGGCGTGAACGCACCGATCGGCTTTACCGGCAATCTGCAACTGACGCCATACATGGTCGGCGAGGTGCTCACGCGGGACGCCGCGCCAGAGCGGGATCCGCTGGCGCTCGGCGACTTCGGCGCCGACCTCAAGTACAGCGTGACATCCGGACTCACACTCGATGCCACCTACAACACCGACTTCGCGCAGGTCGAGGTAGACAACCAGCAGATCAACCTCGACCGGTTCAATCTCTTCTTCCCGGAAAAGCGGCCGTTCTTCCTCGAGAACGCCGGCGTCTTCTCGGTGAATAACCAGGGCCCGGCCAGCGGCATGAACCTCGGTCAGACCGAGCTGTTCTTCAGTCGCCGTATCGGAATCAGCGACGTCGGGACCCCGATTCCAATCCTCGGAGGCGCGCGGTTGTCCGGCAAGGTGACCGATACGGTGACGGTCGGGTTCCTGAACATGCAGACCGACACGCTGGACGGCGTCGCGCAGGCGAACAACTTCACCGCGGCGCGTCTACGGCGCGATCTGCCGAACCGGTCGAGCGTCGGCGGTCTGTTCGTCAACCGGCAGGGCACCGGCAGCCTGGCGCCCGCCAACGACTACAACCGCACCTACGCGGTGGATGGCCGCTGGGGCATCGGCCAGAACGGCTTGGTCCAGGGCTTCGTCGGTCGCACCGAGACACCCGGTCGCACCGGTCGGGATCACGCGCTGAGCGTCTCCAGCCGATACGACTCGGAAGCGTGGCGTCTCATCGGCGGCTATCAGGAGAACGGCGAGGACTTCAATCCGGAGGTCGGCTTCCTTCGCCGCCGGGGGTTCCGCAAGCTCGACTTCGGCATCAATAACACGTCGCGGCCGGACGGATTCCTCAAGTTCCAGGAACTGACACCGCACATGAGCTTCACCCGCTTCTGGAACTTCGACGACATCATGGAGACGTCGTTTCTGCACCTGCACTTCCAGGGCGAATTCGAAGACAGCTCCACGGCAGGCGTGTCGCTAGATGTGCGTAGCGAGGAAGTCTTCGACGAGTTCTCGGTGTCGGGCATCCCGATTGCGCCGGGTCGCTACGACTTCAACGAGATCACGTACTCCTACAACTCGGACCGGTCGGCGCCGTTCAGCGCCGGCATTCGAGCCACGACGGCCGGGTTCTTCGGCGGCGACATCGTCACGCTGCGTCCGTCGATCAGGGCTCGTTACGGAGAGACGTTCAATCTCTCGCTCAGCTACAGCCGGAACGACATCGACCTGCCGAACGGCAGTGTCATCACCAACCTGACCAACGTCAGCGTCGCCTACAACTTCTCGCCGCGGCTCTATGCCCAGACGCTGCTGCAACACAATGACAGCGCCGATCTCTGGTCGGTGAACTTCCGCGTCGGCTGGCTCCAGGACGCCAACACCGGTCTGTTCTTCGTCTACAACGAGACGGAAGGCATCGGCGGGTTCGTGCCGTCCTTCGCGGGGCGCAGCGTGATTCTGAAATACAGCTATCTTTTCGACGTGCTCGATTAGGTTCCGCCAGGTTCGCCTTAGGGCCCGCGCAAGAATAACTTCCCATTTGTTGCCGCCGATGCATCCCGTCTGGCGGCGTTGCTTCTCGGTCAAATACTGCCGGTATCTTCCCTCGTCGCGCCTTGCCAGCCGGGCGCCTCGACACCCAAAAACGGGCACTTATTCTTGCGCGGACCCTTAGCGGGCGTCCAGCACATCGCGGAGCGCCGGCTCGATCTCGGAGAATCGAAACGAGAAACCCTGCGCCAACGCCCGGCCCGGCGTGACGTGCTGTCCGTCCCTCACCAGGTTCGCCACCTCACCCAGCACGATTCGCAGCACGAAGCCTGGCAGTGGCACGATCGCCGGCCGACGAAGCACACGTCCCAGCGTGTTCGAGAGCTCGCGGTTGGACACCGGGTTGGGCGCGGTGCCGTTGTACTCGGCGTGCGTGTGCTCGTTCTCGAGCAGCCACGCCAGCATGGCGAGCAGGTCTTCCAGGTGGATCCACGAGACCCATTGGCGGCCATGCCCCACGGGCCCTCCCAGACCAAGCCTGAACGGAAGCAGCATCTTCTGAAGCGCGCCGCCGCCCGGCCCCTGGACCACGCCAATACGCACGGTGGCGGTACGTACGCCGGCATCGATGGCCGGTTGTCGCGCCGCCTCCCAATCCACACAGAGCCGTGCGAGAAAATCGTCACCCGGCCCGTCGCCGGCCACGAACCGCCTGTCAGTGCTGGTGCCGTAGTAGCCGATGGCCGACGCGGTAATGAAGACCCGGGGCTTGGTGTCGGCGACCGCTTCGGCGAGCAACCGTGTCGTGTCGATGCGGCTCGCCCGCAGCCGGTTCTTCTGGTGTGCACTCCAGCGCCGTGCAAACAGGCTCTCCCCAGCAAGATGGATCACCGCGTCGTGTACCCGAACTGCCTCCCGGATGGCATCGGGGGCCCATGTGACATCCCCGGAGGCATCACGGCTCACGACCTGGACCTCGTGCCCCGCGCTCGCGAGCCGCGTCTTGAGCCGGGACCCGATAAATCCCGTTCCTCCGGTCAGGAGCACTCTCATCAGGTGCCAGTATGAAACGCCAGTCAAGGACACCAGGCAGTGACCGTGGCACGTGGCTTGCTCCATTTGACACGCGGGCTGATCCCGTTCCCGGCGCACCAGCGAAACCCCCCGTATTCAGGGGCCTTCGGGCGCGTGGGGTGTCCGTCCGGTGGGCCACCCCTGTCGTTCGTCCGACAGGCTCACGAGTCAGATGATGGATTCTCGACGTGTCGCGCTGTTCTCGGACCACACGCTGGGCGTTGGCGGTGGCGAGTACTACACCTTCTCGCTGCTTCAGGCGCTCCTGGCCCGACACGAGGTCGACCTGGTGCGTGAGCCGAATCGGCTCGCGCCCGATCCGGCACGGCTCGAGACCGGCTTCGGGTTCAGTCTTGGCCATCCCAGGCTCACGCTCCGGACCGTCGATAGCCCGGCAGCACTGCGCGACTACGACCTCCTGATCAACCTCTCGCACTTTCGAGCGTGGCCACCCGTCGCCCGCCGCAACCTGCTCGTCGTGTTCTATCCGCAACTGCTCGATGACCGTGTCCACGACTACGACGCAATCCTCACCATCTCCGATTACGCGGCCCAGGCGATTTCCCGCCGGTGGGGCTCGGACCGGGTCGTCGTCGCGCCGCCGGCTGTNCCGGACGGCCGCTTTTCGAACGNCCCCGCCGAACCACTGATCCTCAGTGTCGGACGGTTCTTCGAAGTGGCCGATGGCAATACCAAGAATCANCTCNTGATGGTCGAAGCCTTCAAGACCTTGTGCGACAGAGGTGTGNCGGGGNGGCGTCTGGCGCTGGCCGGNTCGTTCNACTCCGCGCACGCCGACTACCTNCGACGGGTCGAAGAAGCGGCNCACGGCTATCCGATCGACATTCTCACNGACATCCCGTTCGACACGCTGCGGGACCTCTACGCTCGCACCTCGATCTACTGGCACGCCACCGGTCTCGAACGCNCCGGGCTCACCGANATCCCATCGTCCGCCGAGCACTTCGGAATCACGGTGCTGGAGGCGATGGCGGCCGGCGCGGTGCCGGTCGTGGCCGACATCGGCGGACCCGCCGAGATCGTCCGACACNGGCACAGCGGGCTGACCTGTCGGAGCCTCGGCGAGCTCGTCGACCAGACNCAGGGCTTGATCGTNGATGCCGCCGCCCGCCGCGCGCTNNCTGANGGCGCCGTCGAGCGGGCGCGGGCGTTCGNGGCCACTGNCTTCACGTCACGGGTTCATGCGCTGGTCGAGATGCTNTTTGCCGCGCCGGACNCTCAGGCCGAGTTCTTTCTGCGAGACGGGAACGTCCGCCACGCCGAAGTGCTCTTCAGCGAGGCCGTGGATCGGTTTCCCANCTCTGNCCGCCCGTATCTCGGACTGGCCGAGTGTTTCTATCGTACCGGCCGGCGCGAGCTGATGCTGGCAATGGTGCGACGCGGCCTCGAGGTGGAGGCCCATTGCCAGGACGCGNCCCGTCTCCGCGCTCTCACCGATCGCGTGGAGACACAGCGCGAACACATCGTCGGCGTGCGGTCGGGCGCCGCGTTCGGCGAGGACTACTTCGAGCGTGGTGCCGACACCGGGGTGAACACCTACACNGACTACGAGGCCAAGAGCTGGACANCCNGCCANGCCGACGCCATCGATGCGGCGTTCCGTCCNGGTAGCTGTCTCGAGGTCGGNTGCGCCAANGGCGAGCTCGTGGGCGAGCTCCGACGCAGGGGTGTGGCAAGCATCGGCACGGATGTGTCCCACTACTCCGTCGCCGCGGGCCCTCCGGAGCTAACGGGCCGCGCGCTGGCCGCCGCCAGCATCGCCGGGCTGCCGTTTCCCGACGACACGTTCGATCTCGTCGTGGCAATCGAGGTGCTCGAACACATCCCGATCGAGCTCGTCGAACCGGCGCTGCGCGAGCTCTGGCGCGTGAGCCGGCATCATGTCTTCGTGACCGTTCAGAACACGACGGCCGCCGAGCCCGCGCACTTCTTCGCCGACCTCACGCACGTGTCGATGAAGCCGCTGGCGTGGTGGCAGGATCAGTTCACCCGGGCCGGGTTCGAGATATGTGCACTCGAGCTGCCGCTTGGCGAGTTCCGGAACCACCAGATCGTGGCGTCCCCCCGCGGCAAGTATGCGAACATGCCGGCCGACACCCTGCAGCGACGATGTCAGGCGCAAATGGGCATTGCGCAGCAACACACGAGAGCAGAGCACTGGGATGCCGCCCGGCGCGTGCTCGAGGGCACGATCGCCTTCCTCGACCACGTGGAGGCAGACGGTGGAAACACGACGGGGTGGAAGTCTCGCGTCTACACCCAGCTCGCCCGCTGCGCGCAGGCGAGTGGACAGGAGGCGGAAGCCAAGGCTTTCCTACTGCTCGCTCAGTCGGCGAATCTCGGCCGACCGGCGGCCTAACCTGTCACTCTGACGGCCCTAACGGCGCGTCGAACTGGACCCGCACGACCTTCCCGACCTTCAG
>PBRZ01000114.1 GCA_002726085.1 Acidobacteriota bacterium
CCTCTCGCGGCGAACGGCGGCGCCCCAGGTCGTCCGGGACGACGGCCGGTACCGCATCCACGTCGTCGGCGCCGACGGTCAACGCCACCTGAGCCAGTTTGGGACCGTGGCGCGCCCAGTCGACCTGGATCGAGTCGATATTGTCAACCAGGAGTCGAGCCAGTGCAACCTGACGCAGGGCACTATATCCGGTCGTCGGCGGCGATGGCTCGACTCGTGGCAGCGGCGCCACTGAGCGACACACTGTCCCGGCACCGTCCCATGTTGCGATACGGCGAAGAAGCAGGATCGCCGCCTCACCGACCGCGTCGCCCA
The DNA here is from genome assembly GCA_002726085.1 of Acidobacteriota bacterium. GTDB lineage: Bacteria > Acidobacteriota > Vicinamibacteria > Vicinamibacterales > UBA8438 > NP936. The sequence continues at coordinate 316 of PBRZ01000114.1, forward strand.
ACGTCAGACAACCGACCGTCAATCCGCACTCGCGCAGCACCTCGAACACCGGCTGTGGATCGCCTAACTTCTCAGCGGCAGCCTCGGTGACGAGTGCCAGCCCGGCATCCCGCAACTCGGTGAGCACGTCCCCGAGCCGCCCCACCTCGTGACCGCTCACATCCTGCAGGTCCGCAAGGGTGAAGCCGGTCACCGGTACCCACCCAACGCGCGCCACGACGGCCCGAATTGCCGAGACTGCCGCCGCCACACTCTCCGGCCGACCGGTCACCCGAGCCTCTCCGGCCTGATCCGGTAGCGCCGCCTCGAACCCAGCGGTGTCCATCGGCACATCGTGCACCTGGACAAAGGAGACCCGGTCGGCATGACGCCGTCGCCGCGCATCATCCGACGCCGTCCCGAGCGCAAGCAGATCCTTCGTGCCGACCAGCAACCGAACATCCTGCTCGTCGAGCGCGATCCCGTCCGCAATCTTCCCGGTCACCACCGAAAGGTCGTCACTCATCGACACAATCCGTCGCGCATTCACCCTTTCAACCGCAGACTCCCGACCGACTCAGCCTGAGCACGGGACTTTTCTGAATGCCGGCGAAGCCCTCAGGCTTCTCCTGCCTCCTGCCTCCTGTCTCCTGTCTCCTGCGAGCCCTCGTCCTCCCCCTTCTCCATCACGTCGGCCACGCGTTGGGCCAGGGCGAGCGCCCGTCGGCCATCGACGCCGCTGACCAGAGGAGGCCGCCCGGCCCTGACCCCGCGGACAAAGTCTGCGAGCTCCCGCTCCAGCGGCTCACCCCGCGGCACATCGAGCTTGCCCCCAGCAATCTCGGGTTCGGCTCCTGGGGTGCGCGTGACCCGCCATCCCTCAACCACTTGCTCGGCGCAATCGACCGAGATATAGGCATCCTGCTGAAAGAAACGCAGCTTGCGAACGCGGTCACGGCTGATCCGGCTGGCGGTGAGATTCGCGACACACCCCGTCGTGAACCGGAGTCTGGCGTTGGCGATGTCCACCCGGTCGGTCAGCACCGGCACCCCGACTGCCTCGATGGTCTCCACATCCGCCCCGACGGTCGTCAGAATGATGTCGAGGTCATGAATCATCAGATCGAACACCACGTCGATGTCCAGGCTCCTCGCGGGAAAGGTGCCGATTCGATGGACCTCGATAAAGCGCGGCGCCTGTACGAGCGGCAAGGCCGCCGCGATCGCCGGATTGTAGCGCTCGGTGTGCCCCACGGCGAGCACCGCCCCACTCGCCTCGGCGGCGGCGATCAGCTCGTCGGCCTCCGCGACCGACCGCGCCATCGGCTTCTCGACAAGGACGGAGACCCCGCGCTCGAGCAACGGCAAAGCGACCGCGTGATGCCTCGCCGTGGGCACCGCCAGCGTCACCGCGTCGACACGCCCGTCGAGCGCAGCCACGTCGGTCTCCGGCGCAGCACCGGTCTCGGCCGCCACCGCCGACGCGCGGTCCGCATCAATGTCCACCACTGCCTCGAGTCGCGCACCTGGAAGCGTCGAGAGGATCCGGGCGTGGTGTCGCCCGAAATGCCCGACTCCAACAACCGCAATCCGCGGCCCGCTACTGTTGGTCGACGCCATCGTCTCCCCTCTCCCGACCCACCACCGTCAATTGGTGCTCATCGGCGGATTGGTAGAACGCTTCGCCGTCGAGTACGAGCGTCCGCCCAGCATCCACCGACAGGACCCTCGCACCAGCGTCACACATGGCGGTCAGCGTCGGCACTCCTACCACCGGGACGTCGAACCGCATGTCCTGAGCCGGTTTCGCCACCTTGACGACGCACGAGCCAGGCCCGACCAGCGCCCCTGCCCGTGCGATGACCGCGTCGGTGCCCTCCATCGCCTCGACCGCCACGACCGCGCGGTCCTTGACGACAATCGTCTGCCCGACGTCGAGCCCCGCAATGGCATCAGCCATCCGGTAGCCAAAATCCAGATCGGCGCGTTCGTCGTCGGACAGCGACCGCCTGGTCAGCACACCACTCTTCGCAAGAAGCGGCTGCAGAAAGGTCGTGGAATTCTCGAGGTGGATCCCCTGGTCGGCGAGTACGTCGGCCACAGCCGTGATCAGCGCGTCGGTGTTCTTGGTGTCGAGCCGGCTCAGCACCTTGAGGGCTGTCAGGTCCGGTACGATCCCGAAGACCTTGGTGTGCTTGACCTGGCCGGCCATCACCGCCCGGGTCACACCGGCGTCACGCAATATGGCGATGCACTTGCCAAGCTGCCCCAGCGACACCCAGTGCAGGTCCGCCGGCGGGTCACCGGCCGCCGCCGTCTCCAGCGCCGGACTGGTTTCCTCCCGGATCGCGACGATTGTCACGTCATGACCAAGACGGCGTGCCCCCTCCAGGGTCAGGAATGGGAAACGGCCGTTTCCGGCGATCAAGCCGAGTTTCATTGCCGTCGGCCCGTTCAGGCCATCAGTGAAAGCGAAGTCGGCGAAGCCCTTCGGCCTTCTCCTGCCTTCTGACTCCTGACTCGTTCAGCATGTCCGTCACTCGTCGGCAACCATTGCCTCGAGCCGCTTGGGTGGACGGCGGAGGTTAACACCCCGTCGAGATGTCCGGATGAACTCCACCAGATACACGACTTCGGCACACTGCAGGGTGTCGTCCTGCTCGATCTGGTGTAGCGCCTGCGTGGTGTTCAGCTTGGACTGCAACAAATACCGGAATGCCCGCTTGAGCTCCGCGACGGTCCCTTCCGGCATCCCCTGCCGCTCCAGCCCAACGACATTGAGGTCGTAGACCCGAGCGCGGTTGCCCACACTCCGCACAAACGGCAACGCGTCGAGCGTTACCACGGAATAGCCGCCGATGAACGCCTGGCGACCGACGCGACAAAACTGATGTACACCCGAAAACGCGCCGATGTTCGCCTGGTCTTCAACCGACACGTGGCCGCTCAGCGTCGCGGCGTTGCCGAAGATGGTCCTGTGCCCCACCTCGCAATCGTGCGCCACATGGACATAGGCCATGAACAGGTTGTCGTCACCGATGCGGGTGACCCCACCGCCCCCCTCGGTGCCCCGGTGGATCGTCACGAACTCCCGGAAGATGTTGCGTCGGCCGATGACGAGGCTGGTCCGCTCCCCCTTGAACTTTTGATCCTGCGGAATGAGCCCGATCGATGCGAACGGAAACACTTGGGTCTCGTCGCCGATCTCGGTCCAGCCGTCGATGACCGCCGAGGCGCCGATGTTGCAGGCGCGACCGATTCGCACGTACGGGCCGACCACCACGTTGGGTCCGATGACCGTGCCGGCGCCGATCTCGGCACCCGGCGCCACGTTCGCAGTCGGATCGATCAGGGCCTCATCGAGCGCTAGACCGATCAGGAGCTCGGCCTCGGCGACCACATGGTCGCCGACCCGCGCCACAGCCGCCGCCACCGCGACTCGTCGGCGGCGCCGGCGTATCGTGACCTCGAGACGTATCTGGTCTCCAGGCACCACGAGACGTCGAAACCGCGCATTATTGACGCCGCGGAGCACGGTGCGCATGGCTGACGGCTGGACGTGCTCAGCTTCATCGAGCAACAGCACGCTGGCCGCCTGCACCAGCGCCTCGATCATCAGCACCCCGGGAATCACCGGGGTGCCTGGAAAATGCCCCTGGAGGACCTCTTCGTTGCCGGTGACGTTCTTGACGGCGACGAGCCGGGTACCCGGCTCGTGCTCGATCACGCTGTCAATGAGCAGGGAGGGAAAGCGATAGCAGAGCCGATCGAGCAGTCTGGGGATTTCGAGGAACACAGGTTTAGCGAAACTCCGCCTCACACCATCGCGGGATCATTACGCGGGGGGGCTCGTCGGCGGAGGCCTCTGCTTATGGTGTCGGCTGGGCGGCCTTGTTGAGCTCCTCGACAACGTCCGTGGTAATATCGAGCGCTGGGTTCGCCCAGATGAGACCGCCATCGCCAACGCTGAAGATGAACTGCAGCCCCCGGCTCGCCGCAACGCGGTCGATCGCCGGCACGAGCTTCTGCTGGAACTCGATCTGCAGTGTCTGCTGCAACTCGGCCACCTCGGCCTCGGCATCCTGTGTCAGCCGCTGGACCTCGATGTTCAACCGATCGATATCGCGCTGCAGCTGCAGCTGGGCCTCGGCGCTCATCACGTTGGCATTCTGCTGCAGCTTTTGCTGGCTCCCCCGTAGCTCAACACTGCGGGTCTCGATCGCCCTGATCCTCTCCTCGCTCAACGCCTGCACTTGCTGGTTGGCCGCCTGGCCTTCGCTCGACTCGTTGGCCACCCGCTGCAGGTCGATGTAGGCCTGTTGGGCGCCAGACGGGAACGGCAGCCGCGCCGGGGCGGGCGCCGTCTGGGGCGGTTGTGCCGTGGGTGGCGGCGCCTGGGCGGGAGCCGGGACCTGGGCTGGAGCCGGGGTCTGGGCCGGAGCCTGAGGCTCCGCTGCCACGCGCGCCGGCGCAGTCAGGGCCACCAGCGCGACCATCATCGCCGCGACCACACTCAACAATTTCATCTGATCAATCCTTGGTTTGAATCAATTCTCGTCGTATCTCTACATTCTATCGGCCGAGGGAGTCCCCGACGTCAGGGCATCCCTCACACCTCGCGATAGCTTATCAGCTTCGCCGAGCCTCGCGCGAGGGGCGGCATGCAGGCCTCTGGCAGCCCGCGCCGAACATCCTCAGGACGGCCTGCGGCGCAGCGTCGCTAGAACGAAGCCCCCATGGCGAATTTGAACACCGTCGGCTCCTGCAGCTGGAACCGATCGTTGAGAATCCCTTCCCGCTGCGGGTTCCAGGCGTAGATCAGCCGGCCCGGCACGTTGATGACCGGCATGAAGAACCGAAACTCGATGCCGGTCGACGTCCGGAACAGATCGGTCGCGAACCCCTGACCGAAGTCCGCCACCTGTCCTGCGTCGTAGAAGAAGAGCAGACGAACCGGGTCGGCGATTTTGATCAAGTACTCGGCGTTGAACAGGAGGCTCTTGTTTCCTCCGATGACCAAGCCGGTGGCCGGGTCGCTCGGCCCGATACTCCGAATATCGAACCCGCGCAGACTGAAGTCGCCGCCCATGGTGAGCAACGAGAAGATCGGCAGCGACGCCGAGGAGCCATATGGCGAGATAAACTCGCCGCGGGCGCGGAGGCCGAGCGACAGCCTCGGGGCGTGCTGCAGGAACCAGATGCCCTCGGCGATCGGCTTGTAGAACCTGGTGTTGCCGCCCAGTCCCGCCAGCTCGATTCCGACCGTGTACTTCTTCCCGCTCATCGGAAAAATGGGGTGGTCAACGGTGTTGAGCAGGAAGGTCGGCGTGACCTTACTGACGGTTCGCTGGCCGCCACTCCCCAACGCCAGGGCATCCTGGAGAAAGGGATTGAAGCGCAGAAAATTCGGGTCCTGGAAAAGCGGATTGAGCTCCTTGACCAGCGTCTCTTCGTAGGAATAGGCCATGAACATCTGCGACCACTGTCCCACGCGGAACCCCAACGACGTCGACACCCCGATCGAGCTCTGGGTGAACTGGTTGATGAAACGGATGTCGCGCCGAAACAGATTGATCCCGCCCGTAATCGGCTTGCCGAACAGGAACGGCTCGGTGAACCCGATGTTGTAGTTCTTGATCCGTTCGCCGTTCTGGAGCGACAGGGTCAACGACTCGCCACGCCCCAGGAAGTTGGTGGTCTGGAACGACAGCTGCAAGAAGAACCCGTCGAACTGCGACGCACCGGCGCCGAACGACAGCTGGTTCAGATTCGCCTCTTCGAGGTTGAGTGTCAGATCGACCTCGTTCTCGACACCCGGCCGCGGGTCGACCTGGATCGCGGTGTTCTCATCGAGCGGCTCGAAGTACCCGAGCTGGTTGAGCCGGCGCACGCTGTACCTGAGCGCTTCGGTATTGAACACGCCACGCTCGACCAGGCTGATCTCCCGGCGAATCACCTCGTCGTGCGTCGTGTCGTTGCCGATGAAGGTGATGCGGTTGACGACAAACTGCTCCCCTTCCTCGAATCGGATCGTGACGTCCACGACCGGGTCCCCGTCGATATGCGTCGGCCGCCCTTCGGGTTGGGGCTCGGTGCGCGGCACGGGGTCGGGGTACGCCGTCATCTGCCAATAGCCGTTGACGCCATAGGCCTCCCGGGCGACTCCCAACGCCTCGACCACCGTCCTGTTCGAGTAGTACTCCCCGGGTTTCAGGTCGGAAAAGATCTGCTCGAGCCCCTCGCGCCGCACCACCTCCTGGCCGTCGAAGTCCACCGTGCCGACGCGATACCGTTCCCCCTCGGTCACGGGAATCCGAATGCGCACGGGGCGCGACTTGCCATCTTCCGACACGTCCAGGTATTCCAACTCCGGCTGCCCCACCGTGGCGTCGATGTAGCCATTGTCCAGGTAATGGGCCACCACGAATTCGGCATCCTGCTCGTAGGAGAACGGCTTGTAGGTCCCACGGCCCGTGATGAAGGAGAGCCACCAGCGCTCCTTCGTGTCTTTCATCTGCCGTTTGAGCGATCGATCGCTCATGNGCTCGTTGCCGACAAACTCGATGTCGTCGATTTGCACCTTGGGCCCTTCGTCCATCTGGAACGCGAGCTGAACCAGCTTTGGACCGCCGGGCACGGGCGTAATCGTGTGACTGATTTCGGCGAACTGAAAGCCCTTCTCGTCGAACATCTGCCGGAGCATGCCCTCGGTCCGTCGAATGAGGTTCGGGCTGATCTGGGATTCGAGACGCAGCTCGATGCCGGACAGCTCCATCGCCTCTTCGATATTGGAAACGTCGAATTCGTCGGACCCCTCCCAGGTCACGGTCCGCACGCGCTCGCGCTCGTCCAGCAGGAAGTGCACATCCTTGCCCTCGACACCGTTCGCGAACGGAGCGTCGACGATCTCGATCGTGAGGTCGTTGAGGAAACCGGTGTCCCACAAACGTTGGAAGTCCTCGAGCATTACTCGCTCCAGGTCCTCGTCGAACGGCGTCCAGACCCCCTGCGACGGCAAGGTGGCGTTGTCGTCGATCTCCATGTAATAGAGATAGGTCTGCAACTCGATACCCGCCACGTTGCCCTGATTCGGAAACTCCAGATACACGAGGTTCAACAAGGGAGGGGAGTCAGGCGGCGGCAGGGGCGCCTGCGCCGGCGCCGGCGCTTGCCCGCCGATGACCAGCGGCTCCGCCTCACCGGTGCCGGTGCCGGCGCCGGCGGAAACGGGAACCGTCCCGGCGCACACCAGGGCGACCCCCACGACTGCCAACACCCGTGCTCGATTCAGTACAGTTCGCATAGATCTTCCTGCCTGCGCATGTGATCCAACCCACATGCACGCCTGACACACACACTCTTTCGATATTAGACGCTCGCCGCCAGCCGACGGCCGGTATAGGTTCGTTCGGCATCCCGATAGGTCAGCTCACCCCCGTCGAGATACACCTCGATCGCGCCACCCTGTAGGCGCCCTCGAATCAGCTCTTCGGAGAGCGGGTCTTCGACGTACCGCTGAATCGCCCGGCGCAAGGGCCGCGCCCCATAGGAGCGGTCTTTACACGTCAGGTCGATGACCCAGTCGATCACGTCCTCGGTCAAGGTGATATGGAGCTTTCGGTCGACGAGATGCGCGTTCAACTGGTCGACGAGCATCGCGGTGATCCGTCGCAGGTCGTCATCGACGAGCGCCTCGAACACGATGATCTCATCGACCCGATTCACGAACTCGGGATTGAACGTCCGTTTGACCTCGCCCAGGACCATGTCGGCCACGCTGCGCTGGACCTCCTTGATGTCCGACGGCTGGAACCCGAACGAGGCCTTCTTCTGAATGAAGCGGGCCCCGATGTTCGAGGTCATGATGATGATCGCGTTCTTGAAATTGACGCGATTTCCGAGCCCGTCGGTCAGCTGGCCGTCTTCGAACACCTGCAGGAGGATATTGAAGAGGTCGGGATGCGCCTTCTCGATCTCGTCGAGCAACACGACGGAGTACGGGTTGCGCTTGACCTTTTCGGTCAGCTGGCCGCCTTCCTCATGACCCACGTAGCCGGGTGGCGACCCGATCAGCTTCGACACCGAGTGCTTCTCCATATACTCGGACATGTCGAACCGGATCAGCGCACCATCGCTACCGAACAGGAAGTTCGCCAGGGCGCGCGCCAGCTCGGTCTTCCCGACTCCGGTCGGGCCGAGAAACACGAAACTACCCACGGGCCGGGCCGGCGATTTGAGCCCAGCGCGAGACCGCCGGATGGCGCGCGCCAGCGCCGAGATCGCGGGATCCTGGCTGATCACCCGCCGGTGGAGCTCGGCCTCCATTCGGAGNAGCTTGTCGCTTTCGTCCTGGTTGATCGAGGTCAACGGCACGCCGGTCCAGGTGGACACCACTTGGTCGATGTCCTGTTTGCCGACTTCGATGGGACGCGACCCGGCCTTGACGTCGAACTTCTCACGCACACACTGGAGCTTCTCGCGCGAGATGACCTCCTGCTCCTTGAAGAACTGTGCCTTCTCGAAGTCCTTCTGCGCCGCGGCGCTCTCCATCTGCTCGACGGCCACTCGAATGTTGCGGTTGATGTCACCGAATTCCTCGCTCAAACCCGCCTCTCGCAGCTTGGCCCGAGAGCCCGCTTCGTCGATCAAGTCGATCGCCTTGTCTGGCAAAAACCGCTCGGTGATGTAGCGACTGGATTGATAGACCGCCGCCTCGAGCGCCTCCGTCGTGTATTCGACGTGGTGGAAACTCTGATAGCGGTCCTTCACCCCGAGCAGCACCTCCAGCGCCTCACTCTCGTCAGGGGGCGCAACGTTGACGGACTGAAACCGGCGCTCGAGCGACCGGTCCTTCTCGATGTACTTCCGATACTCGGCCGGGGTGGTCGCCCCGATACAGCGAATCTCGCCTCGCGACAGCGCCGGCTTCAAGATGTTCGCCGCATCGAGGGACCCCTCAGCGGACCCGGCGCCCACGAGCGTGTGCAACTCATCGATGAAGATGATGAAGTTCGGGTTCTCCGTCACCTCCTTCATGATCGCCTTGAGCCGCTCCTCGAACTGCCCGCGATACTTGGTGCCGGCGACGATGAGCGAAATGTCGAGCGCCAGAATCCGCTTGTCGGCGAGAAAGTGCGGCACATCCCCACACACAATGCGTTGGGCGAGTCCCTCGACGATGGCGGTTTTGCCGACGCCAGGCTCGCCGATCAGCACCGCATTGTTCTTCGTGCGGCGACAGAGCACTTGCTGCACCCGTTCGAGCTCACTCGTCCGACCGACCAGCGGGTCGAGCAGGTTCTTCATCGCGCTCTCGGTCAGATCGCGACTGAATTCCGCCAGCAGGGGGGTTTCCTTCACTCGCGTGAGTGTCGTCTTCTCGTTCAGCAACTGGACGATATCTTCGCGAACCGTGTTCAGACGCATCCCTTTCTCGAACAGGATCGACGCCGCCACGCTGCGCTCCTCGCGAAGGATGCCGAGCAGCAGATGCTCGGTCCCCACGTAGTTGTGCAGCAGCCGGTCCGCCTCCTCGGCGGCGAACTGCAGGACGCGTTTGGTCTCGGTGCTGAACGGGATCTCCACCGACGTCGACACTTTCTCCCGAAAAACGGTGCGCCCTTCGATCTCCTTGCGGATCCCCTCGAGCGAGAGGTGCGAGCGTGCAAAGATGCGGCTCGTCAGCCCCTTGCCTTCCCGTATCAGCCCAAGCAGCAGGTGCTCGGTCTCGATAGAGATGCTCCCGAGCTGACTCGCCTCGTAGCGGGCGAAGAACAGCACCCGACGGGCCCGCTCTGTGTAACGCTCGAACATCGGTGTCCCCGCGGTCACGGCCGTCCAGGTGGCCTTGTCCGCATTATATGGCAAAGCTCCCGGCAAGAGGACCGGACCTGTCCCGAAAGTGCTTGACACCGCAATAGTTTACGGGAATCTTGCGCAGCCTCTGCCATCACCCCGGATGCAGACGACCGTCCTCGAGCTGCAGCAGGCGGTCACAAGATCGGGCGAGCCGCATGTTGTGGGTCGCGATGAGCGACGTCAATCCGTGGGCTGTGTGCATCCGGCGCACCAGAGCATGTAGTTCTTCACCGGTCTGTTCGTCGAGGTCGCCGGTCGGCTCATCGGCCAGCAACAGCGCCGGCTTCATGACCAGGGCGCGCGCAACCGCGACGCGTTGTTGCTCGCCGCCCGACAGCATCCCGGGATGATGTGACACCCGTTCGCCGAGCCCGACCTCCTCGAGCAGGGCCTCGGCTCGCGGCTGAGCTACCTGCGGGGTCACCCGGGCAATTCGTAGCGGCATCGCCACATTCTCCACTGCCGTGAACTCCGGCAACAGATGATGAAATTGAAAGACGAACCCGACCTGCCGGTTGCGGAACGTGACCCGGGCGTCGTCGTCCGCCTGCGTCATGTCGGTGTCGCCGATCCGGATCGTGCCGCCGTCGGTCCGGTCGAGTCCGCCGACCAGCTGCAGCAGCGTGCTCTTGCCCACTCCCGAGGCCCCGACGATGGCAACCATTTCGCCCTTCTCGACGGCCAGATCGAGCCCCCGCAACACCGGCAGCTGCCGGTCGCCCACGGTGTAGGTCTTGTAAAGCGCACGCACATCGAGGAAAGGCATGAGGGAAACGCGGTCTAGGAATTCTCGACGCAGAAGTCAGAAGTCAGAAGGTAGAAGTCAGGAGTGAGCAGGATGCTACGCGGCATTTCTCACTTCCAGGGCCGGGCACGCGAGTCAGACACGATCAGTCGAGCACTCAAACGATGATGCGAAGCCTCGGGTTTCGTTCTGCCTTCTGACTTCCGCCTTCTGACTTCTGCCCTATTCGTATCTCAATGCCTCGGCCGGGTCGAGACGGGACGCCTGACGAGACGGATAAATGGTCGCCACGAGACAGACGAGCACGGCCGTCGTCACCACGAGCAGGAAGTCGAGCGGCTCGATCCGAAACGGAACCCAGGCGATGTTGTAGACGTCCATCGGAATCTGAATCAGCTGATACCGGTCAGCCACATACGAGACGACCAGTCCACTCACCGCGCCGACCAGCGTGCCGACTACCCCTATTACGCCACCCTGCAGGACGAAGATTCGCCTGATGCTCCGACTCGTGGCCCCCATGGTCTTGAGGATCGCGATGTCCCGGCTCTTCTCCATGACGAGCAGAATCAGCGACGCGACTATATTGAGGGCCGCGACCATCATGATGAGTCCGATGGTGATGCCAATCGCCATTTTTTCGAGCCACAGCGCTGAGAACAGCGCCTGATTCAGCCGCCCCCAATCCTCCGCCAGATACCCGGCGCCCAGCGTATCGGTCACGGCGCGCGCCACGGCGGGGGCGTCGTCGAGGTCCGCTATGCGGAGTTGCATCGTGTCCACGCGGTCTTTCCTGAACAGCTGCCTGGCGACATCCAACGTGACGAAGCCGTAGGCGTTGTCGTATTCGTAGAGCCCGAGACTGAAGATGCCGACCACCTTCAGCGGGCGCATCCGCGGGACCATACCCATCGGCGAGAGCGTCGAGCCCTGCGGTGTCAGAACTCTCACCGTGTCGCCCACGAACGCCCCAAGCTGCAGTGCGAGATCCTCGCCGATGACCACACCGCCGAGCACCGCGTCGTGGTCCTCGCGCAGCGCCGCCAGGCTCCCGTGAAGGACAGAGTCGTCCAGGTCGGTGACCTGGCCCTCGAGGTCGATGTCAATTCCCTTGAGCGAGACGAACGCTTCAATACCGGAGGTCGTGGCGACCGCGCGGCCGGAGATCGACGGCGCCGCGCCGACCACGCCCGGCACGGTCATCAGCCGATCCGCTTCTTCGCGATAGTCGTCGAACCCACCGCCCGTGATCTTGTAGACATAGACGTGCGCTTGGGCGCCGATGAGCTTGTCGCGTATGTCCTGCTGCATGCCGGTCATCAACGCCATCGCGATGACGAGCGCCATGACGCCAACGGCGACCCCGCCCGTCGAGACCAGCGAGATGAGAGAGATGAACGCCTGACGGCGTCGCGCGAGCAGATACCGGGTGGCGATGTAGAGCTCGAAGGGTGGGGTCATCGGCGTAGTTCTTGGGCTGCGGGTTTCGGGCTACGGGTTTCGGGCACTCCAGACTCACGGGCGCACTGTGCCTCTACACTCTACAGACGTTGTCGGCACGGCATCCGGTTGCCCTTAACACACACCCACGCCGTGCGAGATCATTCGGCTGCACTCGATTCGCCGCCGGAGGCCTCGTCCGGTGCCGCCTGCTCACCGGCCTGCTTGGACCGCATGAGGGGAAACAGAATCACATCGCGAATCGAGGGGCTGTCGGTCAACACCATCACGAGCCGGTCGATCCCAACACCTTCACCCGCCGTGGGCGGGAGACCGTATTCGAGCGCCCGGATGTAATCCTCGTCCATCTGATGTGCCTCGAGGTCCCCTCCCTCGCGATTGCACAGCTGGGCCTCGAACCGGCGGCGTTGCTCGATCGGGTCGTTGAGCTCGCTGAACGCATTGGCCAGCTCCATGCCGGCCGCGAACAGCTCGAACCGCTCCACGGTGTCCGGGTCGTCGTCACGCTGCTTGGACAGCGGCGACACCTCGGTCGGAAAGTCGTGAATGAAGGTCGGCTGCACGAGCGCACGCTCACACAGTGCCTCGAATATTTCGATCGTGATCTTGCCCGGCCCCTGGTCTGGCCGCGGGTCGAGTCCAAGCCGCGTGGACAAGGCCACCACGGTCTCCCGTGTCCGGAGATCCTGTTCGAAGACGGCCGCACCGAGTTTTTCTGTGACCGCCTCGCACACAGCCTGCCGGAGCGTCAGACGCCGATACGGCGGGCGGAACGAGACGCTCTGCCCGCCAAACCGCAGGTCGTCGCCCCCGGTGACCTCGCGCGCGACGGTCGATAGCAACTGCTCGGTCATCGTCATCAGGTCCCGGTAGTCGCCATAGGCCTGATAGAACTCCAGCATGGTGAATTCCGGGTTGTGTTGGGTCGAGATCCCTTCATTCCTGAAGTTACGATTGATCTCGAAGACCCGTTCGACCCCGCCGACGACCAGCCGCTTGAGATACAGCTCGGGTGCGATCCGCAAATAGAGCTGCATGTCCTGAGCGTTGTGATGCGTGACGAACGGTCGCGCCAGTGCGCCACCGGCGACCGGCTGCATCATCGGCGTCTCGACCTCGAGAAAATCGCGGTCGACCAANAAAGCCCGGATCGCGGTCATCACCCGTGCGCGTACCTCGAAGACGCGCCGCGAGTCCGGATTGACGATCAGGTCCACATACCGTTGTCGGTACCGGGTCTCGACATCGGTCAGCCCATGCCATTTTTCAGGCAGCGGCACGAAGCATTTGGCGAGAAACTCGAGTCGAGCGACCCAGACGGTGAGCTCTTTGGTCCGCGTTCTGAACAGCCGCCCCTCGACCCCGATGAGATCGCCGATGTCGAGCAGTGCCGCGACCGCGAAGTCCCGCTCCGACAAGGCATCCTGCCTCAGATAGACCTGCAGCCGAGACGCCCCGTCGGAGATGACGAGGAACTTGGCCTTGCCAAAGCTTCGGATCATCAGAATCCGGCCAGCCGTCATGGTCTGGATCTGCGCGGTATCCAGATCGTCGCCACTGGTGTCACCATGCGCGGTGACGATCGCCGAAGCCGTGTCGGTGCTGCGAAATGTGTGCGGGTAGGCCGGCACTCCGAGGGCGACGAGCGCCGCCAAGTTGGCGCGCCGCTGTGCGAGCTGGTCACTCTCTCGATGTTCGGACATGGATAGGTCTGCGTTTGGGCTTTTGGCTACAGGCTACGGCCTACAGACTACGGGCTACGGGCTACGGGCTACGGGCTTTAGGCTTTGGGCTTCGGCGTGTCGGCCCCCTCCTCCAGGGTGCGCTTGACGGCGTCGAGCACGCCGTTGACGAAGCGAGCGGACTGGTCGCCGCTGAATGTCTTGGCCAGCTCCAGCGCCTCGTCAATCACGACGGCCGGGGGCGTCACGGCGGCCAACAGCTCGTAGACCGCCAGTCGCAGAATGGTCCGGTCCACCACCGCCATCCGCGAGAGGCGCCAGTTGTCTGCGGCAGACTCGATGAGCGGGTCGATCCGGTCGCGCGCCTCGATCGCGCCCTGCAGCAGACCGGTCGCGAACAGCTGACGGGCCTCGGGTGCCGGATGCTCGACCCAGTAGCGGTCCACCGCCTCGTCGAGCTCCGTCCCGACCGCACCACCGACCTCCCGCTGGTAGAGCAACTGAAGCGCAGCCACGCGGCCACGATGGCGGTCGTCGCGAACGGACCGGGCCGCACTCACCCACCGAGCTCCGGCACGACGGGGGGCGTGAGCTGCCGGAACAGCCGGATCATCGCCAGCGCCGCCTCGGCCGCCTCCCGACCCTTGTTCGACGGACCGTCCGCTGCGCGCGCCAACGCCTCCTCGGCCGAGTTGGTCGTGAGCACCCCGAACGTCATCGGCGTCCCACTGTCCATCGCCGCTTCGGCGATGCCGTGCGCCACAGCCGAGGCGATGATGTCGAAGTGCGGCGTCTCGCCGCGGATCAGACACCCGAGGCCTATGACCGCGTCCACCCCCCCAAAGGCTGCCAGGCGACGCGCCGCCTGGGGAATCTCGAAGGCGCCCGGGACGGTCAGCAGCACAATCGCGTCGTCGGACACGCCGGCCGCTCTCAGCGCCTCGACGGCACCGTGCCGTAACCGGGCGGTGACAAAGTCGTTGTATGTCGACACGACAATGCCAACCCGGAAGTCGCCCGCCTCGCCGATGCCCGTCAGGGTCTCCATATCTGCGCGCCTTGACCTCTCTATCGCAAGCAGCCCAAGAAGTCAGAAGGTTTCATTCTGACTTCTGCCTTCTGACTTCTGACTTCTGAGGTCCTACCCCCCCTCATCGACCGGTAAACCGCGGCTTGCGTTTTTCGAGAAAGGCCGCCGTGCCTTCGCGCACGTCCTCGGTCCCGTACATCAGACCAAACGTCGATGCCTCGAACACCGCCGCTTCGGCGATCGACATGTCAAGACCATGATGCACCGCTTCGAGGATCCGGCGCACCGCTACCGGAGCTTGGGCCGCCAAAT
>PBRZ01000115.1 GCA_002726085.1 Acidobacteriota bacterium
GCCTCAGGACGGTTTGCTGCACCGGAATTGAGAAGCGCGCTGTCCTCGTCAAGTTGACAGCTCCGTGCGAGAGAATGCGCATAAGAGAGGGCCTTCCAACGGATCTGTCGAACGACGGAGTGTTCTCGTCTGCGTCGGTCACTCGACTCTGGGCTGGACACGCAGGCGACGCTGGCTCTCGAGCAGTGGGCGCTCGAGCCCGGGGCCGAAGGTGGCGTCGCTGTGCCGGTCAGGGTGCACGTAGAACTGACGTTCACGCTGGAGTAGTGCCGGGCCGCCCTGGGATTCATGTCCCGTTCCCGTAGCCAACACCGCTGCGCCCCTGCCGACTCCCGGTCTTTTGTCGCACATTCGTCGCACATCTGGCATTTAGGCGGCCAATTCTGAGGCCNGCGAATCNGCNGNGAAATTGTCNNTTGANNCCCGTCGTTCGGGCCTNNAGNGATGGTGCGGAAGGGGGGACTTGAACCCCCATGGGACTAAGTCCCACAGGCTCCTGAGGCCTGCGCGTCTGCCAATTCCGCCACTTCCGCAAGTGGGGGACTTCGGCCGTGTGGCCGAACGATCAGTATAACCAAGACGGTCGCACCCACGCCAGCGGCGGGCGGGCCTAAGGGTCACGTATACTCGGGTCAGAGAGCGCGTCGGCAGACCTGGAGAGAGGGCGGCCCTGAAGGGCCTTGCTACCGGGACGCTCGGTTGTGTCGACGTCCGCGGGGCAAGGCTGTCGCCTTGCTCGCAGGCCTGAAGGCCTGCGCCACAGAACCAAGGAGGTTGCCGTGAGTGTTCCGCGCGGTGTCAAGGTCATCGTCGTCTTCCTGCTGTCGGCGGTTGTGGTGTCGATGGCCGGGATGGCCACGATGTACTTCATGGTGTCGCGGGCGCCATCGGTGGCGTCCAACTCGGTGCTGGTGCTGCGTGTGCCTGGGGGGCTGTCCGAACGACAAGCGAATCCGCTGCTGACCTCGCTGATGGGGGACGGGCCCACGGTGCAGTCGGTGGTCAACAGCCTGCGCAAGGCGAAGGTCGACACGCGCATCCGCGGCGTTGTTCTGAAACCGTCGGGCCCGCAGCNGCTCTGGGGCAAGGCGCAGGAGATTCGCGATGCGGTGCTCGACTACAAGGAGTCGGGGAAGCCGATCGTAGCGTTCCTCGAGTTCGGGGGGACCCAGGAGTATTACCTGGCATCGGCGGCCGACAAGGTGTTCCTGGTGCCGGGCAGCCCGCTCGATCTGGTTGGGGTGGCGAGCTACGAGATGTTCATCCGGGGCGCTCTCGACAAGATCGGCGCGCATCCCGACATGTTGAACGCGGGCGATTTCAAGACGGCGGCGAACTTCTATACCGAGACGACGATGACGCCGGCCCATCGCGAGATGGCCGAGTCGCTCAATCGCGACCTCTACGAGCAGATCGTCGACGGCATCGCCGATGGGCGTCGGTTGGCCAAGAGCGATGTGCGGCGACTCATCGACGAGGGACCGTTCCTGCCTGCCGACGCGGTCGAGGCCGGTCTGGTCGATGCGCTCGTCTATGCCGACGAGGTCAAGCGGCAGGAGCCGTTTAGCGAGGTCAACTGGCGCGAGATTTCCGACCGCGACTACCGGCAGATCAGCCTCGCCTCGGTGGGGCTGAACCGCGGGCGGCGCATCGCGCTCATCTACGCGGTCGGCACGATCAACTCGGGCACCGGCGGGGTCGACATCACGGGCGGCGAGGTGCTTGGGTCAGACACCTTGGTGCGGGCCATTCGTGCCGCGCGGACCGACGACTCGGTGCGCGCCATCGTGCTGCGCATCGACAGCCCCGGTGGGTCGGCGGTCGCTTCAGACGTCATCTGGCGCGAAGTGATGCTGGCGAAGGCCGACAAGCCAGTCATTGCGTCGATGTCCGACCTGGGTGCGTCGGGTGGGTACTACATCGCCATGGGCGCCGACACGATCGTCGCGCAACCGGCGACGTTGACGGGGTCAATCGGCGTCGTGGCCGGCAAGATCACGACCGGCGGTACCTACGAGAAGGTCGGCGTGACACTCGAGCCGGTCAGCAACGGTCGGTTCGCCGAGATCTATTCGCCGGTCACACCGTTCTCCGACGACGAGCGCGCGAAGATGCAAGAGCACATCGACGCGATCTACGAGCAGTTCCTGACGAAAGCCGCCGAGGGACGCGGTACCACGCGCGACGCCGTCCACGACGTGGCGCAGGGGCGCGTCTGGACTGGCCGTCAGGCGAAGGAGCACGGCCTCATCGATGAGCTTGGCGGGCTAGGCCGGGCGATTGCTCTGGCCAAGGAGCGGGTTGGCATTGACGCCGACGACGAGGTGGAGCTGGTGGCCTTTCCGCGACCCAAGAGTCTGTTCGAGCTGTTGAACGAAGGGTTCACCGTGGCACAAGCCGCCACCCGGCTCGGCTGGTTCCCGTTGCCGCCGGCGCGAGCACTGGGTGCGGCAACCGCGCCTCTCAGGCTGTTCAGAAGCGGCGAGCCCCTGGCCCTGATGCCCGGTGTCTTTGTGCCGTAGGATGGGCGGCCCTAAAGGGCCTCGCTACCGGCGTGCGTCTTAGCAGGCACCTGAAGAAGGGACTCTTCTCGGTGTCCAGGCGGGCGCCTCGCCGGGAAACCTACACCACCGCCTGCGCGAACGCGGCCATGTCCACGTCGATGATGATGCGGGTTTTGGCGTTTTCCATGTAGGCGGCGAAGAACCGACCCTGCTGCTCGGAAATCATCTCGCTGCGCAGCGTCTCGCGCATGGTCTGGAAGTCCGACTCGGTGGCCTCTTGCCGTTCGTGGACGTGCAGGATGACGGCGCTGTTGCCTGTCAACACCGGGTCGCTGGTTTCGCCGTCCGACAGCGAAAAGGCCATGGCTTCGACCGCCGCGTTCAGACCCACGCCCGGCACCGCGCCGCCGCGTGCGATAAGGTCGCTGGCACCGACCTCGAGCTCTTCGGCTTCGGCCGCCTCGGTGAAGTCATCAGCCGTCTTTAGCAGGGTCGCCATCTCGGCGGCCCGCTCCTGCGCTGTCGTGAACGCCTTCCGGCGAATGACGTCGTCTCGCACCCGGGCCTCCACCTCTTCGAGGGGGGGGACGGTGGGAGCCTGAATGCCGACGACGGTCACAAAGGCCGGACCCGTCGGGGTCTGGATCGGGCCGGCCACCTGACCCTGCGGGAGCTGAAAGGCCTGCGCGGTGACGTCCGACGAGAACCCGAGGCCGAGAATCGGCTCGCCCGGCGCCGCGAAGCCGCTCTCTTGGGCTTCGAGCCCCCGTCGTATCGCGGCCGCGTCCATGGCTGCGACTGGGTCGGCGGAAGCGGTAATCTCGGCCGACATGGCCTGCGCCAGGGCACTGGCACGCGCGTCGGCGCTCTCCTGCTTCAGCAGGTCGACGACGCTCTCGCGTACCTCGGCCAGTGTCTGCGACGTGCCGCCGGTCTTCTCGGTTGCTTTGATGACGTGCACGCCAAACATGCTCGTCACCGGATCGCTGATCTCGTCCTGTTCGAGCGCATAGGCGGCGCCTTCGAATTCCGGCACCATCTGGCCCGGGGAGATCGGACCCAAATCGCCACCAACCTCCTTCGTGCCCTCGTCCTCCGAGTACTGCTGTGCGAGCTCTGCGAAGTCGGCGCCGTCTCGCGCCTCGGCGACGATCGCCTCGGCCTGGGCCTGCACCTCCGCCTGGTCCTTGCCCTCGGTGCGCAGCAAGATGTGGCTGGCGCGCAGTGTCATCGGTTCTGTGTAGCGGTCGAGGTTGTTGTCGTAGTACGACTGGACGTCGAGGTCGCTCGGGGTAAACGCGTCCTTCAGTGCCGGCACATCGATGAGCACGAAGCGTAAGCGCCGCTTCTCCGGCACCGTGTAATCGGCCGCGCTTTGCGCGTACAACGCGGCGACGTCCTCATCGCTGGCCTCGACGCCTTCGCGGAAGTCGTCTGCTCGGAACGAGATAGCGCTGACGCGGATCTTCTCGTTGCGGCGGACGTGCTCCTGCTGCAGGTCCTCGTCGGTCACCGTAATCCAGTCGGTCACCAGCGCTTGTAGCCGCTCGAGCATCAACGACCGGCGGATGTTCTCCTCGAAGTCCGTCGGGGTCATTGGTGGTTGCTGCACCCGCAGCATCTGGATGTAGGCCTGCTCGCCGATGAACTGGCCGTTCTGCTGAAACGCCGGGAACGAGACGATGCGCTCGCGCACCTCGGCGTCGGTCACCGTCACGCCCAGCCGCTCGGCCTCCTGCAGGGCCGCGTACTCGTCGATCATCTGCTGGAGAATCTGTCGGTCGATACCCATCGACTGCAGTATCTCTGCGGTAATCCCGCCACCGGACTGGGCCTGATAGTTCTGAAGCTGTTGCAAGTAGACGGTGCGAAACTCGCCGACGGTAATCTCCTGGTTGCCGACCTGTGCCAGCACGTCGGTCATTGCGCCGGTGCCCACTGGCGTCGGCTGAACCAACGGGGGCACATACAAAAAGATGAAGACGAGGCAGACCAGGCCGAGGCTCCACTTCAGCCACCCTTTGTGCCGGCGCATGCGATCCAGCATCGTCATCGTTCGCTCAACTCCCTATGTGCTATTTTGCGTGCCGTCTCGTGTCGGCATCGGCCATCGGTTTCGATGCGTGATCGGTCGAGCCGGACACGGCGACTTGGTTCGACCACGGTGTAAACGTTCGGTTGTTCAACACTCCATTCTACGCCACCGAATTCGTGGCCGGCAAGCCGGCGGTCCAAGACATGCCTTGGCCGTCCGCCAGGGCCAGGGAGGGGCAAGGGACCGGGCTGAGGTTGCACCACATTGGTGCCGTCAGATCTGCCGAATATGGTATATTTGCGAGATACTGAAGGACTTAGGGGACCTGACAGAACGACACTGAGCATGGCGGCACGGGGGCATAGCAACGGGGCATCGAGGCGTCGAAACCAGCCCCGGTCCGGTCTGACACTGGCCGTTTTTCACCACCCAAATTCCGACGTTCGGACACATCTGGCGCCGCTCGGCCGCCTCAGGTGCTACCGCATGGTCTGTCGTGCGCAGCACGAGTTGGCCGTATCTCCCCCTCGAGGCCGGGTCGACGCGGTGTTGTGGGAACTGGCCCCTGGGCGTCGGCCCAACTGGCGACGCTTGAAGTCGCTCGCCAAAGGGATGCCGGTCGTGTCCTATTCGGCAGATCACGCTACCGGCGTCGCCGATCGGTCCCGCAACAGCGGGTTCACTACCCATCTGACGGCCCCGCTGAATCCCGTAGAGGTTGCGCACCAGGTCGCGATTGCCGCGCCGGCCGATCTTGCCACCCGCTGGCGCCGATCGCGGTCCGCGCTGTTGCGCTTCCTCAATCGGGTCGAGCCGTTGAGCGAGATGACCCGCCACGTTGCCGCGCCGCTCGAGCCGCGCCCGGTGGCCGAGGCGCTGGTCGGCCGCGCCGCGGCCTGGCTGCCGGCGCCGAGTTGGGCCGTGGTGGGGCCCGATGAGATGGGGACGCCGGTGCTGCTGTCGGGTAGCCGGCTTGCGAACGAGCACGAAAAGCTCGTGTGCGCCGNTGGCGCCCGTGTGCTGCGGTCCGGGCGAGAGTTCGGCGCGCGCGACTCGAGCCAGGACCGCCGCGCCGGCGGGGCCCCGTCGGTCGCGGTTGTCGCGTTTCCGCTGTGCAGCCGAGGGCGCACGGTGGGCGCGGTCGTTGGCGTCGATTCCACAACCTCCGCCCAGATTCCGGCGATTCCGGCCGATGTCAGTGCGGCCATCGGGATGGTGTTCGAGCCGGGCGCCGTCGCGCTCGACAACGCCACGCGGATGCAGCGCGCTCAGGCGTTGACGGTGACCGACGATCTCACCCAGCTCTACAACTCGCGGTATCTGTTCGAAGTGCTTCGGCGGGAAGGGAAACGAGCCGTGCGCACGAACCAACCGTTGTCGCTGTTGTTCATCGACCTGGATGGGTTCAAGGAGATCAACGACACGCACGGACATCTCTACGGCAGCCGGGCGCTCGTCGAGGTGAGCGCCGTCATTCGCGACTGTGCGCGCGAGACCGACGTGGTGGCCCGGTTTGGTGGCGACGAGTTCTCGGTGGTGCTGCCCGATACCGGCAGCGATGGCGCGCTAATCGTCGCAAACCGGGTGCGCGCACGTATTGCCAAACACGTGTTTCTGGTCGCCGAGGGTTTCAACTGTCGCTTGACCGCGTCGGCTGGCGTGGCGACGTTGCCAGACATGGTTCCGACTGTCGACCGATTGATGCAGGCGGCCGACGATGCCATGTACTGGGTCAAGGCTCATGGGAAGGATGGCACCCAGCTGGCGGGTGCCGTCGCGTAAGACCCCGAACTGCAAGAGAGAGGATTGTCGCCGTTGGGTGTTCGTTCATTGTTTGCGTTGTTCTCTAGCGACCTGGCGATCGATCTTGGCACTGCAAATACCTGTGTCTACGCCCGCGGCAAGGGGATCGTTGTCAACGAACCGTCGATTGTCGCCATCAACCAGGTCAACGGCCGCGTCGAGGCGGTGGGGCGCGAAGCCAAGGAGATGCTGGGGCGGACGCCGGGCAACATCATCGCCATCAAACCGATGAAGGACGGGGTGATCGCCGATTTCGAGGTCACCGAGAAGATGCTGACCTACTTCATCAAGAAGGCGCACAACCGGACCGTCTGGGTGCGGCCGCGCATCGTCATCGGAGTGCCGTCCGAGATTACGCAGGTCGAGAAACGCGCCGTCAAGGACAGCGCGTATCGGGCCAAGGCCAGCGAGGTGCATCTGGTCGAGGAGGCGATGGCGGCCGCCATCGGCGCCGGGATGCCGATTACCGAGCCCGCGGGCAACATGATCGTGGACATCGGCGGCGGTACCACCGACATCGCCGTCATCTCACTCGCAGGCATCGTCTACAGCAAGGCGGTGCGGGTGGCGGGCAACGAGATGGACGAGGCGATCATCCAGTACATCAAGAAGACCTACAACCTGCTGATTGGCGAGCGGACGTCGGAAGCGATCAAGATGAAGGTCGGGTCGGCCTACGGCCTGGACGAGCGCATCACGATGGATATCAAGGGACGCCATCTCATCGAGGGAGTGCCCAAGACCATCACCGTCACCGACGAGGAGATTCGCGAAGCTTTGGCAGAGACGGTCAACGTGATCGTCGACGCGGGNCCGGGTTGCGCTCGAGCGGACCCCGCCGGAGCTGTCGGCCGACATCGTCGACCGCGGTATTGTGCTGACCGGCGGCGGATCGTTGCTGAAGAATCTCGACAAGCGCTTGCGTGAGGAAACCGGGTTGCCGCTGGCAATGGCCGAAGACCCGCTGTCGTCGGTCGTGCTCGGGGCCGGAAAGATGCTGTCCGATTTCAGCCTGCTCAGAAAGATTTCGATTGATTGATTTCCGTCGTCGCACCGGCGCGTGGCTGCTGGCCGTCGTTCTTGGCCAGGTGGTGTTGATCTCCTTTCAGGTCAGCGCCGCCTCGGGCGTGAGTGTGTTCGAGGGGGTGACGTTCGGGCTGTTCTCTGAAGTTGAACGTGGAGTGGCCCGTGTGGTCGCTGGCGCGGCCGGGGTTTGGAACGGATATGTCGGGCTGCGGTCGGTCCGAGCCGAAAACGATGCGCTTCGCGAAAGTGTGGCCGAGTGGCGGTTCCGTTGGCAGCNGGAGCGCGCATTGGCGCAGCGGGTGCGCGGCCTCGAGGATCTGCTCGGTTTGCGTCAGGAGGTCGANTACGAGACGGTCAGTGCGCGGGTCATNGCGGGCGACGCGACCCCCTACTTTCGCACCGTGACGATCGACCGTGGCACCGGGGACGGCGTGCGCCGCGACTCGGCAGTGGTATCGCCCGATGGCGTGGTGGGGCGGGTGGTCAGCGACCCCGGTCCGCGGGCGGCAAAGGTGCAACTGCTGGTCGACCGCAGCGCAGCCGCCGGCGCGCTCATCGAGCGGACCCGGGTGTCGGGCGTCGTCACGGGCGACGGTGACGAGACCGTGCTCCGGATGGAGTATGTGTCGAATCTCGAGGATGTGCGGGTCGGGGACCGGGTCGTCACTTCGAGCATCGACGGCGTGTATCCCAAAGGCTTCCTCATCGGTGAAGTGGAATTCGTGGAGCCCGGAACACCCGGTCTCTACAAGACCATCCACGTGCGTCCGCAGGTGAAGTTCAACGATCTCGAGGACGTGCTGGTCATCGTTCCCGCGCCGGCGTCCTCGACGACGGCGGCGGGTGGTGGATGAAGACCGCCTGGGTGGGGCTGGGCCTCGGTCTGGCGCTGGCGCTGCAGACGACGCTGGCGCCGATGCTGGCCGACGTCGGTGTGCCGGTGGATCTGGTCCTGGTGGTGGTCGTCACGGCGGCGGTCGCGAATGGTTCGCTCGCCGGGTTGTGGACGGGCACCGTCGGGGGGTTGTTGCAGGACGCGTTGTCGGGTGGCGTAATCGGTGTCGGGGGGCTGGCCAAGTCGCTCGTGGGATATCTGGTCGGGCAGGTCTCGTCCCGGTTCTTCATTACGCGGTCCTGGCATCAGCTCTTGGTGTTCTTTGTCGCCTCGGTGGTGCACGCCGGCTGTTTTCTCGGGGTCTACGGCCTGCTGTCCGNCGAGGGGAGGTTGACCTCCTACGGCGCCGTGTTGGCGCAGGCAACGGCCAACGCCGCGGTTGGTGTGGCGGTTGCGGTGGCGCTCGAAGCCGGCCCCGGGGCGCTCGAACGCAGGCGGCTGCGTCGGCGCAGCTCGACGCGCCGGTTTCGCGGGTAGCAGCGTGGAGCGGATTCGGGCAGTAAAGGTTGCGCGATGACAAGCGACTTNGAGACCAACGGCATCGGTGGCGGGCGGGATAGCTTCACGTTGCCTATGACGCTGCTGCGGTTCTCGGTCGTGCTGATATTTGTGGCGCTGGGCACCAGGTTCTGGCTTCTCCAGGTCGCCCAGCACGAGAAGTATCGTGAGCTGGCCGAGAACAACCATCAGCGGACCATCGCCCTGGATGCGCCGCGCGGTGTGGTGGTCGACCGGGACGGGCGGCCGTTGGTCGAGAATCGCTACTCGCTGAACGTGTCGCTCGTGCGCGAAAAGGTCGAAGATCTCGAGGGGACCCTCGAACTCCTCGCCGAAGTGTCCGGTGTGCCCGCCTCGACGCTCACCTCCGTGGTGGAGCGTCATCGGCGCGACCCGGTCTATAGCCCGATCGTGTTGATTCGCGATGCGTCCCTCAGTCAGGTGGCGGCGGTGGCCGCCCATGAGCTCGAGCTACCGGGGCTGCTGATACAGCAGCTTCCGACCCGCCACTATCGGACCGAAGATGTGGCCGCGCATCTGTTTGGTTACGTGGGCGAGGTCAGCGACGAGCAACTGGCGACCGCCGAATTCGAAGCTGTACGGAGTGGCACGGTGGTCGGCCAGTCGGGAATCGAGCAGATCTACAACGAGCTGCTGATGGGACGCGATGGGGCGCGTCAGGTCGTGGTGGATAGCATTGGTCGCGAAATTGACACCGTCGGCGAGCAGATGCCCGTTGAGGGCCGGCAGCTCCAGCTGACACTCGACTACGACCTGCAGGAAGCGGCCGAAAACGCGTTCGCGGTGGGGGGATTCAACGGGGCAGCCGTGGTGCTCGATCCGCGGACCGGCGAGATCCTTGCACTCGTCAGTTTGCCCGCCTACGACCCCAACGCCTTCGCGCTCGGCATCGACCAGGACTCCTGGAATGCGCTCAATCAGGACACGCTGCGTCCGTTGAACAACCGTGCACTGCAGGGACGCTACTCTCCCGGCTCGATCTTCAAGATCGCGATGACGGTCGCCGCGCTCGAAGAGGGCGTTGTCACCCCCGACTTCACGGTGACGTGCCGCGGGGGCGGCATGTTCTACGGGCAGTTTCGCCAGTGCCTCGGCACGCATGGAACGGTCGACATGCGAGAGGCGCTCGAAAAGTCGTGCAATACGTATTTCTACACGCTCGGCGAGCTGATGGAGATCGACCAGATCCACAAGTGGGCGACGGCGCTGGGTCTGGGCGAGCTGAGTGGCATCGACCTGCCTCACGAAGTGCAGGGGCTGATACCCTCGACCGCGTGGAAAGAGGAACGGCGTGGCGAGCCGTGGTATCCGGGTGAGACGATCTCGGTGGCGATCGGGCAGGGGCCGGTCGATCTGACGCCGCTCTCGCTCGCGGTCATGATGGCGACAGTCGCGAACGGCGGGACGCGGGTGACCCCACATCTGCTGAAGGCGGTCAACGAAGGCGACGNGTTCGTCCCGGTGCCGCGCCCCGTACCCCGGTCTCAGGTGACGCTCGACCCGACCACGCTCGCTGCCGTGACCGATGGCCTGTGGAGAGTCGTCAATAACGGTGGGACGGGCCGCCGCGCACGCATCGACGGAAGGGACGTCTTAGGCAAGACCGGTACGGCGCAGGTCATTTCGCTGCAGGGGCGGGTGGCGGCCGGCGACACTGAGCGCGACTTGCGGGACCATGGTTGGTTCGTGTTCGCGGCACCGGCCGGAGCACCCGAGATCGCAGGCGTGGTGTTTGGCGAGCACAACGAGTCGTCCGGTCTGAGTGCTGAGGTTGCGAGGCATGTGATGGAGACCTACTTCGCAAAGAAGGATGGAAGTCCGCGTCCCGTCTTGCCGTTGCCACCGTTGCCAGCCACACCGCAGGTGGTGCTGCCCGTAACGGCTGCGAATCAATGAACCGATGACTAAAGGGCTGGGGCACTAGCACGGCATGCTCGAACGTCGACTGTATCGCCACATCGACTGGCTGCTGTCGGGGGCGCTGGCGCTCCTGTGCGTCATCGGCGTCGCGATGATCTACAGCACGACCTACGAGCCAACGACCGGTGTCGCGGGTCCGCAGGTGGCCACGCAGGTGTGGGCGCTGGCCATCGGGCTGGTGGCGTTCGTGATCATGCTGTNGGTCGACTACCGCTGGTTTGCCGACTCCACGGTGCTGATCTTCGTTGGGTTGGTCGCGCTGTTGGGCTACGTGCTGCTGTTCGGCACGGCGGAGNGCGGAGCCCAGCGATGGATCGATCTCGGGGTGTTCAACCTGCAGCCATCGGAGTTCGCGCGCATCGTCGTGGCGCTGGCGCTGGCAACGTTGTTCGCCGACCGGCGTCGGGGCCCGCAGACTCCTGGCGGGTGGCTCACGACGGCGCTCATCGTCGGGGTGCCCTTCTTGCTGATTTCGCAGCAACCGGACCTCGGCACGGCCGTGACCCTGCTGCCCGTCTGTTTCGGAATTCTCGTCTTTGCGGGGCTGCGACTCCGGTATGTCGCGGTGCTGGTGGTCCTCGCAATCCTGGCGGCGCCGGTGGCTTTTTTCTACGGGCTGGAGGACTACCAACGCCAGCGGATATCCAGCTTCCTGGACCCCGAGCAGGATCCGCGTGGTGCCGGCTACCAGCAGATTCAGGCGCAGATAACTGTCGGCTCCGGTGGACCAATGGGAAAAGGATTTCTGCAGGGGACCCAGAGCCAGTACAACTTTCTGCCGGTCGCGCACAACGACTTCATCTTCTCGGTGCTCGCTGAAGAGCAAGGTTTCCTGGGCGTGGTGGTCGCGCTCGGGCTGTATCTGTTCGTCATTCTACGGGGGCTTGACGCCGCCCGGTTGGCCAAGGACCGCCTAGGGACGTATCTGGTGGTCGGGGTCATGTCCGGGTTCTCGTTTCAGGTTATCTACAACATCGCCATGTCGGCCGGGCTCGCCCCGGTCAAGGGGCTCACGTTGCCGCTGATGAGCTCTGGCGGGTCTTCCGTCATCGCCACGTTGGCGGCATTCGGACTTGTCCTCAACGTGAGGATGCGCAGGTTTACGAACTAGCCGTCTGTGGCGTGCCACGGAGGGCTACATTTCACACACGCCGTCGCGGGGGGCCGGGGAGTGGGCGCCACGCGGTCGGCACGGGAGCGGTCGAGACAATCGATGAGTACCCCCTGGGGCCATCTCGTTCCGTTGACACTGCCGCGCGCCGACGGCGTGGGGAGTGTCCGGATGCGGGTCGGTTCGCCCCTTGGGGTCGAGTCTCGGTCGGGTTTCCGCACCAGGAGTTGCACAGATGAACAAGGAGATGATCATCTCCTCGAGCGGTCACGAGACGATGGCCGCCATCCTCGAGGACGACGAGGTCGTCGAGATCTTCGTCGAGCGCAGTAAGTCGCGCGGCGTCGCCGGCAACATCTACAAAGGGCGCGTGTCGAAGGTGCTGCCCGGTATGCAGTGCGCCTTCGTCGATCTCGGTCTCGAGCGCGACGGCTTCCTCTACGTCTCAGACGTTATCGATCCTGTCGAGGCCATGGACGGCGTCGACGCTTCCGACACCGACGCCGATGGCGACGCTGACGGCCAAGCTGCCGAAGGGAGCGGGCAGCGGGTCGGCAATGGGTCCGCCCGCGGGCGTGGGCGCCGACGGGATCGCGATCGCAGTGGACCCGAGCAGAAGATCGAGAAGCTGCTGACCGCCGGCCAGGAGGTGATGGTGCAGGTGGTCAAAGAGCCACTGGGCACCAAGGGCGCGCGCATTACCTCGCACGCGTCGATACCGGGCCGCTTCCTAGTCTTCATGCCAACGGTGGACCACATCGGCGTGTCCCGCAAGATCGCGTCCCGCGAGCAGCGGGGCCGGTTGAGGCGGATTGTCCGAGATTTCCGCACCGAGCATGGTATGTCGGGCGGCGTGATCATCCGTACGGCGGCTGCCGACCGGCCCAAGGAAGACATCATCAACGACCTCACCTACTTTCACGAGCTGTGGTTGGAGACCCTGCAGAAGCAGGACTCGCGGCGGGCCCCGGCCGTCATTCACCGGGAGGAGAGCCTGGTGGCCAAGCTCCTCCGCGACCTGTTGACGGAGGACTTCTCGGTGATCCGGATCGACGATGCCGGCGAGCACCAGAAGGCGGTGAAACTCGTCGAGCGGATCATGCCGGACCTCGTCTCCCGGGTGCAGCACTACGACAAGAAGTTCCCGATCTTCGAGGAATACGGCGTGCAGTCGGAAATCGACAAGGCGCTACGCAGCAAGGTCTGGCTGAAATCGGGTGGCTACCTCGTGATCAACCAGACCGAGGCGTTGGTGGCGATCGACGTCAATACGGGCCGCTACGTCGGCAAACGCACCGGACGGCTCGAGGACACCATCGTCAAGACGAACCTCGAGGCGGCAAAAGAAATCGTGCGGCAGATCCGACTCCGCGACCTGGGTGGCATCATCGTGCTCGATTTCATCGACATGGAGGAGCGCAAGAACCGCCAGAAGGTGTATCAGGAGTTCGCGCAGGAGATTCGCCGCGACCGGTCACCGTCGAAAGCGGTGCAGGTCACCGAGTTCGGACTCATCATCACCACACGAAAGCGGGTGAAGCAGAGTCTCGAGCGGCAGCTCACCGACCCCTGCCCGTATTGCTCTGGCAGTGCCGTGGTGAAGTCCACGTCGACCNTCTGCTTCGAGATTCTCGCCGAGCTGCGCAAGGTCAGCGGCGACCTCAACGGGCATCGCGTTCAATTGCGTGTGAATCCCGACGTCGTCCGGGCGCTCAAGGCCGAAGAGCGTGGGGTGCTCAAGGAAATTGAGCGGACGTTGGGGAAGGAGATCTCGCTACGGCCCGATGCGCAACTGCATCATGAGCAGTTCGACGTGATGGCGATGTAGGCCGGGCGCTCTTAGAAGTCAGAAGTCAGACGGCTATCCCACGACCAGGTGGATGAAGTAGTGGGTGTTGTCCTGGTTCACCCACACGCGGAGATAGTCGTTGTCTTTGAGCAGCTCGACGCGGGCGGTGCCGCTGACTGGCGGCGCGCTCTTGGCGACGCCGTCGATCTCGCTCGCCGGCACGATGCTGACGACTTCCCTACCCTGGACCTCGTCACCTTGCCGGAATTCCACCCACCGCTCGAGGACCGCCAACTGCCCCGGTGCATCGGGGGTTGCCGAGCTTGCCGTAACACGCAGGTCGTAGGTGCCCGACGTCAGCGTACGGCCGTCGGCCATGGCCCGACGTGGCAGCTCCACCGATCCCAGACTGACCGTTCCCGTCGGCACATCGACGGTGCCAGGTGCGGTCTGCTGCGCAGCCACCGCGCCTGAGGGCGCCACGGTCGCGAAACCGACGGCGGCGCACGCCATCGCCGTTACGGCAAAGTTCTGTCGGTTCATGCTTCCTCCGGCATCGGGCACGGCACACTGCTGGGAACAGTCGACCCTCTACAGGGCTCATGATACCAAATATCCTGTGAGCTGACCGAGTCGCCGCTCCAGATCACCGGCGTTCGATCGTGATGTCGCCGCTGAAGGTGGCGAGCTCGAGACGCGCCCCTCCGTCGCCGGCGGTGCCCTCGAGGGTGTGGAGTCCACGGTCGAACACCGTCGTGTTCCGGGTGCCTCCGCCGACCGTGATCGGCAGGTCCGAGTTGAACGCTCCACTGAACGACTCCGCCTCGAGCTCGAATCCGGTGCTGCCCGGCACCGTCAGCCGAATGGCACCCGAGTGCGACTCGAACTCGTAGCGGCCGTCGGCGGCGAGCGCGCCCTGGTAGGTGACGGCGCCCGCCACCGTGCCGACCTCCAACCGCCGCGCTTCCACGCCGCTCAGAGAGATTGTGCCGCTGACCGAGGATGCCTCGAGACGCGGAGCGCGGACGCCGTCCAGCGTGAGGTTGCCGGCGACACTCTCGACCGACAGCGCGTCGTCGCTGGCGACGCCGCTGAGCTGAATGTGCCCCGAGACCGCCTTGGCCTCGACCAGACGCGACAACGTGGTGAGCTGAATCGCGCCGCTGACCACCTCGACCCGGGTCTCGCCGTCGACCCCGTCGATGGTGACATCGCTCGCCACCGCTTCGACCGTGACCCGGACGCCCGATGGCACGCCGACTTCGTAGTCGACCGAGACGGACGGCCCGTTGCCCGGCGAGCGCTCATACTCGGTTTCGACCTCAACCCGGTTCCCGCGCTGCGTGATCTCCACCCCGACCCGCCGCAGGGCCGCGTCAGCGTCTCCTGACGCGTTCCGGTCGCTCACGCGCTTGGTCGCGCGGATGGTCACGTCGNTGCCGTCGTTGCCGGTGACCGAGATGTCGCCGGCGACGTTGCGCAGCTCAAACAGTCCGCCGGCGTCCATCGAGATCGTGCGGACGATCTCTTCAGTCTGCGCCTGTGCAGTCCCGGCAAGACAGATGGTGGCCACACAGGCCAGCGCGGTTCGTGCGGTGTGGGTGCTCATGGCTGTCGGTCCTCGTGTCATGGCGTTCCTTGCGACAAGTGCCTGGCGGTCGCCGCGGTGGCCTGCAGCAGGGTGNCCTTGTGCTGGAGCCCGGCCCGGAGCCGTGAACGTGCCACCGTGCTGTCCGGCTCCGTCGCCAGCGCTAACCGGATGTCGGCGATGGCGCCGTCGATCATCGCCAAGTGTTGTGTCAGGACGACCGTGACCGGGGCGACTCTCGCCTGATCGGCGGCCGCCAGCCGTGCGAGGTCATCGAGCGCCTCGATAGAGTGCCGCTCGACCAGACCGAGCTCGAGGGTCACGTCCTGTCCGCCCGAGACGGTCGCGTCACGCGGCGCTGTTGGCGTCGTCGGGCCCGTTGGCGAAGCCCACCGCTCTGGGGTCATGACGACGGCCAGGAGCAGTGCCGCGGCGGTCGCCATGGCGCCACCCAGCGAGTATTGCCACCACGGCCGTTGCGATGCGCCACGCGCGCCAGTGTCGGCCGCCGCGCGACGACGCAGGGTGTGCCAGACGTGTGTTGGCGGCTCGAGCGGTTCGAGTGTGCCGGCCAGGGACTTTATCTGTCGGAGGTCGGCGAGTAGCCGTCGGCACGGCTCGCACCCGGCCAGGTGATCGTCGAGGGTCGTCAGGGGGTGCCGATTCGCGGTGTCGTCCGATGCGTCGACGAGCACATCGATCGCCTCCGCGTATCGCGCACACTCCGGGTCGGGAACCTGGGTGTTCGTGGTCATGTTCGCCTCAGCAGCGTACGGAGCTTGAGTCGCGCCTTGTGTACTTGCGACTTCGACGTGCCGACCGCGATGCCGAGCAATTCGGCGATCTCGCGGTGTTCATATCCCTCGACGTCATGGAGGATGAACACTGTCCGATAGCCGTCCGGCAGCTTCGCGACAGCCTGTTCGAGATCGAGCCTGGTGATGGTGTCGGTCGAGACACGCGCGCGGGGCGCCGCCACCGCCTGGTCGTCCAACGAGTCTGTGTGGGCCGCCTGTCGAGCGCCGCGGCTCCGTACGTGGTCGAGACAGCGGTTCACCGCCAGCCGATGTAGCCACGTCGACAGCGCCGCCTCCTGCCTGAAGCTGTCCAGCCGCCGGTGCGCCTGAAGGAAAATTTCCTGGAGCAGTTCTTCGGCGTCGGCCGAATTCCCGACGAAGCGGTAGGCTAGGCTGTAGATTCGCCTCGCGTGGGTGCGATAGAGCGTCTCGAAGGTCGTCGCGGGGTCCCCCGTTCCGGTCAGCAGCGGGGCGGCGGTGGCTCCCACGTCGATCACGTAAGTGCCCTTTCCGAAGTTGACACGGCCGAAGCCCTCCGGCTGTCTCCTGACTCCTGACTTCTGACTTCTTGGGCATTCTCTGGCGTTAGACGAGAACGCGACCGTGTGGGGTTGCCCGTCGTTCTCAGCGCGGTGTCCAGCGCACCTGGGAGAATTGTCGAATAGCGCGGCGCCCGACCACGATTCCCTCCTCCCGCAGCAGTTGCCGCTTGCGCCATGGCTCGCTGTAGCCGCCCAGTCGTCCACCGGCGCCGACGACCCGATGACAGGGTACGGTCGGGGAGCGGCAATTGCTCATGATGGTGCCCACCGCCCGCCAGGCCCGCGGACGCCCGGCCAGCTCGGCGACGTCACCGTAGGTGGCCACGCGTCCGCGGGGGATGCGACGCACGAGGGTCAGCACACGCGCTTCGAATGTGCCGCGTGTCGAGGTCGTTTGGGCTCCCACGTGTCTGTGATGCGGGCTACTCGTGCGGCGTCGTTTTCCACACTTCGTGGATGATCCGGGTCTGGATGAGCTTTGTCGCGAAGACGATCTGCCCGGTGTGGGCGGTGAAATGAAGCACCTGGTTCAGGATGAGCTCGGCGTAGGTCGCGGTCTTGCCGGCGCGGTCGGTCGTCTCGTCCAGGTGGGCCGGGTCGACGTCCGAGAGCACGCGGTCGGCCTCCGTCATGGCGGCATCGAACCGGGCCAGGAGGTCGGACTTGGCCACCGGTCCCGGCTCGGCGAATTCGGCATCGCGATTACGCACATAGCCACTGTTACCGACACCGTGGCCGATGTAGAAGTGGGTCGAGCCGCAGAGATGGAGCACCAGGTTGCCAACTGCGTTCGATTCCTCGTTGGCGCGCCACCAGAGCTGCCCGTCGTTGAGGGCCTGAAGACAGGTGCGAACCTGTCCCGCCTGGTGTGTGACCAGGCGCCTGCGGGCGATATCGAGCAGNGCTGGGTTGCCGGTAGCGGTCATCGTGAGATCCTCATCTATCGGTGTCTATCGGTCCTGGCGAATCGCTTCGACCAGGACGCGCCCGTCGGGGTGAGCCAGGGTCACCCCGCTCAGGAACGCGAGGGTCGGTGCGATGTCGGCCGGGGTGGCGTCTTGCAGATACTGCCCCGGTTGGATATCAGCGCCCAGGAGAATCACCGGCACCCGCTGGTCGTAGGCGTGCAGCGTGCCGTGGGTTGCGGCGTCCCGGCTCATGATCCAGTAGGGTCGTGGCACCATGATCATGTCGCCGCTACGGCCGGGGAAAAAGCTCAGTCGCACGGCACGCGCCACCTCTCCGTCGCCGATGAACCGGCCGTCCAACTGGTCGCTGCGGAACACCTGCCAGACTCCGGGCGTCTCCAGGATGGTGTCTTTGACCGCCCGCAGGGCTTGTGGGTTCGCCAGCACCCGGTCGTAGACACCCGGGTTGAAGTACAAGCCGGTGTAGTTCCCGCGGGCGACGTAGGCCGCCTGACCGAGCACNCGGGAGAGAGCGGCATCGACGCGCCTGCCGATGTCGCTTGCCTGCACACGGCCCCCGTCGAGGCCGCTGGAGACCGCTGCCTCCGGGATCGGTGAGACGCCATGGTCGGCCGACAGCGCGACGACATACCGATCGGGACCCACCGTCCGGTCGAGTCGTTCGAGCAGTGACCCGATGGTCGCATCGAGTCCGATGAGCAAATCCTGTACTTCGTGACTCTGTGGCCCGAACTTGTGGCCCGCCTTATCGAGCGCGGAGAAGCCGATGGCCAGGTAGTCGGTGCCCGGACCCTGACCGAGCGAGAGCTCGTCGACGGCCGTTTCGGCCAGCCGACCCAAGTAGACATCTGACAGCGGCGTCTTTTGCCAGCGGCGGAAGAACGCCGCGCTTGGACCGCTGCCGTCGCCCAGTGGATGGGGAAACGCCGGAGACCAGCCGTCACCCGGACGCTCGAATGGGGCGTCGTCGTCGAACAAGTAGTCGGTGACCGGTCGTGCGCGTGTCCACGTGAGGTCGGTGTCGGCCTCGACCGGGTTCGCGTCGATGAATCGTTTGACGAACGGGACGGGGTGGTCGGTGTAGGCGGTCGACGTTGCCCAGCTCCCACGATCGTCGAACCAGAGCGCGACATCGGCCGCCTGTCCGCTGAGCATCACGGTCGAGCGCGCCTTCAACGACAGTGCCACCACGCGGTTCGGGCCCGGCAGTTGCGCCCGGATCTCGTCGGCGAGCGTCGCTGCCTCCAGTCGTGCGGCACTGACGCCGCCGTTGAGCGGCCCGCCGTATGACAGGGTCGCGTGTTCCGCATCATCCGTGCAGGTTATCTGCCTAGCCGCCTCCCTGTCCCACCAGCCGTTGAGGATCATCCCGTGCTGCGCCGGATAGGCGCCGGTGGCGATGGTCGCGTGCCCGGCGCAGGTGACGGTGCCCAAATACGGATAGGCGGCGCGCCTGAACCAGGCTCCCTCGGACAGCAGCCGTTTGAGTCCGGCGCTCCACTGGTGCTGGTACCGGTCGACGTAGTCGGACCGCATCTGATCGATGACCAGCACGACGACGAGTGTGGGAGCCTCGGCCGCCGCCTCTTGCGGCGCCGTGATCATTCCGACGAGCAGAAGACTGAGTGCCAGCCATCGCCTCATCAGCGTCTCCTTTCGACCGGGGCGCATGGTCGGGTGGCCGGAACAGCCGGCCCCGCTACGGGCGGCGCACGATCGGCAGATAGCATACCGCAGCGATGGCGACGTCATACATGGCGCATGCGGTGCCATACCAGGCGGGTAGGGCTTCGGCCGGCAGGACCTCGGCACTGTGCAGCAGGTCGACGACCGCGTGACCGGCAAACGCCGCTGCCAGCAATGTCAGAGCCAGTCGCGGGTCCTGGCTGACGGCGACCGCCGCCAACACGAGAAAGCCGACCCCCAGGGCCACGTCGAGGCCACTACCGCTGACGGAGGCGTGGGCCAGGGCGAAACCGATGTAGACGCCGGCCGTGAGCACCAGCAGCAGGGCCGCGAATTGAGCGAGTCGCAGTTCGGCGATGAGACGCTGCGGCGAGTTGGTGTCGGCTTTCGTTGCATTGACCGACAGCCGGATCACGACGAGCGCCAGGGCGGCGCCGGCGACGAGCAACGCGCGCGCGGCTTCGGTCATTGCAAATGCTCTACAGGAGTCAGAAGGCAGGAGTCAGAAGTCAGGAGTGGCTGGAGGGCTTCACCACCTTCAACTTCAACAGCGTATTCCTCTTTGGTCATTGCTGCTGCTCGAGGGTGGTCATCGGTGCGGGACGGTCGGTGGCAGCCGGGCCGTAGAAGATCGAGTTGAAGAGCAGCCTGAAGGTGCCCCAGGTTTGTCCTCGGTGCTGGACCCGGAACGTATGCAGGATGACGCGGCCGCGGCCAACCGGCGCCTCGATGACGGCGGCGCTCCCGCGGAGTTGGTCTTCCCCCGTGATCCAGCCGCTTCGGAGTAGTGGCCGGTCCGGGTAGCGAGCGGCGACGACCGGTGTCGCGCGGGTGCCCAGCTTGCTCGCGGTGGCATACGCGCCGTTGTTGACGAACATGACATCGGCATCGGTCGGCATCCCGAAACCGATCGGGTGAGTCGGATCGACCTCGACGCGCAGTATCGACCCGGGTGCGTAGAAGGCATCGCGCGGGGTGTCGCGGAGCGTGTTGACGAGTGGCACACCCAGCTGCTCGATCGCAAAGGTCGCGGCGTTGCCCAGCGTGATGATCGTGCCGCCGGAGTTGACGAAGTCTTGCAGATGCTGAACTCCGATGGCGCCGATCCCGCCACGATATTCGGGCCGGACGTTGCGGTCCTGCAGGCCGCGCACGACGTCGGCCGACGTCATCTCGGCGAACACCAGCACGTCGAACCGCTCACCGAGCTCGCCGGCCCTGATGTCGGCGGCTCTGAGGCGCGAATAGGCGAACTCGTGCTGGTCGAGGACCCACCGGGTCCACCCGGTGTCCATGTTGCCGCCCCACGGTTCGTAGACCCCGAGTCTGGGTGTGTCGATCGGCAGCAGGGGCCATCCGCTTTCCGGCGTCACCGCCTGGATCTGGAGACGCAGATCCGTAGCCAGCGTTTCGACGGTGGCGCGGTCCACGGCGCTCACGAGAATGGCGCCGTGGGGTACCACGGCGTCGCCGGTCGCCAGATCGCCGTCGGTCCACTGCACATCGGCCCCGGCGTGCAGCAACCGGTTCATCGCTCGGAAGCTGGCATTCACCGAGTGGGGGAGCACATAGGTCGAGCCCGAGCCGGTCACACGGCCTTCCGGTGCGGTGATCGCCAACTCGGCCAGCCGCAGCGACGCCTCGAACGGCTCATCGACGAGCAGGGTGTCCACACCCATCAACATGCCCAGCGACCACGCGGTCACGTCGTAGGGGCGGTCCATCGGCGCGTCGGCGAATGGCCACCGGATGTCGGGGTAGCGCTGGGGCTCCAGCAGGTCTTTGACCCAGCGTCCGACCGGCTGGGCCAGCAAGACCACGTGGGTGCCGGCGGCGTAGGTCTGGCCGGCGGCGGTGAACGGCGCGTCGGCGACATGAACCTCCGCGGCTTCGGCTTGCAGCAGCGAGAGGAGCTTCGCCACGGCGCCCGGGTCGGGCTGCTCGCGCGGGATGATGAACGCGAAAGGGCGGCCCTCGCTGAATCGGGCGATGGCGCGTCGGTTCATCGTGTAGAAGTTGCGCTTGAGCGGCGTGCGGTTGTTGGCGACCGCCTCGATCAGGCCGAAGACCGCGGTCAGGCTGTAGTCGACGACGTCGGCCGGGCTCCAGTCTCCGCCGAGCCAGGGCCGCGGGTAGGTCATCCGATACTGCACGTCGGTGGGCGCCGGCGCCGGCGGCGGCGAGTCGCCCCGGCTCGGACCACGGTCGCCAGGCGCGTCGGCGCCGGCCCACTGCTCCCGATCGACTCGCTCCTGGCGTATCGTCGTGGCGAGCCCGGCGCTGGCCACCTCGGTCAACAGGGCGATCTGGTTGTGCCACCACGGATTGGTGTTGTTGGCGCCTTGCCAGAACGCGCTGTACAGCTCACCCCAGATGATCCCGGTCTTGCCCGTCTCGTGCAGCTTGGCCGCCATGGCCTGTCCCAACAGGTTGACCTCGCTCCACACGAGTGGATCGACGTTCGGGTTGGGTGGGTTCTTGAACGGTGGCACGAAGATCCGGGCCAGGCTGCTGCCCATCTGGTGGGTGTCGAGATAGACCTCGGGGATCCAGTCTCGATACAACACCTGGTTGAGATAGCGCGTTTCCACCTGCGTGAGCATGTAGCTGTCGCGGTTGTTGTCGTGACCGGCATACGGGTGATACAGCTCGGGCAGTGGAGAGCGCTCGTAGGGCGTGCCGCGATTCCGGTAGTGCCAATCGACTACCATCTGCTGGCCGTCGGGATTCTCGGAGGGGATGACCAGAATAACCACGTTGTCGAGCACGCGGCGGGTCCAGGCGGAGGTGTCGGTGGCCAGGAAGTGCACCAGCGTGTTCATCGCCTGGCTCGTGCCGATCTCGGTCGCATGGACGTTGGCGCCGATGAGGAGCACGGCCTTGCCGGTCTCGGCGATGGTGGACGCGTCCCGCTCACTGGTGCGTCTGGGGTCGGCGAGGCGATGTTGCATGGCCCGATACCGCGGCAGATCGGCAATTGTCTCGGGCGCCGAGATCGTGAGCAACAGATACGGATTGCCGTTGGTGGTCGGGCCGAGCTCTTCTACCAGGACCCGGTCCGATTCGTCGCCGATGCGCGCGAAGTATTCGACCATCCGATTCCACCCGGCCAGCTCGCCCTCGGCACCCATCGGAAACCCGAAAAACGCGGCCGGGGACGGCAGCGCCGGCGTCTGAGCCGGCAGTGGCTGGACCAGCAGCACCGCCAGCGCCACCAGCACACCGAAGCAGGTCGAACACGCGAGTCTCATCACAGGTCCTTGTTGCTGGGAGGCGCCTCTTGGTGCTGTTGATGCTGGCGAAGCCTTCAGGCTTCTCCTGCCTCCTGTCTCCTTGAGCAGCTGCATCAGAGAAATTCCAACGGATCGATGTCGTAGTCTACCGGGTCGAGCGGACCCGTGACGTGGATGTCGTCGCCGTCGGCCGTCTCCCAGAGGTGTCGGGTAGGTCGGGAGGGGATCGGATGCCCCTCGGGATCTCGGAGCACCTGTACCCGTGGCCGGTGTGGGTCCGGTGCGTGGACCTGCAGCACGATGGCCACCTCGTTGGTATCCAGTCGCACGAGTGTGCCGGGGGGGGTAGATGCCAATGAGCTGCACGAACCGTCGGACCAGATTCTGATCGAACTCCGTGCCGTCGTTGCGCTTCATGACGGCCAGAATCCGGTCGGTTGGAAACGCCTGCTGATAGGCGCGTTGCGACCGCATCGCGTCGTAGACGTCGGCGATGCTGGTGAGCATCGTGGCGAGGTTTAGCGGGGTCCGCTTGATTTCCGGGTATCCGCTGCCGTCGATCCGGAGGTGGTGCTCGAACGCCACCGACGGCGCCATGGTCGGCATTTCCGGCGTCTGGCGCAGAATCTCCGCGCCGTCGACCACGTGCCGCTTCATGATGGTGAACTCGTCTTCGGTGAGTCGGTCTGTCTTTTGGAGGATCTCGATCGGCGTGCGCACCTTCCCGATGTCGTGCATCAGCGCCGAGAGCCCGAACTCGCGCAACCGCTGCCCTTCGATGCCCAGCGCACGTGCCTGCGCCATGGCGAGAATCGAGACGTTGACCATGTGCGTGAACGTGTAGTTGTCGTAGCTCTTCATCGCCGTCAGCGCGACCAGGGCCGTGCGGTTCTGGGCAACCGATTCGGCCAGTCCCTCCACGGTCTGACGCGCCGCGGCCAGCTCCGGTCGGCCGTCGGCACGGGTGCTCTCGTAGAGATCTTCAGCCGAGCGGGACGCGTCGTCGTACAACCGCTTGATCGCTGCGATGTCGCGGGCGATACCGGTCTCCGCCCGCTCGGCACCGATCCGGCCGACGTTGATATGCGGGAACTCCGGCAGCGTGTCGGTGCCTGCGTCGCGACGCTGGGTCAAGGTCGCGATGGCGTCGATGAAGTCGTTGAGCTCGTCGCGTGTGACGCCACGATCGAATCCGATGCGTTCGATGCCGGCGGTCTTGAGCCGCTTGAGCAGCTCGGCCAGGTTGGCCGCGGCCTTGGGCAGCGGCGTGTCGGCCACCACGATCTGGTCGCCCACCACGCCGAGTGCGATGGCCTCCCGCTCCGCGTGCAAGCCGGTCAGCGTGTCGAGCAGTTGGTCGATGTTGCGTTGTTGGAGCGGGTGATGCGACGCGTAGAGCTGCCACCCCCGCCAGACGGCCGCAAAACGCCGGGCCAGATCTTCGTAGCGCGACAACGGGGTGACGTCGGTCATGGTCGGGCCTCGATCTGCGCGAGCTGGGTCTTGGCGGCGGTGCGCGTGCCCCACGACCCTTGCTCCGCGGCGTCTCGCAGTACTTGTGCGGCGGCCGGCATGCGGGTGCGTCGCAGCGCCAGTGCCGCGGTCTGGCGGAACGCGCGGGTGCGGAACGGCGCCCACCACTCGCCCTGACAGAGCGCGTCCCGGAGTGGTTCGATGGCGCCCTCTCCGCCGA
Source organism: Acidobacteriota bacterium (assembly GCA_002726085.1). Classification (GTDB taxonomy): domain Bacteria; phylum Acidobacteriota; class Vicinamibacteria; order Vicinamibacterales; family UBA8438; genus NP936. The sequence continues at coordinate 24,071 of PBRZ01000115.1, forward strand.
CCGCCCCCAGGGTTTCCATGACGGCGACATACACGTCGCTCGACGTCCACTGGTCGAGCTCGGTCAGCAGATAGCGGCACAGTGGGACGGCACGCTCGTCTCGTTGGGAGGTCAGCTGTTGGAGGAGCGTGGCTCGTTGACGGCTGTTGCTCTTGGCGAGCACCCGGGCGAGCACCCGATACGCGCGTTCGTCGCCCATCCTGACCATCGCGCGAATCGCCTCGCGCTGTACGAGCGGCTCGGCGTCGGTGAGCAGGTGTCTGAGCTCGTCGAGTCCCTCGTCGCCACCGAACTCCCTGAGGAGGAACGCCGCGGTTTGCCTCACCTCCCAGTCTGGCGCATTGAGCAGCTGGCGAACGGCGTCGCGACCGCGAGCGCCGAAACCGAGCAAGATGTCGCGCATGGTTCGTCTGACCCGGGCGTCACGCTCTTTGGCCAGCACATCAGACAGCGACAAAGCGACGCCAGGGCTCAGCGTGTCGCACAGCTGTTTCACTTGCGTGACCGCGGTCGGGTCGCCGGTGCGCAGCTGCGCAGCGGCGTGACGCACCGCCGGCCCGGCGGCCAGCCGGTCGATGATCGCCGCTGCGAAGCCGGGCAGCGATTCGGGCTCGGCGGACGTGTTGCCGTCGTCGTCGTGGTCTTCGTCCTCTCCTGCATTGGGGCGCTCCCGCGCGATGCCGTCGAGGAGCTTGAGTGCCCAGTCCAGATCGCCCGACAGGGTCAGGCCCTCCATGTGCTTGGCCGCCGTGTCTGCGATGTCGCGCCAGCGAAAGGCGTCGCGTTCCAAGGCCAGCAGGTCGAGGAGCAGCTGGAGATCGAGCGATCGGAGCGCCGGATCGTCAATGGTGGCCAACCACGAGGCGACCCGGTCCTCCGGATCGTCGCTGACGTGCTCGACCTCGATCGCTTGTGTTTTCGCCCGGTTGAGCTCGTTGGCGTCTTGGTCATGGACGAATTGCTCGTCGCTATAGGAGGTCAGCAACGTTTCTGCGTGCTTCCAGATGTCCGGATACGCGTCGGTTTGTCCGAACGGCGATTCGGCCATCTGACGTCCGACGAGCGACACAAGCTGTCGTCGTTCGTCGAGGTCCGGTACGAGTGCCTGGAATGCTTCGGCGAGCCGGTGCGACGCGCCCTGCTCGGCGACTATCGAGTCGAACACGAAGCTCACCACGTCGGCGGGCGCCATCCGGTCGGTCACAGTTCGCACCGCGTCCTGCTCGCCGACCATCGCCGCCGGTGTGCCGCGCTGGCGGAGCAGCTCGGCCATCGTCTCGGCCGACAACCCGGCGAGCATGCCGGACAGATTGCCGAGCGCAGCCGCGCGTCGCTCCTCCTCGTCGCCAGCCAGCAGCTCTCTGGCGGCGCGCAGGAGATGCAAGACGCTCTCGGCGTGGGCCCCGTCGACTCCCGCGGCACGTTCCGCCAGCGCGGCGGCGAACAGCTCGAGCTTGGCGGGGTCTCGAATGATGGCGCCGATCGTCGACCGCGTGGTGTCGTCGAGATCGTCTAGTTGGCCCGATGAGAGGCTGTCGAAGATCTGAGCGAGTGTGGCCGGGTCGCCCAGTGCCCGATTCCGCAGCAGCCGTTCGTAATCGACCTCGCGCAGCTCGATGCTGCGACGCTGGTCCTCGGTAGTCAGACCGCCTTCTTCGCCCCACAATTGACTGATGCCACCGGCCTCACGGATCTCGTCTGGGGGGCGCACGAGTAGCCCGAGTAACGTCTGCCAGGTGGCCGCCTCGCCGCCATCGTGCAGGATGAGACCGCTGATGAGGTGCTGGTGGAGGAGGCGCGCGAGCTCGGGCACGGCCTGATCGGTCTGTGCGGGTGCGCGGCCGTCGAGCAGCAGCCCCTGAGGCAGAACCGCCATGCGAAACGGCTCGACGCCGGTGACGGTCGCGGTCGTCGCGGTGAGGCGCGCCAGAGCCGCGGTGACGGCGGGATGGCCGGCGGGGTAGAGCGACACGGCGCGCGCAGCCGCGCTACACGCGCGGGCGAACTCGGTCAGATGGGCCGCACGGGGTGGGTCGAGGGGTTCCTTGTCTGGCAGGTCGGTCATCGTGTTTGCGGTTCCACTCCCCTTATCATATCCGCCGGGTCGCCCTGACCCGCTCGGGCCGCTGAATCCCGAGCTCTCTCGACCGGCACGAAACCGATTTATGATCAGCGCGCCGTTATGACCGCCATCTCGCGTCCCGTGCCCCCAGTGCTACCTGACTGGCGTCTACGTCTCGGTCTGGCCGGGATCGCGGCCCTGCTCGGGGGCGGGGCCCTGTGGCTGCAGGACGTGGTCGACCCGCGCATCCGAGCAGTGGCCGGAATCGTCGCGTTTCTCGCCGTTGCCGGGGCCTGCTCGGCGCAGCTTGGCGCCGTGAACCTGCGGCTGGTCACCCGGGGGCTCGCGCTGCAGCTGGGGCTCGCCGTGCTGATTCTGAAGGTCGAGGTCGGCGGGGTGCGGCCAGGATATGCCTTCTTTGCCGCCGTCGCGGCGGTCGCCACGCAGTTTCTCGAGTTCACGAATGCCGGCTCGCAGTTCGTGTTCGGGGTACTCGCAAATCCGGAGCAGATGGCGGAGCTGTTCCCCGACGGTTTCGTGCTGGCGTTTGCCTCGCTGCCCATTCTCATCTTCATGTCGGCGGTGTTCATGGTGCTCTATCACCTCGGGGTACTGCAGCTTGCGGTGCAGGTGATGGCGCGGGTGATGGCGCGGGTCATGGGGACGAGCGGGGCGGAGAGCCTGTCGGCGGCGGCGAACGTGTTTCTCGGGGTGACCGAGGCGCCGATCATCATCCGGCCCTATATCGCGGGGATGACGCAATCGGAGTTGCTGGCGCTCATGACCGGCGGTCTCGCCACGATCGCCGGCACCGTCATGGTGATCTACATCAGCCTGGGAGCCGACCCGGTCGGGGTGCTGACGACCAGCGTGATGGCGGCGCCATGCGGGTTGTATCTGTCGAAGATCCTGCTGCCGGAGACCGGAACGCCGGTGACCGCCGGCACCGTGCGGATGGTAGTGAAGCGAGAGCACGTCAACGTGATCGACGCCTTGGCCGCGGGCGCCACGGATGGCACCCGATTGGCGATCAATGTCGCGGCGATGCTGATCGCGTTTCTCGCCTTCATCGCCATGTTCGACTACGGTCTCGGGCTGATCCACGAGCAGCTGTCGCTGGCGGTCATCTTCGGATGGCTTTTCGCACCGGTGGCCGCGCTGCTGGGCGTGGCGTCGGCCGATCTTCCGGCGGTGGCCGATCTGCTGGGCACCAAGCTGGCGACCAACGAGTTCGTGGCCTACATCAAGCTGAACAACACGTATCTCGACACGGTGAGCGCGCACTCTCGGATGGTGGCCACCTTTGCGCTCACCGGATTCGCCAATTTCGGGTCGGTCGGTATCCTGCTTGGTGGCATCGGCGGGATGGCTCCCTCGCGTCGAGCCGACCTGGCACGATTAGGGCCGGTGGCTCTGCTGGGCGGGTTTCTCGCCACCCTGATCAACGCAGCGATTGCGTCGGTGCTGCTCTGAGGGGCGCTCGAAGAAGTCAGAAGTCAGAAGGCAGAAGAAGGTGGGAGCTGCCGAGCGCCCTTAGCCAAGGAACGGCCGGTGCGACTTCGATATCATGAACGTTCGGTTCGCGGAGAGCCGAACGACTCCAGAGGGAAGACAAGCATGTTACCCACGATCGATTGGGAGGACGGCGAGGTCGTCATGGTCGACCAGCGGAAGCTGCCGTCTCGTGAGGTGTATGTGCGGTGCCGTACGGCGCAGGCCGTGGCCAAGGCGATTCGAACAATGGTCATTCGGGGCGCGCCAGCCATCGGCGTCGCGGCGGCGATGGGCGTGGCCCTCGAGCTGCGCCGCAGCACGACGACCGGCACCACGCAGCTGGCCACCGAGTTCTACCGGGCGTGCGACCTGCTGGCTGCGACCCGGCCGACCGCCGTCAATCTGTTCTGGGCGCTCGAGCGGATGAAGCGGGTCTTCTCCGCGGCGATGCGCGCCGGTCAGTCGGCTGACGAGCTGAAGACGACGATCGGCGTCGAGGCGGCTCGCGTCCACGATGAGGATGTCGCCAGCTGCCGGGCGCTGGGTCGTCATGGCGCCGAGGTGGTACCGAACGACGGACGTGTGCTGACCCACTGCAACGCCGGCGCCTTGGCAACCGGGGGCTACGGTTCGGCGCTGGGCGTGGTCCGGGCGGCGGTGGAAGCGGGCAA
>PBRZ01000116.1 GCA_002726085.1 Acidobacteriota bacterium
CGTAACCCGTTGACCGCCAGTGGAGCCAATGGTCGGATTTGAACCGACGACCTGATCATTACGAATGACCTGCTCTACCCCTGAGCTACATTGGCTAATTAACTTAATACAAGCGCCTTATAAATAATATGCCATTTATAAAGACTCGAAGACTGCCCAATAGATGCCTCAAAAACCACTTTCCGGCATAGAATCACCTGTCGGTGCGGCGATTTACTACTGTTGAACGCTCGCCGCAAGTCTCGAACGCTCGCGTGTAGGTTTCTGGATCGGCCAGACACAATCCCTCCAGAGCTGGGTCGGCGTAGTCGTCAGGGTCGTTGAGCAGTTTCTTCATGAGCTATCTCGATTGGGGATTGAGTTGACCGATCCTCACCGATTCCCACTTTTTGTGGGACGAGGGGCGGTCGAAATCTTCGGGGTTCACGACGCTTTTCTCTAGCCAGAATTGAAAGTGTTTATATGCTCTCCGGCAAATCTATCCAGACACCCTGTTTTTGCCGCAGATCCAATGGTCAAGAAATCAACAACAATTCGAATCGAGGGCGCTCGAACTCGGTGATCTCAGATGTGAGCCGCTGCCGACGCCAAAAATGGGTAGCTTCCCAAGTCACTCGCTCGCCCAGTTCGATGAGACCGCTGGTTCGACCCTCAACCGCCCTCTCGTATGTCTGCGCTGTCGAATCCTCATGAAGATCGATGCTACGGGAAAGGTCGAAGGCGATCTCGATAGGGCAATCAATCTTCGTAGTGAGGTGGATTACCGGCACTTTTCTTGGGAGAACGTCCGAGCGCTGCCACCCGCTACTTGGGGCGCACCCTTGATTCACGTTTAGGTTTCTCGCTATCCTCCGATTTCGACTCCGGAGCGGTAGCGGGTTGGTCAGCGCCGCCTTGTTCTGCTTGGTGGGTTCGACGAAGTGCCCTCTCTATTTCGCGCTTGATTGCTCGAACCGCCGTTGAATGAGCCTTCTGCAACCGAGACTTCTCGGCGTCGCTAAGAGCTTGGTAGTTGAAGCGCCAGTCTAGGCTAAAGGGAATACTGTCCCAGTGCTTCTCTGGGATCTCTGCTACGATACGAAGCAGTGCTGTATCATCAATCAGCTTGGAAAGACTTGGCCCAACGGTGGAGAGATCCTCACCCGCAGCACCATCCGCACCGTAACTATGAAGAAAATAGACGAGGAGTTTCCAGGCTCTGAATTGGTCTGCGGTGTTCGTCCCATCGAGGCAATTCTCAACCAACTTGGGAAGATCAACTCCATTCTTGGCAGTCCATTCAGCTAGATCACCACTGCCAGAAACTGCTTGTAGCAGCTCTCCTCTATCAAGGAGCTCTCGCTGAGCAATTGAGGAGCAAGTCAAAGCGATGATTAGTACCAAGGTTTTCATAGTTGTCTATTGCAGAACGTCAAAGCGATGTCACTGCCTGCCGACAGCGCGCTCCGACTTCAAGGTTGAGGTTGTGATTGTCATTCCGCTATCGCCTCGCGGCGGGTAGGCAGTTGATCTCCAGCGCCTTGTTCGCCCTTGGTTGTTCTAGGCGACGATCTCGCTCCAGTCGAGGTCCGGCATGAGATAGTCGCCGCTGGGCCTGCGCCAATTGTCGCGGGGGTTCCAGAAATGTCGCTCTCCTAGAGTCTGGATCGCGTGTGCCTCTGCGGCAGATCGCTCAACCGCATCTTCGGCAGAGCAATTCCGGCGCAGCAATACACCCGTGCCGTGCGCATCAGTCGAGAACGCGTCGGTCTCGGTCGACAGTTCGGGTAGGTTCTGAGCGTAAGGCGCTCCGAAATAGGTCATCCAGTGAAGTCGGGGCAGGCAACGTCCAAATCCGTCTGGTGAATTCGTCTGCGAAAATCCAGAGACATGAACATAGCCATATGCCGCTGAAATCTCGTCGGCCAATCGAAGGAAGATAGCCTTTAATGGGGCGATACGCGCCGGGTCATCTGCAATCGAGGCATCAGCCACTTCAAACCCAGCGTAGTTGAACGGCTTGGTCGGGTGCGATGCAAACCACCGCTGATCGCCCTTCTGCCATTGCACCACCATGAGCGACGAGGAAGCGCTCGACCTTCTCATGAACCGTTCGTTCCAATCCGAAGGCGAGGCCCGGCTCAAAATCATCCGCGCCAAGCAATCCTCCGTGCAACTGAGCACCTACTTCGTGGGCCGCATGGCGCTCTATCGTCTGCGCCAGGAGATCCAGCGTGAGCTCGGCGAATCGTTCGACCTCGGCCGCTACCACGAAGCGGTCATGGATCACGGATCGTTGCCGGTGAAGTACCTGCCTGAGTTGGTGCGGGCGAGGTTGAAGGAAGCGCGTTGAGAGGTGGGGGTGACCCCCAAGGAACTCAGGGCGCCAAGAGAGTGACTCGAACTCGCCCGAAACGTCGATTGCTTGCAATTTCATCGTCCACAAACAGAAGCGTTTCGGTGCCATCACCATGGTCGATCGGGACGCCCTGCGGATTCGGCGCCACCGACCACTGGGAGAGGTTGGATCCAAACTCCGCAACAACCTGGAGATCGACGGCATTCTTCAGGCGGCGGGCGCGCAGGCGAATCCGACCCTCGACCACCTCAACCGAGAATAGAAACCCGGGCGGCGTTTGCGCACGTGGATCGACGCCGTAAAAATACTTGAGCAGATTGACGATTCCATCGCCGTTAGCGTCGCCCAGCGGACCGGAAACTGCGGGCACTCCAATCTCCTCCTCCGTGAAGTAGTCGCGCTGCCATCCTTCGAACTGCACCGAGAAGACCGCGTTGTCGGCGTTGGGATTGCCGGCGAGATCACCGCTGATTCCCCACCCCCCCGGCGTGTTCCAGTCCGCGAGGCTGGCGCTCTCATCGTTCACTACCAGGGAGTAGCCGCCTCCATCGGTGGCGGGATACCACTCATCCGAGAAGGTGAATTCATGAATGACATTGCCAACCGCATCGCGCAGCTCGATTCGTTCGCCATCGTTGCTCAGATTGTCCGGCATGTACTCACCGACCACCGGCAACCCGCCGCCGTAAACTGCCTCAAAGGCCACTTGGTCTCGCACCACAAGTGCAAATCCTCCAGGGCCCAGGGTCACTCCCTGCGGCACAGTGAACGCAATCCCGTCCATGAACGTCACCCCGCCGATCTCGAGCGACTGGACGCCGATGTTCTTCAGCTCCACGAACTCAGTTCCTTCGTCACCAATCGGATTGTAATTCAGTTCCGTGACACGCAGAAAATCGACCGGCTGCGGTTCGGTCTCCGTGCTGGTAATCACAAGGCTCGCAGTGTGCACCAAGTCGCCTCCGAAGTCATAGACCTCGAGGTCGACCGGGTTCGCACCGGGCAGCAGCGGGACCTCCAGGCGCCAGGTGTCGTCGTCAAGCCACTCGGCCGTGAGCGGAGCGGCACTGCCAGCTAACCGGAACTCCCGCACGTTCACCCAGCCCTTGCCCTGGAGGACCCCAAGCGTCCCGCTCACCGAGAAATCGGCGCCGCCGTTGGTGGTGATGCTGAACGGAACCTGGGACGGCAATTGGCTCAGAGCGAAGTTTCCACGTGACGTGATGTAGGATGCCTGCCCGCCGAGATTGTTGCCGATGACCTGCCCATAATGGTTGAGCCAGTCGCCCATGTAAGCGGCGTTGAAGGTTCGGTTCACGAGGTCCTGCACGTGTCCCCAGTAGAGCCGCCGGAATCGCGGAATGTCGATCACCCGGCGCAAGTTGCTGCTAGATGGCAACATCGTCGTGGCGGTGCTCCTGGCGAACACGAAGTCATTGTCCCACGGGAGCGCCACCACCTTCCCGCTTCCCAGTTCCGGAGCGTAGACGCGGATGTTACACGGCAGGCACCCTGACGTGTAGGTGTCGCCGATGCCACACAGCATGGTCAGCGCGGCGTAGCGCATCCACTCGTCAACATCCATCACCGCTTCAATCTGAGCGTCAAGCTGCGCGGTCGGCAGAGAGATTGTCTGGCAGAATTCGATCAGGCTCGCGAAATCGTCGCGCCGGAGGCCGGTGCGGATCTCGCACAAGGTGCGGTAGTCCTCTTCACTGTTTCCCAGGTTGGTAAAGTCGCTGCGGATATCCGAGAAGGGCACGGGCAGTTTGAGCCCTTCCACGCCGCCGATGGTGGTGGCGGGATCGTAGGTAGCCGCCGGGCTGTACACGCTGCCGTTGCCGCCGTTGTCAAACTGCGAGGAGGCGAACAGGCTGCCGTAGCGCGCCATCAGCAGCATGGCGGTGCCCGTGTAGGTCGGACTCGGACCGATCGCATGGACGAGGTCGTCGTACATGCACGGCACGCCGGCGTGGTTGAACATGTGCTTGACGTAGATCTCGTCCGGCCGGAGCACCACCGGCCTCCGGTGGGAGCGGTCGATGCTGACGCTGGAGTGGACGCCGCGGAACGGCTGGTCGTCGGGATAGGCCACATTGAAGCCCTGGTAGTTGGTGCCGTCGCGCGCGCGGCCGGCGGCGCTGCCGCGCATGCGGATCCCGGCATCGTAGGTTATGTGCCGCCGATTGTAGATCATCGTCACACCCAGCCGCTCGTTGCTCATCAGGTTCAGGGGCTCGAGCAGGAAGCTGCGTTCGGAGGGGAGCATCACGACGCGCAACTCCTGCAACGGCAGCGCCGTGCCCTGTCCATCTTCTACTTGGATCAGGGCCCGGGAAGCGCGTCCGGCAGCAGGCGCCGTCGAGTTCGCTCCGAGCGAGTCGGTCGCTTCGATCCAGAACTGGATCACCGTCCCGGCTGCTGCTCCGGGCAAGGTCCCCTGCCCTCTCCCATTCGCATCGACGCTGAAGCTGTGGCTGCTCACCGACCCTTCATTGTATCGCGCCTTCAGCACGAGGGTGCCGACACCATCGGGATCCGAGACATCGGCGATGATTGTGACTGGCGCATTGGCGGCGGGAACGGGCGGGTCGTGGCGCAGGTTTGCAAAGGTTGGGCCGAGGTTCGCCTCGAGTCGAGAGTTCGCCGCGCCGGGGGTCCCGCACTCTTCCGGGCGATCGAGCTGCGTGGTACGCGCAAGCCGCTGGTAGTAACAACGCGAATTGAGCTGATTCGAACCCGCCAACCAGCGGGCGCGGAACGAGACTTCATAGGTCTGTCCCGAACTGATCGCGGTGTTATTGACGAAGGTGCTCTCGAGGTGATTGGAGCGCGTGTCATGCGCTCCGGTCGCCATGAGATGGAGAACCTGGTTGCCCGGGTTGCCCGGCTCCGGAATGACTGCACTGTGGCGGTGGTTGCCGAGGATCCTCCATGTGTTTGCACCGGTGGAGAAGGATCCGTTCTGGATCAACTGCTGGGCCGAGCCGTCGGGGTCGCATACCACGCTGACATCGTCGATCAGCACCTCGCCCGCCTGCAGCATCCCGAGATGAAACTCGTTCCAGTTGGTCAAGCCGTAGCTCTGCCCACCGGTGTCGCGGTAGCTGATGAACTGCCAACCCTGCTTGGCGCTTTCGTCGCTGGCGGCCCAGGCACCGGGGTTGCTGTTGTCAGCTTCCGGATCGCGCAGTTCGAGACTCGACCCGCGCCCGTCCGCGAGCTCAGGCCATCGCCCACCGTCCCAATAGCTCACTTCGTCGACCGGATTCTCGACCGCATCTTCGAGCCGGATCAGGTCCCGGCGGTTGTTCAAACGGTTGCGGAAGTCCCCGACGATCCGGGTTGCGAGAGCTGGATACTTGGCAGCCAGGGCGGCGGCGTCCCTGGCGATCACGAGATAGCCACCAGACGGAATAGTCGTGCCCTGCGGAAAATCGAAATCGATCCCGCCGTCCAGCGACCATCCCTCGAGGTCCACTTCGATGGTCCCCTTGTTTATGAGCTCCACCCACTCCTCGTCCCGCTCGACGATGGGCTGCGGAATTGTCGGAGGAGTGGTCTCGATCACGCCCTTCAACTCGGCGCCAAAGACTATGTCCGTACTCGGGAAGACCTGCTGGTGCAATTCCACCGAAATTCGATTGATCCCGGCCACGAGATCCCCGGTGGGCAGGTTGAACGGGCCGCTATACTCGGCGTCGCGGACCGGGGGATTGGCATGGGTCGAGGCCGCGACGGCTCCGTTTGGCAAATTGAAGCGATCCGCCTCCACTCCATTGATGTAGAAGACCGCACCATCGTCGATCACGTGGCGAAGCTGGAGGCTCAGGGGGCCGGCGAGCTGCGCGGCCGTGACAGTGAATTCCGTCTCGAAGTAGTAGGTGACAATCGAGTTACCTTGCGGATTGGCGAACTGGGTCCGGATCGGTTCGGGCAAGGTATCGAAGTCGAAGCCGAACAGGGCGGGCCCCTCGAACCAATCCACGCCGTTGATGGGATGCGCGGACGTTTGCCAGCCCGCGGGTAATTCAACCCCGCTTTCATTGTAGCGCCAGGTGGCGTCAATCGGGACCAGCTCCACCGTGTCCCCCGTTCCCGCGCTCCCCTGCATGCCGGGATCCTCGCGAAAATGGTACATGATCTCATTGATCACGATGCCCGAGTTGATCGCAAAGCCGTTCGGCGACCCGAAACTGGGCGCATCCGGTACCAACAATCTCCCATGCTCCGCCGACCAGGCCCTGGGCAGGTCGTCGGCGCGGGCGGCGTGGATGCACGCCTGCCGCCCGGGCGAAAACAGAAAGAGCCGGTCGCCGTCCGCCGGCCGAAAGCCAAGCTCCGCCTCCTCGATCACCAGGAAGCCGCCGCCCCCGATCGAGGTTGGTTCCGGAAGCGTGTAGCTCTCATCGGTCGCGCCGCGAGAGGCCAGCACGAATCCACCCGCATTGAACTCCGTCGATCCGGTGTTGGCGACCTCGAGGCGGAAAGACGCCTCGCCCGCACCGGCGATCTCGCTGATGACCAGCGGGGCCCCTTCGACCGGACCCAAGGTTTGGGTCATGCTCAGCTCCGCACCGAAGATGATATCGGAGCTGTTCGCAACCCGCTGGTGGACTTCGACCGAGAGGCGGTTGGCTCCCGCGACCACTGCGTTGGATGGGAGAACGAACGGCCCCTCGTATTCCGCGTTGCGCACCGTCGTGTTTGCCGGCGCCGAGGCGTTCACCGCGCCGGCGTCAAGGTTGAACCGCGGCGCCACCTCGACCCCATTGAGGTAGAACACCGCCCCATCGTCGACCACGTGGCGCAGGCTCAGGCTGACGACGTTGGCGACCTGCGAGGCGCTGAGGTCGAAGTCGACCTCGAAGTAGTAGGTGATGATCAGATTGGTGGTCGGATTGGCAAAGTTGGTCCCGATGGGTTCCGGAAGCGAGGCGGGCGAGGTCTCGAAGCCGAGCAGACCGGCGCCCGAAATCCAGTTGGTGTTGTCGACCGGATGGGCTGCGTTGGCCCAGTTTACCCCGAGATCGGCGCCGCTCTCGTTATAGCGCCAGGTCGCATTGATCGGCACGATCACAGCCTCCGGACCGATCGTGACCTCCGTCACAAAGTTCTGCGTCCCGGGCGTCCCTCCCACCTCCGCACTCGTCCGCCAGTTCGACGGCTCGTCGCTGGCAGTGTCTTCATCGAATTTCGCCAGGGTCGCGCCCGAACCATCGGCGCCGATCGGCCAGACGCCCCGATCGCCGTATTCAACCTCGTCCATCAACCGGCCCGAGTTGTTGCGCAGCCGCAGACGCTCGCCTCCGTTGGACAGAGCCCCCGCCCAAGGGCCGAGGGCCCCGCCAATCCCGAGCCCGGCCGGATCCCCGGACACCAACAAATACCCGCCCGCCGGGACGACCGTGCCGGCCGAAAAGTCAAAGTCCACCCCACCACGGATCTTCCAGTCCGAGATGTCGACGTCGATCGCCATCTGGTTGTGCAGTTCGATCCACTCCGCATCGGCCAAATCCCACGGATTGTACTGAATCTCGTTAAACACCACCACGCTGTCGGCCCGGCCCGGTCCCATCCCCGCCAGCACGACCGCAACCAGCGCGCAGGCGAGCGGCCCGAAGGGCGCATGGGTGAACTCGGGGGTCATTGGACTAAGGTTGTGAATTCTCTGATTCTGCGGACACCATCCCCCTCCCGGCAGCCCAGATGACAATGACACAATAATTGAACATGTTTGGGTAGCATTGAACTGGACCGGACACCGCGAGCCTCACAATCCGAGGCCACTCCCGGAAAATGGCAACGGATTGTCAAGATCGTCAAACGAATTCGTAAAATATTAAACGCCTGTTCTAAAAGCGGCCTCTTCTTGCCCCTAAGGGCTCCGCGACATGTCTTCTTTACTCCACCCTCCTCAGCCTTGAACCCCATCTTAACATTCTTGTGCTAAGTTCATTATAGAGTCTTGGACTCGACCCCAAGCCACCTGGGAGAGATCCCAAAGTTTTCCCTATCCCTGCCAAGGGTTTCTGGAAGCCTCGACTTTCTCGGGGGACGATCTCCCACAGGTGTGAAATTTTTTACTCAAACGTCTTGACCCACCCTCCAAGCCTTGGTGGATTGGTATGGTTGGGAGAGGAAAAACAACCGCACGGAACTCATTTCCAGCTGCTCCGCCAAAAACAATAATCCACAACAACCAGGGGAAAATCCAAATGTCTAACAACATGTACAAGCACATCGCAATCGCTCCCATCGTGGCGGGACTGATCCTCCTGGGACCTGTCCAGGCTGCCACGGTCGTCAACAACGGAGATTCCTGGGTGCGAGAATCGGCCCCGGGTACAGCCTATTCTGGCGACCTGATCTCGGTGTGGAGCAGCCAGGGTGATCTTCGCTATGGCGTCATTTCCTTCGATGTGGGATCGCTCGCCGATCCCATCACGGCAGTGTCGCTCTCGCTCTGGAGCCAGGCCTTTGGTTTTTCGGATGACGATTTCGCGATGGTGCAGTCGACCATCGCCATCGATCCAGCTGGCATTACTGGCGATTCTGCGACGTGGGACCAGGTAGCGGCCGCCGCCACCCTTCACACGTTTGAAAATCTGGGCACCTATGACATTGGTGCCGTCGGGGCGACCCCGGCGCTCCACAATGTGTTTCTCCAATCCATCGGCACGGCTGCGGACGCCGCCTTCGTGGAGAGCGTTCGGACTGGTTCGGGCACTTTGATGCTTGTTATGCAGGCGGCCGAGGGCGGACCGGAATTCCGCAACAGTTGGGGCGATGGTGAGTTCAACGGCAATGATGCCTTTCTCAGTACCAACGCCGACGTTGACATGAGCGACGACCCCAACCTCGCCGTCGACCAGGAGCTGGCGTTTGGCCAGGTCGCTCCAGGTGATGGGCCTTTCATGCGAACCTTGACGATCGGCAATTCCGGCGCCTCGGAACTACTGACGGTCATCAGTGCCACCTTGACCGGCGCGAACCCTGCCCAGTTCCAGGTGACGGGCGGAACGTTCCCGCTGCAGATCAATTCCGGGGAGAGCTCGGACATTGAGATCACGTTCGATCCGGGCCAGGATCTCGGTCTCTTCCAGGCCACCCTCGAGCTCGCCAGTGACGACCAGAGCGACGCGGTGGTGGAGGTTGCCCTCAGCGGCACCAGCGAGGCGCCGAGCACGGAGAACATGCTGACAAACAACGGGGATTCCTGGGTGCGAGAATCGGCCCCGGGTACAGCCTATCCTGCCGACCTGATGTCGGTATGGAATTCTTCCTCCAGTGATGGAGCCAGACGCTACGGGGTGATTTCTTTTGATTTGACCTCGATCACCAAACCTCTGAGCGAGGTTTCCTTATCGCTGTGGAGCGCGCTTCACGGATATTCGGATGACATCATTCCGTTGAAGCAGACAGCGATCGCGATCGATCCCACCGGAATCGATCCTGATGCCGCGACGTGGAGCCAGGTGACCTCGGCGGACACCCTATACATTTTTGACAGCTTGGGCACCTACGACATTCCCGCGGCCAGCGCAGAGCCTGCGATTCAGAATGTGTTTCTGGAATCCGTCGGCTCGGCTGCGGACGCCGCCTTCGTGGAAAGCGTGCGGACCGGTTCGGGCACCCTGATGCTCGTAATGATCGCTGACCCCGACGCCACGAACTACAGTAATTCCTGGGGCGACGCCGAGCTTAACGGTGAGGATGCCTTTCTGAGCTACGAGCTGACGCAGCTGCGCCTGCAGTTACAGATCGACTACAACCCGGTTGCGGACGAACTCACCGTCAGCTGGGAGAGCAAGATGGGGCTTCTTTACACCCTGCGAAGCGAGACCGGTCTCTCGACCGAGCCCGGCAGCTGGCCGATCTTCGCGGGTCTCGAGGATCTCCCGGCCGATCCCTCCGGCACGAACAGCGAGACCTTCTCCCTCCCGGCCGACCCGGAGCGTTTTTTCGTTGTCGGGCAGTCCCCGGCTCCACCGGTCGCGGTGTTACCGGAGGAGAACTTCGACGGGGCCGCCCCCCCGAACCTGCCCAGCGGGTGGACCACCGGCGCCAATCCCACCGACACCGGAACCACGGCCTGGGAATTGGGCTCTCCGAGTACTGTCGGCCCCCCCTTCGGCGCCAATAGCGTCCCCAATTGCGTCGGCACCAATATCTCCGCCGTCCACGGGTTCGACACCGACATCTGGCTCCGCACCCCCTCGATCGACCTGGTCGCAGCCGCGAGCGCAACGCTGACCTTCCAGCAGTTCAAGGACATCGAGGATTTCTTCGACTTCGGAAAAATATCTGTGCTCGATGCCACGGATGACTCCGAAATCGCCGTAATTGAAGATCTCATTGACGGGGCCACGGCCGACTGGACCAAGGTCACCAAGGCCATGCCGGCTGCGGCGATCGGAAAGACCGTTAAGATCGAGTTCCGCTTCCAAGCCGATGATGTAGGTAACTTCGCCGGATGGTACATCGACGACGTCGAAGTGACCGTGCCTTGACGCGGGCGGTGAAGAGCGCTTCTGACATCGTTCGCTGACCCAATTCCGCGATGCGTTGCCTTGCGTGGCGGTGCGCGATTAGCCAACCACAAGCGGATAATCGTGCCGACTCAAGGCTTCCAGGGATTTCGGATCGGTGTGGATCGTGATCCGGAGGTCATATTTTTGCGAGGCGCCCGGAGCGAGCTGGCGGTTTGATTCCGGATGCGGGTCGGCGGCCTTTCCGACAATCGATCCGCTGAATGGTTCGAGGGCGGCCATGTAGCTGCCGCGCGGCCCGCAATGCAGCATCCCGCCCAGACGCGGGAGCTGGGAAAGCGGGTAGGCCACCTCGACGCCGATACCGCGAAATTCGTTGATCAGTCCCACACGGCACGGCTCCGGCTCTGCGACGGACGGTTCCACGATGAGAATGCTCTCGGCGGTGCCGCGATGGTCCTGGCTTGGGGCCGGGACCACTTTGAAGCATTCGATCTGATCTGCACCGGTGAGCTCTTCCGCGAGCCCGAACCGTTGGCATACGCGCCCGCCCAGAATGAGCCGCGCTCCTTCGTCGAGCAACGGGTAACCGAAGTTGAGGTGGTAGAGCATCCCGTGGGAGCAGGGCTCGTCGCCGCGGTTGATAACTTCATCCGCGAACTGGATGCTCCGCCCGCCGAGCACGGCGGAGATGGTGCGTCGCACTTCGATGTTTGGGCCGAACATCCGCGTGTCCCGAATTGTCATCGAGATCGACATGTCGAAGCGACCGCGCGACGGGTCGGGATTCACCACCGCGTCGATGGAGGCAGGGGTGTTGGAGTGGTGTCCGTGCAGGGGAACATCGCGGCCGTCTTCGTTTCGGGACTCCCCCATGAGGGAGGGTCCGCAGGTGGTGATCAAACCGCCGGGCCAACTCGAAAGCCACTCGTTGCGGCGGTTGTAGGCGTGGCTCGGCGGCGTGTAATCATTCGGCGTCAAATAGGCGAGGTTCATGCCATTGCACGAGGCCTCCACGACATCGCCGCCACGGTCGACCGCGACGGTAAAGCGCAGGCCGCCACCGGTGTCCACGAACGCAACGCGGCAGCTCTGACCACCATTGGGGTTGGGCTGATCGAGCGCGCCCGTCCGGATTCCTCCCACCTGTAACACGTTTTCGAATTTTTGCGGATCGAGCGGCTCCACGCTTTCCGGGAGGAGGTGCTGGTCCGCCTTTGGGGGCCCAGGCTCGGCATTCCCCGGGGGGTAGTCCTCGGGATCGGTTCTCAGTGCATCCTGTCTCATGCCGGTCTCCTTTCGAGCGATTGTTCGGCCGGGAAGGGCTGCGTTTCAGCGGCAAATTGTTCGAGCGCCCCGGGGAGGAGTTTCGCACCCAGGCCCGGCGCTGTGGGCAGCTTGATCGTTCCCTCGGTCATGGTCAATCCGTCGTCGGCGAGCTCGGCGCGCAAAGCCGATTCGGAAAGATTGGCGGGCAGGTACTCGATGAACGGGCAGCAAGCGGTCGCGGCGCACAGGTGAGCGCTGGCAGCGATGCCGATGGCGCTCTTCCAGCAGTGCGGCACAACCAGGCGGCCGCGGTCGTGTGCGAGTTTCGCCACGCGTCGCGCCTCGGTGAAGCCGCCCACGCGACCGACGTCCGGTTGGAGGACGTCGAGTTTGCCGCGATCAGCCAGGTCGAGAAACTCCCAATGCGTATTTTGCCATTCTCCGGCCGCGATGCGAATGGGCGAACGCTCGGCAAGGTAGGCGTAGCCGTCCAGGTCGTCGATATCGATGGGAGTTTCGAGAAAGAACAAATCGTAGGGTTCGAGCTTGCGGAGGACGCGCAGGGCCGAGGGAGCATCCGGCCAGCAGTAGGCCACATCGACCATCATCACGTAATCATCGCCCACCGCTTCCCGGCACGCCGCGACGATTTCCACGATCGCCTCGTCGCCCTCGTCCAGCGCGTTGTGCGTGTAAGGTCCCTTGACGCAGACCTCCATCTTCCCGGCCCGGAACCCGAGCCGCTTCGACTCGGCCGCCTTGGCCACCAGCGAATCACGGTAGTCGTCGAGTGTCCGCCCGGTTGGAAGCAGCGAGGCGTAGGGCGTGATGTGGTCCTTGGCGGCGCCGCCCAGCAGGCGGTAGACCGGCTCGCCGAGCGCCTTGCCGCGGATATCCCACAAGGCCATGTCGATCGCGCCCATGGCACAGATCACGGCGCCGCGCCGCCCCGTCATTTTCGATCCGCTGTAGAGCTTCTGCCAAATCGCTTCAGGCTCCAGTGGGTCCTCGCCGATCAACATTTCGCGCAGGCCGAGCCCCATGCAGTGCGTGCCGGGCGCTTCGATGCAGGCGCGGGCGACCCACGGGTTGGTGTCGGTCTCACCGATCCCTTCGAGACCCGAATCGGTGCGAATGATCACAACCAGATCGTCCTGCGCCGAGCTGCACGCCTCGGCGTCGTAGTCGGGCACCAGCAAAACATGGCATTCAATGTCAACGATTTTCATGGTCGGATATTTCGGAGTTGGTCACGGGGCGATGGATAGTCCCGGGGGTCAGGTCAGTGGGGATTGAGGCGAGGTGCCAGCCACCAAGGTTGGCGATGTAGAGCCTCCCGTCGTGCAGGGCGACATTGGTCGGGCGGCTGATCAGTTCGCCGGTGGGATCTTCGACGATCGGAGCAGACGATCCGTCTGGATGGCCTAGAAGAACCGCGTCGGGTTTGTAGCAGCCGATAACGAGGCTGCCGTCAGCCGCGCAGCATATCCCGTCGGGGATCGTACCGGCGGGAAGATCGAAAGCGATCTCGGTCGAGCCGTCTGGCCTGTCGAGGGGCACGCGCACAATGTTGGCGGCGGTGCTTTGCGCGATGTAGAGCCAGCGCCCGTCGGGATCGATTGCCAGGCCGTTGGGGAAGCGTAACGGCCCGGCGTGGAAGACATCGGTCGAGCTGTCGGGATGGACACACCCGATGAATCCGTCACCCTCCGCGCTCCAGTAGTCGCCGGAATTGGAGAAGAGAAAGCGTCCGTCGGCGGTGAACACGCCATGGTTCGGATTCACCAGCGGGCGCTCACCGACCCGGTCGCACCAGCGCGCCACCGAACCACCAGGTGTGATGCGGAAGAGCGCGTTTTGAGCGCAGTCGCAGGCGATGATGGCGCCTGCCCCGTCACAGGTGAGGCCGAGAATGAATCCGCCGGTTGACGCGAATTCGCGCTGGCCGTCGGCGTCGATGCGGTAGATCTGACCCGCTTCGCCGCCGGCATAAAGCACGCCGTCCGCGCCAATGCAGACGCTCTCGGGGTGGTCCAGTCCGTCGCCGTGGAGAGTGACGTTGTCGGGGGTTGCGATCATCGGCTGTCTCTGCAGGTTCAGAACGTAACGGTCAGCCCGCCGTCGACGACGAGGGTGTGACCGGTAATATAGGTGCATTGGTCGCCGCTCAGGAAGAGAATGGCGTTGGCAATTTCCTCGGCTGTGCCTGCGCGTGCGAGCGGGATCTTCCGTTCCCCGACGTACCACTTCTGGAAATACTCGGACTCGGTTTCGTCAACTCCGTCGATGATGCTCATCTCGGTGTGCGTACAGCCGGGCGCAACGACATTGACGAGAATTCCGTACTCCGCCAGGTCGACCGCGAGGGCGCGGCTCCAGGCGTTGATCGCACCCTTGCTGGCCGCGTAGGCGCCAACGCTGGCCTCGGAGGCGATCGACTGAGTGCTCGAAATATTTATGACCCGGCCGTAACGATGCTCGATCATGTGTGTGGCGACCAGCTTCGTCAGGACGTACATGGCCTCGATGTTCACGGATTGGATCTGCCTCCAATGCTCCAACGAACTCTCGGTATGTCGCTCGTAGTGGCTGATTCCCGCGTTGTTCACCAGGATGTCGATGGTGCCGTGTTGGGACACGGTTTGCTCTACGCACTTGGCAAGCGCATCGTGATCACTGACGTCACATGCGAAGCCTTCGATGCGCGCATTCGCCTTTTCGAGTTCCTTGAGTCGCTCACCCCGGCGCGCGATGGCAATCACAGCGGCGCCCTCCCCGGCGAGTCGCAGGGCAGTGGCCCGTCCGATGCCGGAACTCGCGCCCGTTACAATTGCTACGCGATCGTCCAGTAATCCCATTGCTTATCCTTTCTTCGTGTCGGGGTTCGATCGTTCCGATTCGGCCGGCTGCAATGCCAGTTGAAGATCCTCGTCCTTGTCGGGCAGGCATTTGTACCAGGTGAAGTAGAGACCGACTGCGCTCAGCGAGACGACGAGCCCGGCCACCCCGAAGGCGGCCCACTGGTGCGTGACAGCGAAGGTCGACATCAGCCACAGAGCCTGCACGCCGATTGTGCCGATCACGACCGTTGCCAGGTCCATGCCGAAGCGTGGCGCGGACGGCTCCTCACCGCGCGCCTCCAGTTCCTGCCGAACCGGACGCCAGACCCCGGCGGGGCGGATGCGGCGACAAAAAGTGGTCAAGGTATCCATGTCGGTCGGTTCCGTGACCAGCGATGCCACGATGCTGCTGACGACGCTAATGGTAAACAGGATCGGGAAGGTCACATAGGAAGGCGTGTCGCCGAAGGCGGACACCTGCGCAATCGCTGCGGCGACGCCGACCAAGGTGCCGATGGCGTAGCCCCATCCGTTGAACCGCCACCAGAACCACCGCAGCACGTTTGGCATGAGCACAGCCGTCCCCAGCACCATCATGATCCACTCGAAAATGACGTTGATGTTCGTCGCCTGCATCCCGACCACGATGCCGGCACCGATGATGAGCACGCTGAAAATCTTTGACACGTTGACCAGCTCGCGCTGCGAAGCCTTCGGTCGTAGCAACCTTTGATACAGGTCGTAGGAGAGGTAGGAGGCCCCGGCGTTGGCAGTTGAAGAAAACGTCGACATGAAGGCTGACAGGAGACCTGCGAGCACCAGGCCCTTCACTCCCACCGGCAGCATGGTGCCGACCACCACCGGGTAGAGGTGCTCGGGGTGGGCGAGATCACCGCCCCACTTGACGATTCCGATGACTGCGACACTGGCCGCGAGCATGAACATGGGTGTCTGCGCCACTGCCCAGAGCATGCCTGCCTTGCTCGCTTCGCGTGGACTGCGAGCAGCCAGGAAACGCTGCATGTCGTAAAGTTGCTGCGGCCCGCCCAACGAGAGCAGGAGGCCCTTCGCCACCCACACTAGTGTCACTAGCGTGAACAATTCAAAACCCGCCGTCATCTCCCACTGCGCCATCCGGTCCCACTTCCACGGCGGCGCAAACTCGAACCACTCTGCCGGAACTTCGGCTGCAAGCGCGTCATAGGACGACATGTTTACCGCCATCACGATCAGCACGCAGGAGCCGATCAGCATCAGGCAGAACTGGATGAATCCGGTGAGCACCACGCCATAGAGCCCGGCCGCCACGGTGTAGACCGCCGCTATTCCCATCAGCGTGATGGCCAAGGTGTGCGGCCCGTACTTGGGCAGGAAGGTGTGCAGGAACTGCCCGACACCGTACTCTGCGAATCCGATGAACGCCACCGCGATGATCACCGCCATGACCGCGTAGGAGAAGCGGGCGAACTGGCCGGCCGGGCCATTCCCGAATCGGATCACCATCCACTCCGCCCCGGTCATCACCTTACTTCGACGCAGCCACTTGCCCATGAATGCGGCGAAGACCACCAGCATGATCATCCCGCCCCACATCCACTGCGGCCACATGAACTGCTGCCCCATCACATAGAAAAACGCAATCGTCCACATGACGCCCGCGACATCGAAGTAGGACGCCGTTCCGCTGAGTCCCACCATCCACCAAGGGATCCGCCGCCCGCCGAGGAAGTAGGAGTCGAGATTGCGCGAAGCCCGGCGGGTCAGCAGGACACCTGCAATGACGATTGCCACAAGATAGATTCCGATGATCGCCAAGTCGATCACGGACACGCTCAGGGATGATGTGTCCAGTTTCGTCATGCCGTTGATCGTTCCGTTCCAACAGTCTTGTCTGCGTTGTCCGTTGCCTCGGTCCACAGCAGGCGCAGTCGGGCGATCAGATTAATCACACCGCCCGATCGTTCGGCGAGCCAGTGGTTGATTGCATCCCCGGCGTTGGATTGAAATCGGTTCCACCCGAGGCAGCGTGGGCGGAGGTAGGCCCCGGCCACGGAGGAGGACGCGTCGCGGTAGAACGGATCAGTCTCGCCGAGTCGACGCCAGGCCTCACAATGGGCTGGCTGGCCGCCGTGGCGCGGCCACAGTTCGGCCTGTACCTCGGCGCTGCCTGCGAAGCGGGCCAGGGCTTGCGCGGTCTCGACGTGCGGGCGTCGCGCCGAGACCGCCATGCCGGTTCCTCCGAGGATCGGGCGCGGTGGTTGCTCGGAATTCAGCGCAGGTATTCGAGCAAAGCGCACCCCTCGCGTCTGAAAGTGCGCGTAACCGAAGGTCAGAGGCAGGCAGTCGCAGTCACCATCAGCCAGCGCGGCAAGTGCCTCGAGGGGATTCCACGCCAGCGACGCCGGCACGCTCACCAAGGCGATGCGTTGGAGGAGGTCCGCGGCGAGCAATAGATCCGCGTCGCACGGTGGCCCCGCTCCGCGCTGGTGCTCAGCCGCCCCGGCGGCGAATGGCTTGCCCATCGATGCCAGCAGCGTTAGGAGCGCCATCAAGGCGTGCACGCCCCTCAGTGGCAGCCCGAAGCGCACCCCCCGCTCCGCCTGCTTGAATAGATCGGCCCAGGTAACCGGCGGCAGATTGATCCGATCTTCGCGGTAAGCCGCCAGATGCGACGAGGCGTCCACGGGCACTGCCCAGTATCGACCGTTCCATCGGTAGCTGGCCAGGGACTGTCCGATGTAACAGTCATCACCCATCTCGATCGGTGCCAGCGCACCAGCGCTCGCGGCCTCGATCACATGTGGGTGATCGATGATGATCACATCGTAGTGTTCTGCGTGTTCGGCAACCGAGGCGCTCTCGAAACCACCCAGCGGTTGCACCGTCCACTCGACCGTGACGTCGCGATTCTCATCGGTCTGCGCGAACGCCTTCGCCAACATCTCTGCCGGGCCGCGGCCCCGCGGGTCATCCCAGGTCAGACCTCTTAGTGCAATCGACATCGCTAGAACGCGCCCGGTGACTTCTTGTCGGGCTGATCGAGTTCCAACAATGCCAATAGGAGAAAGCCCACCCCGTTGCCTGCTTCGTAGTAGGGTTTGGCGGGGTGTCCGCGAAAGAGGCCATATTTTTTCACCTTCCCCTGAGCGAGTACGATCTCCGTTTCGACAAAAAGTTGGTCGATGGCCTCTTGTGCCAGGTTTTCAGCCAACTTCAGGTACCGTTTTTCGCCGGCCGCCCGGTAGAGGTGGACGAAGAACGAGATCGCCCGACCGTAATTGTTGGCATAGGTCCCACCGGTCTCGCGCGATTCAGGGAGAGCGGCAGTAAACGTCTTTCGGAAGGTCGGACCCGTCGCAGGAGGGAGAGCCCCTTCGATCGCGATGGCCCAGTGTTGTGCCATTCGGAGGAGTGCGGTCCTGGTTTTGAATTCGCTGGCCGGCGTCTCTTCCCAGGCATAGAGCACCGTTTGGGCGGTTGTGAGGGGGAAGTCCAAAGGATAGATTGTGGTGGGCCAGATATCGACCGGACCGATCGGCGGCACCGAGTAGCCGGGGTCGGGTTCCTTCGCCTGCCCGGCAAGTTGGCTCTTCATTTCGTCCGGCACCTGGTCGCGAGTGGTGACGCTGCCATCGAGATTCAGCATGCCGACGAAGGTCCTGGCCTTCTCGTCCCAGCCATATTTGTCGTAAGCCAAAAGGTAGGAGAGCGCCATCTCCCGAAAGTGCTTGTCTCCGGTCAACTGGTAGCTCCGCAACAGTTGGGAGGCGAGAGGCCCCGTGATGGCAGATGCGAAAGTGCTGCCGTAGAAGTGAGAGGGCTTGGAGTCCGAATACATGTTGGCAGGCACGAATGCCACCAGGTTCGTCTTCTTGTTGCGATGCCGCCAGTGCCAGTCGGCCACCAGCTTGGCGCGGTGGAGGTACTCGGTGTCTCCGGGCGTCACGCTGTGCATGAAGGCGAAGGCCTGGATGTATGATCCGCCCGAGAAGGGGAAATCCGCTCCGGGCGCCCCGTCGTCATGACGATTGTGCCGGCCGCGCTCATGATCGTGGACGTGCCATTTCCAGATTAAGTCGGCCTGCTCCTTCACCGCTTTCGGATCGAGGCGGTACATTTCGGGCCAGGCGGCCTGGTGGATGAGAATCTCATGGGGTCCCCGGCCATCGCGGTCGCCGCCAGCCCGATCTCGATAGCAATCCCAGTGAATGTGGGACCCCCAGGCCAGGAGCCCGTTCTCCTTTCGGCAGGTTTTCAGGGCGAATCGGATGTAGTCGTCGGCGGCTTTGGAATACTTCCCTTTGCCGGTGGCTCGACTCACCTGATACATGGCCCGGAGGGTGGGCTGATCATTCCAGAGATTCGAGCCGCGCTCGCCGCGCCGATGTAGGCGCCCTTCGAACCGGATCATGCTGTCGACAAGATCCGGCTTCTCTGGCGAGTCCATGGTCCGGACGTCAATCACGCTCATCATCAGCGGCGTCTTTTTCGGACCATAGACGTCCGTGCCTCGCTCAATCAGGGTGTCGAGACAGGCGATGACGTAATCGCGCCAAGGCGCGGGCTCGTCGGCATGCAGCAAGGCAGTCGATTGGAACAGGATCAGCAAGGCGGCCGGGACTCGGTGGTTTGAGCTCACAGTGCTCCCTTCAAGGGTTCATCATGCGAGTCCAGTTCGAGCAATGCGTAGAGCAGTAGCCCTACGCCATTGGTGGTCTCATAATACGGTTTGGCGGCATGGCCTTTGAAGAGGCCGTTGTGGTAGAGCTTGCACACCGCATCTTCGGCGAGCCGGTTGGCGAGATCGAGGTGATGTTTCTGACCGGTCGCACGATGCAGATGGACAAAGAAGGAAATCGCCCGGCCGTAGTCTTCCGCATACGCACCGCCCGTCTCTCTGGACCGCGGCATGGAATTCTCGAGTTCCTTCTTCCAGCGTCGGCCGGTGTGCGCGGGCATGGCACCCTCCACCACCGAAGCCCACCGCTTCGCGATGGCCAGCAGTTCGGGATCGCGCTTGTCTCTGCCCTTGCCGGACAACTCGTAAGCCAGGATCGCAGACTGCGCCGCGGAGAGCGTGAATTCGTAGGAATAGAATGTCGTCCGCCAAACATTGACATGACCATAGGGGGCGTAGGCGCCGTAGCCGCCGCCCTTTTCCCGGTCGGGAACCGGCTTGCCGGCCAGCTCCAGCATCGCATGATAGGTTTTGGCCTCCTCGTCCCACCCGAACTTGTCGTAGGACTTGATGTATGTGTTGGCGATTTGGCGGAAGTAGTCGTCTCCGGTCACGCGATAGGCCTCCAGCAGCGACATGGCATGCGGGCCGCTCACCGTGGTAAAGGTATGACTTCCATCGTATCTCCCGTTCGGTCCGGGGCAGTCCGCCGGGAGATTGGTCGTCCTGTTCCGGTTCTTCCAGTGCCAGTCGGCCACCGTCTTGGCCTTGTCGAGATAGTGCGACTCGCCTGTGACCTTCGACATGGTTGCGAAGAGCAGGAGAAAGGAGCCACCCGAGAAAGCGAAGTCGCAGCCCACTCTGCCGTCGTCATGACGATTGTGCTGGCCGGTTTTCTCGTCCACGATGTGGTGTTCCCAGACTCCGTCCGCGATGCGGCGGACCTCCTTCGGGGCCAGGCCCGACATGTTCTGCCAGTTGGCGCGAAAAACGAGGATCTCATGCGGCCCGCTTCCGTTCTGGTCGCCGGCCGGTCGCTCCTCATAGCAGTCCCAGTAGATGTGCGAGCCCCAGGCGGGCAACCCGGTGTGGTAGCCGTACCGGCCATCCCTGGGCTTGTTGCAGTTCGCGAGGAAATGCCTGATGTAGTCGTCCGCCGCCCGGGCGTACTTCGCCTCACCAGTGAGCTCCGAGAGGTGGCGCATGGCGTTGATCAGTCCCTGGTCGTACCACAGGTTGCTGCCTCGTTCGGCCCGGCGATGAATACGCCCTTCGAGGCGGACGATGGCATCGAGCCGCTCCGGCTCTCTCGGGGAGCGCAGCGTGGTGGTATCCAGCACCGCCATGATCAGCGGGGTCTTCTTGGGACCGTAGTCATCCCGCCCGTGCTCGATGAGGGTCTCGATCGATTGCTTGACGTAGTGTCGCCACGGTTTGAGCGCGGCCGGTTCCAGGATCGCGGTATTCTTGAGTTCGAGGCCGTCTGCCGTGGAGAGCGTCACGTCCACCCTCACGGCCCTGACAGGTTCCGGCAGTTCGACAAGCAAGGCCTGGCGCTCGTAATCGCCGATGGTGACCTGGCGCTGCCGGACGGTCTTGCCGTTCACAGTCCAGGTCAGCCTCCCGGCCAGGGGATAGCGGTCGGCCTGGGCGAAGGGCACCACTTCGATGACGCGGGTCTTGCCGCCGTCTTCCGGGAAAGCACGCGGGGCGACAGCCAGGCGAAGGGAGCTGCGCAGTTTCTTGAGCATGGCCAGTCGCTCGGCCTCGAGCTGCTGTTGCAACTCGCGGAGCGCCGGTGCCTCGGTGGAGAGGGTAAACTTGCGAAACTCGAACTTGCCCGCATCGTGCACCACCAGCCCGGCCCGTCCGGCGTGAAGCGTCTCGACCCGTGCGTGGAATTGCCAGCCCGGCTCGGCCTGGCCGCTCGGCCAGAGCTTGGCCACCACGGTCGACCCCACCGCAGCGAGCTTCATAGTGTGCCAATCACCGGGGGTTACATTGATCGAGGCGGACCGCTCACCCAGTCGCTTCCATGCGCTCCCGTGAAAGGAGAGCAGTTCCAGCGCCTTGGGATGATCGTAATACCGCAGGATGAGCCGGTGCTCGTCATCGTCGGCGCGAAACACGAAGCCAAAGTTCTGTCGCGGCGAATCGGCAGCAAAGCGAAGCTCGGTCTCGATCAACACGTCGGCCACGGATTTCGTCTTTGCCAGCGCACGCGTGTCCGAACCCTTGGTCACCTCGGCGTGCAGCGAGCCTCCTTTGACCGACCACATCGAGGGAGGGGCAAACTCCCACTCCTTGCTGCTGCCGGAGAATTCATCCGCGAATTGCTCCGCCCCCGCCACGGGAGCGGTTGTGGCGAACTGGGCGGCCATCCATCCGATAGGGAGCGTCACAAAACGAAAGATCATGGTTGTCACGCAATGGTTGACGATCGGATCACAATTCCCTGGTGGAGTAAAAGGGCGGCTGCCGAATCACCGGTCAGCCGCCTCTCTGATGCGGATTGGTTTGGTCGCACGGCTCAGCGACGGCGACGGAGCAGGAGCAGGCCACTCAGACCCACCAGCGCGAACGAGGCCGGCTCGGGAACGTTAGCGTTGGTACTGAGAAAGGCATCATTGCCGTTGAACTCACCATCGCCCCAACTGTTGCGGAATTCCGGTCCGCCCTCGGCC
>PBRZ01000117.1 GCA_002726085.1 Acidobacteriota bacterium
CGCGATGTGACCCCTGCATCTTAGCCCGGATCTCCGGTCGAGGCTGGCGGGCCGCAATCGCCCGACGCAGATCGCATAGCCCAGCCATCGCGGCGCTCACCTCTCAACACGGCAGTCCGACAGGTAGGTGAGCTCGAGTGTCCTAGAGATTGAACCCGTAGTTGACCTGCGGTAGGCTGGGCGCCTCGACGCCCAGAAGTCACACATCTATTTCCGCCCGATTCCTAAGGAGCCACGCGATGCGTATACAAGCTGGTGTTTCTCGAGGCGGCCTGGTCATCGCGGTTGTCGTGACGGCCTGCGCGGCTGCTGGGTTAACCGCTCATGCCCAGTCTTCTGCCGAGTTCGTACCGGTCACCGACGCGATGCTCCAAGCGCCAGCGCCAGAGGACTGGCTCATGTGGCGCCGGACGCCCGACGGCTGGGGCTACAGCCCACTCGACCAGATCACCCGCGAGAACGTCGGCGAGCTGCGCATGGTCTGGACGCGCGCCCTGGGCCGCGGCAGTCAGCAAGGGACCCCGCTGGCCTATGACGGGGTGCTCTACATGCCGAACCCGCGGGATGTCATACAGGCGATCGATGCGACCACCGGCGACCTGCTGTGGGAGCATCGACGGGAGGTGCCGGACAGCGTGGGCGACGGCGGGCTGGTGACCAACAACCGCAACATCGCCATCTACGGCACGCGCATCATCGACACGAGCATCGATGACCACGTGTTCGCGCTCGACGCCGAGTCGGGCGACATGGTGTGGGAGACCGAGATACTCGACTACGAGACCAATCCCGCCATGCAGAGCTCCGGGCCCATCATCGCAAACGGAAAGGTCGTCTCTGGCCGAAGCTGTCGCAAGCCCGAGTCGTGCGTCATCACCGCCCACGACGCGCAGACCGGCGCGGAGCTGTGGCGGCGCAGTACTATCCCTCGACCGGGTGAGCCGGGTGACGAGACCTGGGGCGACGTGGCGTTCGAAGACCGGCAACATGTCGGCGCCTGGATGGTGCCGAGCTACGACCCGGCGCTGAACTTGATCTATATCGGGACCTCGGTGACCTCGCCGGCGCCGAAGTTCATGCTTGGCGGCACCGAGCTTGCGCACCTCTACCACAACTCGACGCTGGCGCTCGAGGCCGACACCGGCGAGATTGCGTGGTACTACCAGCACCTCATCGATCACTGGGACCTCGACCATCCCTTCGAGCGGCTCCTGGTGGACACCGCTGTCGCCCCCGACCCGTCCGCTGTCAGTTGGATCAACCCCAGACTCCAGACCGGAGAGANCCGTAAGGTGATGACCGGCATCCCGGGAAAGACCGGGGTGGTCTACACGCTCGATCGCGAGACCGGCGAGTTTCTCTGGGCCACGCCGACGGTCACCCAGAACGTCATCAGCCACATCGACGGGGCCACCGGGGCGGTGACCGAGAACTCCGAGGTGGTCTTCAGCGGGCTCGGCCAGGAGGTGCTCGCCTGCCCCTCCTGGATCGGCGGCAAAGACTGGGAGGCGGGCGCCTACAGCCCGCTGACCAACACGATGTACTATCCGCTGCGCAGCACCTGTGCGCGGGTCCTGTCGACGATGGACGGAGGCTTGGCGATCTACCGACTCGCAGCCCGATTCCAGCTCGCGCCAGGCACCGAGCAGCTGGGCACCGTGCATGCGATTTCGGCCGAAACGGGCCAGACGGCCTGGATCCACGAGCAGCGGTCCGCCACCATGTCGCTCGTCACCACTGGGGGAGGACTGGTCTTTGGCGGCGACGTAAACGGACGCTTCCGCGCCCTCGACCAGGAAACGGGCGAGGTGCTGTGGGAGATTAACCTCGGGTCCTCGGTGACCGGGTTTCCGATCAGCTTCGCGGTCGACGGCCGGCAGTACGTGGCGGTCAGCACCGGCAACGCCGCGACCGCGTCGGGGTTCATTCGCCTGACGCCCGAGATACGCCCGAGCGCCGGCAACAACCTGTTTGTCTTCGCGCTCCCGGAGCGATGATGACTGCTCTCCTGGAGCGCCGGGGCCGACCCCTATGGCGTGGTGCGGGCAGGTCGAAACGAGTAATCAAGCAGATACTGTCTGGCGATTCGTCGAACGCCCTTTCGGATGGAGCGTGTTGCGCTCGAGACCGTGATCGTGGCCCCTGAGACGGCATCGATGTCTTGGCCAACCTCGAACTGATCGAAGACGCTCTTGCCCGTGAATTGATCGTGGAAGCCGGACGTGTCGACCGTAAAATAGCCGAATGGCTCTCGATTCTCGATCATCTTGCTGCCGGTGAGCGTTCCCCCGATCGCCATCCCGACCAGGATCTTGATCGGTCCTGTGTAGCCCCGCTCCAGCGGCTCGAGATCGGTCGTGTAGAAGACGAACCCGGCCAGCACTTGACGGCCTGTTTGCGGGTCGGTCGTGAACGCTTCGAAATACGGCAGATCGCCGGCCTTGAGTGAAAAGTCCGAGGCGTCCGGAAAGACCTCATGCAGTTGACCGGCCTCTTGTCTGGCACGCGCCGCCTGGAAGCTGGCGTTGGCACAGAGCACGATACTGCCTACCATCGTCGCAACGACGAGGCGTCTACCGGTCATGTATCAGCACCTCGGCCGGGTTTTCCGCATGGCTGCCCCGGATCGTGCCTTTATACACCCGAGCGACGCCGAGCGCACGAAATCGGTTCCACGTCGACGGCGGCGGCGAAGAAACCTGGCCGTGCGGGCGGGGCTCGGTGTATAAGGGGGCTGACGAGGGTGCCAGAACGCAGATTCCGGATGAAGGGAACGGCCCTGCCCGAGAGACCGACCTGGAAGTGAAGGACCACCCCATGACGACTCGACACCACCGTTGGGCGGCCGTGGCGGGCACTGTGCTGACGCTTGCCATCACCGGTCACGCCGTTTCGGCACAGCAGAAGGACTGGTCGCCAGGACCGGCTTCCTGGAAGGGGGACCTGACCCCGATTACAGCCGTGGACTGGAGCTACGACCGTGCCGAGCATCTGCTTGGCCGCGCGGGCTTCAGCGGCACACCAGACGAGATCCAGAAACTGGCGGACATGACGCCAGCCGAGGCGGTGCGATCCCTGGTGCACTACGACAGCCTCTCAAACGACCATCTGGAACCGTTCGAGCACTCCGGCTTCTTCGACGACTCGCTGGCGGACTTCCCGCCGAGCCGGCCGGCCGCTACCGAGCTGGCGATGGAGCGAGGCGAGAGCATGGGTATCCGGGTGAAGCCGGAGGGCGTCAACCGCCACATGCAGCCGGTCTCCGACCGGTTCTTCTACTGGCTGCGCGCGACCGGGATGGAAGCGCGCCGGGTTGGCTACTGGTGGGCCGAACGGATGCTCGACACACACCGGCCGCTCCAGGAGAAGCTGGCGCTCTTCTGGCACGGACACTTCGCGACCGCCGAGGGCAAGGTTCGCGACTACCGGAAGATGCTCGGGCAGGTCGAGATGTTCGAGCGCCACGCCGCCGGCAACTTCGGGGACCTGGCCGAGGCGGTCGCAAAGGACCCGGGCATGCTCTACTACCTGGACGCCGGGGTGAACGTGAAGGGGGCCGCCAACGAGAACTTCGCCCGCGAGGTGATGGAGCTCTTCACGATGGGCGTCGGCAACTACAGCGAGCAGGACGTCCGGGAGGCGGCGCGCGCATTCACGGGCTGGAACTACGACAACCTCGACTTCGTGGTGAACGCCGAGCTGCACGACGACGGCGAGAAGACGTTCCTGGGACGCACCGGGAACTTCGACGGCGTTGACGTGCTCAACATCATTCTCGAGCAGCCGGTCACCGCGGAGTACATCGCGGCCAAACTCTACCGGTTCTTCGTCCGGGATGACCCGGGCGAGGTGCTCACCAGTGAGCTCGGCGCCCTGTTCCGCGACGCCGACTACGAGCTGCGGCCGCTGCTGACGACCGTTTTCCTGTCGCGCGATTTCTACAGCGAAGCCTCCTACGGGGCACACATCAAGGGACCGGTCGAGCATGTCATCACGCTGCTCAACCAGCTGGGCGCGGAGGATGTGCCCGGTGTGCCGGACTTCAACAGCACCACGACCGGCCTGGGACAGCAGCTGCTGAACCCGCCGTCGGTGGCCGGCTGGGCCCAGGGGCAGTCGTGGATCACGCCCGCGCTGCTGCAGCGGCGCGGCAACGTGGCGTTCGACTTCCTCTTCCCGGGCGTGGTCGGGTTCCGCGACCCGAACTTCCTGTCGCGGGGCGGCGACGGCACCATCGGTGAGCGGCTCCGGAGCGGACAGAACTTCACATCGGCAATCGCGCTGGACCCGACCGCCGAGCAGACCGCCTTCAACATGGCAGCCCGCGAGCGGGACGAGCTGTTCAACACGCGGGTCTCCGGCTACCGCGCCTGGGCCACCGCAATGCAGAAGCTGATTCCGACGCCACGCGGCGCCACGCGGGTCGACATGACCCGGATGGTGCTCGACACCGGCGCGACCACGACGACCGCGGCGGTCGATCACCTCTTGGGCCGGTTCTTGCGGATGCCGGTGTCGGAGGACTTCCGCACCGGCCTCATCCAACTGCTCGGGGATGAGCTCGGCACCGACGATCTGCGCCGCGCAGAAACATACCTGGAAGACCCGCTACGCATGGTCGCCCATCTGATAATGAGTACACCGGAATATCAGATCGACTAGCCGGAACATCAGATCGATTAGCAGGTGTATCACCATGACTAACCGAAGCAAGAAGCTGTGCGAACAGAGCGGCGTCTCCCGCCGTCAGGCGCTCAAGATCGGCGCGCAGGGCATCGGCCTGGGGATTCTGGGCGGCGTCAGTCCGCTGCCGCCGATGTTTGGGGCGGCGTCGACCGCGCTGGCGGCCACCCCAGGCAAGATCCTGGTGGTGTTCGAATGGTTCGGCGGCTATGACGGCCTGAGCGCATTCGTACCCTACGGAGACGACGCGCTCTACCGGCTCCGTCCGAACGTCGGTGTCCGGGAAGCGGACGTCATCAAGGTCGACGACCACTTCGGGTTCCAGAAGTCGATGGTCGGCATGCACCGGCTCTGGGACGAGGGCAATGCGGCCCTCATCCACGGCACCGGCTACGACCAACCGTCGTTCTCCCACTTCGCCTCCAGCTCGTTCTGGCACACCGGGGCCCCCAACAGCGGCGAACCCTACGGCTGGTACGGCCGGACGGCGGACGCCCTCGACCCGAAGGGCACGCCGAACTACCTGGTCAACATTTCGGCGACCCAGACCCTGGCGGTCCGGGCCCGCGACCACGTGCCGGTGGTCTTCCAGGATCCGAACGGGTTCCGCCGCGACCTGTTTCACCCGCAGCAGGCACAGGTCGAACGGATCGGCACCGGACAGGAACCGCGCAACGACACCCACCGATTCCTGCTCGACGTGAACCAGAGCGCCCGCGAGGCCTCGGCCCTCGTGCGCCAGGCGTGGCAGAACTACGCCCGGACGCGCACGCCGGACCTGCGGCTGCTCGACCTCGATAAGGTCGTGGCGCTCGTCGAGAACGACTTCCCGGCGCGGCTCTACTACGTGCGGCTGCGGAACAGCCTGTTCGACACGCACGTGAACCAGGAGAGCCCATTCGACCGGCAGGTGCAGTACTGCTCGGACGCAGTCTGGGGCTTCTTCGAGGAGATGAAACGGCTCGGCAAGCAGGACGAGGTCGCCATCCTCATCCACAGCGAATTCGGCCGGCGCGTGCCGGAGAACACCAGCCTGGGCACCGATCACGGCACCGCCAACGTCTCGTTCGTGCTCGGCGGCGGCGTCAAGGGCGGGCAGTATGGCACCCCGCCCAGCCTGACCGACCTCATCCTCGGCGGCAATCTGCAGCACACCACCGACTTTCGACGCGTCTACGCCACACTCATCGACGAGTACCTGGGACACTCCAAATCGGAGGATGTGCTGGGCGGCAAGTTCGAGACCCTGGGCATGTTCACGTAACACCGCCGGCAGGCCGGTGTCAGTGACTCATCGCGTAGATGGTCGTGTTGACGGTGATCTCGATCGCGTAGGTCGAATACTTCAGCGGATAGTACGGATGCTCGGCCCACTCCCAGGCGTCGCCGATGTCGGTGTTCCAGTTGATGATGACTATCAGGCGCCCATCGTCGTCGAAGATGCCACGCACATGCGGCGTAATCCCGTCTCGTTGCCAGGTCGGCCCACCCTGGGCCCGATAGAGCGACGGGACCTGGATGATCTCGTCGATGTCGTAGACCGTGTTGAAGATCGGGTGTTCGAGCGGCACCTCGACGATTGGGTACTCGGGTAGCACGCGCTTGATTTCCCGTTCGAAATTCTCCCAATCCCAGCTTCCCCAGAAGTCGTCAATCATCAGGAACCCGCCCGCCAGCAGGTAGTCGCGCAGCCCCCGCGCCTCCGGCTCGGTCATGTTCATGTAGCCAACTTGCAGGGCATAGAGGAACGGATACCGGCGAAGCTCGGGATCGTCGAGCTGGATGGCGTTCTCCCCTTCGTAGGCGTCGAGGTCGACCAGGCGGTCGATGATGGAGAGAAACTGTCGGTCGGCTTTCGGATAGTCGGTGGCCCACGACCCACCCCACCCGCCCCGCCCGGCTCCGCTGTAGATTGCCCGCGTGAAGAAAAACTCGCGCCCGTCGGCACTCGGGTTCTCGAGCGACGGCCTGACGTCCTCCCGCCGGAACACCGGCTGGCCCTGCGGTTCGGCCGTCTCGAACCGCGGCGCCGACGCGGCCCGCGGGGTCTGCCACCACGCCGCGCAGGCACCTCCGATGACTGCCGTCGTGACCAGCCCCGCCCGGAGGATACGCCGCGCCCTCCTCGGTCTCGTCATGGCGCCGGCACCAGGCGGTCGAGCTTGGCGGTAGCGTGATAGGAAGCGAGGGTCGGGCCGGATTCGAGAGGCATAACCTGCTGAGAATCAGCCGATTATACTCTCCGGAGCGCAGGTGTCAGGCCGTGCGAAAGTGTCTGCATTAACATCTCTCCACCAACGGCCTGTTGACATGCGGAAGCAATGCACAGAGCATCTCCTCGACATCGATTCGGGGAGATACAGACGATGATGAATCGGCGCCAGTTCGTCTACGCAGCGGCTGCAAGCGTCGTGACGTTCGCCCGTAGTTCACTGGCCCTCGCGGCCGACTACGACCTGGTAGTCAAGGGCGGGCGCATAATCGACCCCTCGCTACGGGTCAACGCGATCCGCGATGTGGCAATCGCGGCTGGCCGCATCGCGGCGGTCGAGGCCGAGATCGCGCCCGAGGGCGCGGAGGTCATCGATGCGACCGGCAAGCTGGTCGTTCCAGGACTGCTCGACGTCCATACGCATTATGCCCAGGACGAGAACGGCCCATCGATCTGCCTGTCGGACGGTGTGACCGGCTGGGTCGACGCAGGGTCGGAGGGCGCCGATCAGATCGGCCAGATGGTGGCCATCGCCAGGTCGGCGCCGCAGCCGGCCCGCGTGCTCCTCAACATCGGGCGCGCCGGTATCCTGCCCGACGGCGACACGATGGACCTCACCCTAGCGGATGTCGACGCTGCGAAGGCGGCGATCGCACAGAACCGAGACTTTGTCGTGGGCGTCAAGGCACGGTTAACCCAGGGGGTCGCCGCAGACGACGTCGAGGTACTGCGCCGCGCGCAAGAAGTGGCCTCATCCTTCAACCTGCCCGTGATGATTCACATCGGCCAGACGGCCTCGCCGATGTCCACCCTGATCGGTCAGCTCAAGCGCGGCGACATCGTCACCCACATGCTGGCACCGCCGCCCAACAGCATCATCGACGACGACGACCAGATTCTGCCGGAGGTGCTCGCCGCACGGCGGCGCGGCGTGTGGTTCGACGTGGCCAACGGACGCTCGGGACATCTGCTCTGGGACACCTTCGACCGCATCCTCCAGGCGGGCTTCTGGCCCGATACGATTTCCACCGACGGCAATACGACCAGCCGGAACGCGGAAAGCGTCATCGACTTCCCGAACGTGATGTCGAAGTTTCTGAACTTCGGGATGACGATCGACCAGGTGGTTGCACGCGCGACCGTCAACGCCTCGCGCGTCTACCCGCTGTTCCGGGACCGTGGGACGCTCAATGTAGGCGCCCCGGCCGACGTGGCGGTGCTCGAGCTACGCGAAGGGTCGTTCGAGTTCGTCGACAACTACGGAAACACGCGAACCGGCCGACAACGACTCTTTCCGAGCGAGACCGTCCTTGCCGGCAACCGGGTTCCGCGCGCCTAGCAGCTTGCCTGGAACCTGCGCTTCTTCGCCTCGCAGGTGTAGACCCCGCAGGTCAGGGACGCAGCTCGCGCCCCAGACGTTCGAGATTTCGTGCGCCGGCCAGAATCCCATACAGCCCGATGTTGCCTTCATGGCACGCGTACTCGAAGAGCGGACCGTCGGTGCGCCGGAACGGCATCATGACCGTATAGGGGGCGGTATATACCGACGGGTCGGTGACGGTGTACTCGTAGGCGATAGTGTCTGAGTCGAGTCGGGTCAGGCGTTCAACCAGCTGCATGTCCGAGCCGATTCTCCCGTTCCCCCAATCGCGGAACTGAGTCGTCTCGACGACCAGGATCTCCCCTTCCCAGTGCCCGCGCGACACGCCTGCGAGCTGCTCGAACGGGGGCTTGGCGGTGTCCTCGAGCGGGATGACCCGCGCCTGTCGCGCCTGCTCGGTGAGTATCACCACGTGCTCGGCCGTCTGGAAGATCATCAAGTTGTTGTTGTAGGCGCCGGACCTGATCGGTGGACCCGATTTGGAGAACATGATGCACCGGTCGCCCATACCCCGGTTCTCGTAGGAGTCGTACATATGCTCCCGTCGGTAGGCAGACCGCTCCCGGCTCGCCATGCGGGCCGCCTCTGTCTGCGGCGGATACCGTCCATCAGGCGGATCGATGATGAGCGACGTCCGCTTGTCGGAGGTCAGCTCGATGCCGCGCTCATACCAGAACTCGTTGTACGACAGCACGCCGCCATCCTCACGCGACTGGTATCCGGCGTTCGGCGCCCCCGTCTCGGGGTCGAAGAGGTCACGGTTCTGACGCGTTCTCTCCGACGCCTCGAACGCCGCGGCTTCCTCTGGCGTCAGGGTCTCTTGTCCCGCGAACTGGGCGGGCCGCTGGAGCGGTGTCAGGGTGCGGAAGGTAAAGACACCGGAGACATCCGGATGGCCATCCGGCGTCCGCATCGGCATCCCGCCTGCGGCGGACTGGGCCATGACCGGCCGGGGTGCGAGCGTGACCATGATCGCCAGAGTGAAGAACGCCGCGAAGCATTTCTCGAGCATCTGCAATCTCCCATGGTTACCGGCCGCTACACGTCACGCCCTACGCTTAGAAACGCTCCCGTGAAGGTAAGGTAACACAGCATCACGATCGGTAGAATCCGGATCGGTGAGTTGGCCTGGCCAAGCAGGACTCACTATTCACTATTCACTATTTAATGACGAGCCCTCTTCCCACAAGCCTGCTCGGATCGGCGTCAGGCTTCGGCACGAACTTGTTGAGCCAGCCGCCCGACCAGCTGGCGATGTAGACGTTGCCTTCTTCGTCCACGTCGAGCTGGTGCGGGCGGAACAGCCCGCCCGCCAGGCCACCCGGACCGCCATAGGCGCCCCAGGTGTGCTCCAACTCGCCGTCGAGGCTGTACTTGAGCACCCGGTGCAGGCTGGCCGAGATGACCCAGACCGCGTGGTGCTCGTCGATGAACACGCCGACCGGGTCGGTGATGTCGGGCCATTCGTCGATGAAGTCCCCGTCTTCGGTGAAGATCTGGACCCGGTTGTTCCGGCGGTCGGCGACGTAGACTCGATGCTCCTGGTCGATGGCCAGCCCGTGGACCAGATCGAACTGTCCGGGACCGGTGCCAGCCTCGCCCCACTCCATCAGGTAGTTGCCGTCGGCGTCGTACTTGACGATGCGCGTGTTCCAGTAGCCGTCACCGAGCAGGAAGCTGCCGTCGGCCAGAAAGGCCAGCACCGCCGGGTCGCCGTAGTCGAACGGCCCAGGGTTCGGGTTTGCCCGCGCCTCCGCCCGTGTCGCCGGGTCGTCCCCGTCGCCCAACCGCATCACCAGCTCGCTGCCATCGTTGGTGAACTTCAGCACCTGCATGTGGACTCCGCGCCCGCGGCCTCGCTCCACCACCCACACGTGACGCTCGGGGTCGTACGGGCTGATGTAGACCTGGTGGGGACGGTTGAGGGTGTCGTCCCACTGCGACCAGTTCTCCACCAGATTGCCGTTCCGGTCGACGACCACGAGATAGTTCGACGTGCCGTCGCGACGCTCGCCGTCGGCGTTGCGGTCTCCCCACACCGCCACGATGATCCGGTCAGGCGTGTCCGCCGCCACGCCAGACACTTCGCCCCAGGTCCAGGGATCTTCGTGATCCGGCGCCGGCTTCCACCACCCGGCGACGGCCTCGTAGCCGCCGGTTCGACCGTCGCCGCCTTTCACGATCGCGCGCGGTGTGGACCCCTCGGGAGTGGGTGGCATGGTGGCGCCGCCACAGGCGTACAGTCCAACCAGTGCGGACGCGAGAACGGAATGGGTGTCCAGGGTC
The DNA here is from genome assembly GCA_002726085.1 of Acidobacteriota bacterium. Classification (GTDB taxonomy): domain Bacteria; phylum Acidobacteriota; class Vicinamibacteria; order Vicinamibacterales; family UBA8438; genus NP936. The sequence goes on from PBRZ01000117.1 coordinate 10,563, forward strand.
ATGGGAGACTCGATCTCGGCGCTGGTCAGCGCGCCATGTAGGAGCGGCTGTGGCCGTTCCGGCTGTTCAGCACCGTAAAGGCACCGTCAGGCTCGACTGCGGCGCGAATCCAGTGCCCCTCGCACGCGTCGGTCTCTTCGAGGTTCGCGATCATCTCCTCGGCCGTGTTGTCCTCGGGACCGGGCGCGAACAGCGAGCGGTGCCCCTGCCACACCCCCTCCAGACCAGGGCTGGCGGCGATGCGCTGGTAGTGCCGGGTCATCACCGCGTCGAACCCGGGTGATGTTCCGCCCAGCCCTTTGCGAGGACCGTTGTTGACCACCACCACCTGCGGCTTCATCGCATAGAGGTGCGTCGGCGAGCCGGCGTCGTCGAAGGCGGCGTGGCGGCTCGTCTGATAGACGGTCACCTCGCCGACCAGGTTCACCGGGCAGGACAGCTCGACCTCCTTGGCCCAGTTGAAGTCGCCGAGGTCGAGAAAGGTGAATCCCCCGTAAGTGAACAGGACCCCGACGCTGCGCTGGTTCTCCGGGCTGGCCTGCGCCTTCTGCTCGGCGGTCGCGCACAGCGGGTTCCCAGCGCCGCCGTTCACCGGGGTCGAAATGATCCGCTCGTTCGACGCGATGACGGCGACGTCGACGCCACCAAGCGAGATCCGATCGCCGGCCGCGACGACCGACCGCTTGTCGCCGCACACCCGAAGATACGCGTCGACCCAGCGCTGATTCGCCTCCTCGGTGTTGGTGCCGTGGTCGTAGCAGCGCCCGATCGGAATCATCTCGGCCAGGGCTTCGAGACCGCCCACGTGGTCGGTGTGATAATGCGTGATGACGAGATGGTCGATGCGGCTCAGTCCGGCTTCCTGAGCCGCGGCGAAGATGCGCCTCGCGTCGCGATTATCCGACCCGGGGAAGCCGGTATCGATCAGCATCGACTCGCCGGTGGGCGACACGGCGAGCGTGGCGGCGCCGCCCTCCACGTCCACCCAGTAAATGTCGAAGGCGGACGGTTGGGCGACGACCGAGGTCGTCATCGTGGCAACTGCGGCCACGATGGTGGCCATGTGGCGCACGGCTCTAGCCGTGCGATCGCAGGCCTGAAGGCCTGCGCCACAGAACCATCTGGTGCGATCGCCGACCTGCCCGCCCGCCGCAACCTTGGCGAAGGCGGGAAGGCCTGCGCCAGAGAATCGCTGATTCTCCATGGTTCTCACTCCGGCAGGGCGAACACGAACAGGTTGTTGCCAGAGCTGGGACGCAGCTCGGGGGTCAGTCCCATGAAGTGCGACGCTGTGCCCCCGGAGCCGGTGCCGAACGCCAGATACTGCCGGCCATCCACGGCGAAGCTGATCGGAAAGCCGCTGAGCGGCGACCCGAGGTTGATTTCCCACAGCACCTCGCCCGTCTCCTGGTCCCAGGCGCGAACCCGTCCGTTGACGTCGCCGCCAAACAGCAGCCCGCCCCCGGTCGCGACCAGCGACATCGTGGCCGCCCGTTGCTCGTAAAGCCAGGTGGTCTCACCGGTCTCGGCGGAAATCGCACGGATGGTGCCCACGTCGTCCGTGCCCGGTGCAATCTGATGCCGGTAGGCGATGGCATAGGTAGCCGACCGGCTCTCGGTGCGTGCGGCCGGCGTGTCGGGGTCGAACTCGGTGGTCGCCATCATCCGCGCACAGGTGTTTCGCAGCGGCATGTACATCGTGTTGGTCAGCGGACTGTAGGCGCCGGCCTCCCAGTCTTTGCCGCCGTTCCAGGTGGGGCAGGTGAACACCTCCTGGCCGGGCCGGTTGAAGACGACCTCCGCGTTCGTCGACACCGCCCCGGTGGCGCCATCGATGTGGCTGATGACGTTCTGGGTCACAGTGGGCGTCGCCCAGAGAAACTCGCCGGTCTCGCGGTCGAGCGTGTAGACCACGCCGGTCTTGCCGGGGATGCCGGTCATCACCTTGCGGACCTCACCCGGCTGAATCCGCGGATTGATCCAGCTCACCGCGGACGGGTCTGGCGCAACGGCGGTGTCGACCAGGATGCGCTCGAATGGATGGTCCAGATCCCAGTGGTCGTTCAGGTGCTGGTAGTGCCAGCGGATCTCCCCGGTGTCGGGGTCCAGCGCCAGCGTCGAGTTGTGATAGAGGTGCGTGTTCTCGATGCCGCCCAGCATGAACTTCGGCGCCGGCGAGGTGACCGAGGTGCCCTGGTAGATGAGCCGGAGCTCCGGGTCATAACTGGCCGGCATCCAGCTGCCGACGTGAATCCGCTCTTCCCACGGCACCCCGCCCCAGGTCTCGTCGCCCGGCTCGCCCGGTCGCGGGATGGTGCTGCGCCGCCACACCTCCTCGCCGGTCTGCGCGTCGTGCGCCACGATGACGCAGGTCTCCGGCCCGCCCGTCGGCCGGCAGCTTCGGCCTGAGATCGCCTTGCCGTCGGCGATGATCGGCCCCGCGCTGTGTCCGGCCGGGGTCTCCTGATAGTCGAAGATCTCGGTCTCCCAGGCGATCTCGCCAGTGGTGGCGTCGAGGCCGAGGAAGAAGTCGTCGTCGGTGGTGTTCACGATGAACCGGTCGAAGATCGCGATGTTCCGGTTGCTGCGGGCGTTGCCCCCCACGAACTCGTAGACATCGTCCGGCAGGTCGCGCCGATACGACCAGATCAGGTCGCCCGTCACTGCATCGATCGCCTCGATGACGTCGTTCGACTGGGGCATGTAGAGCACCCCGTCGTAGGCCAGAGGCGTGCCTTCCTGGCGTCCGGTCGCGAGCGCCCGGGTCCAGACCATCCGCAAGTCGCCCACGTTCTCGCGGTCAATCTGGCTGAGCGGGCTGTACCCCCACCCGTCGAGCGTCCGGCGCCAGCTCAGCCAGTCGTCATCGGACGGATTCGCCAGCATCGCGTCCGTCACCGGGACGAACCCGTCGGCGGCTTGCGCGTAGGCAGGCTCCGGCTGCGAGACTGCCGCGAGTGTCGCAAGCATCACGATGCCGACCGCCGTCGCCAGACCAGGTCGTGAACCACCAGACTGTTTGTGCATCGCACCGCTCCTTGTCGCCGGGTTCCTACCAAGACCTGCCCGTGGCTCACAGCTTAGAAAGATGTGGCGCAGGCTTTCAAACCTGCGAGGCCAGGCCGTCTCCCATAGCAACGACCAGATCGTCCAGACTGCTACGGCAAGGCAAACGCCAGGACGGTGTTCGACGCGACGACCGCCACATACTGCGTGCCGTTGATTTCATACGTCAGCGGGCTCGAGCGAATCGTGCGCCCCGCGTCGTAGTGGAAGAGCTGCTCTCCGGTTCCAGTATGAAACGCATAGAAACCGCCGTCCTCGGTACCTTGAAAGATGAGGTCGCCGGCCGTTGCCACGCTGCCGCTCGAGGCGCCGAAGGTGACCGCCGGCAGGACCCGCTGCCACACGTCCTTCCCGCTGGCCGGCTCGTAGGCGGTCAGCGTCATCGAGGGCGGAAAGGTCGGAATCCGGTCGATCTCGGTGAAGTTCTTTGCGTGCCCGCCGCCTTCCCCCAGCTTCAGACTGTCGCCGAGCGGCTTGACGAGAAGTGACACACCGGCGTTCTTGCCGGTGACGTAGAGCAGACCGGTCCTGGGGCTGAACGACGGCGACCCGAAGCTCGAGCCGCCATGCGCCACGATGTAGTGCTCGTCGGTCGAGTAGGGCGTGTACATCTGTCGCGCCTGCGCCTGCAGCTCGGGGTCGTCGAGATCGAGATACGTGGCACAGAACGGCGTCAGCGGTACGCCGGCGGCGTTGTGCGGAATCGGCTGGGTCGGATAGACGACCTCACCTGGCACGTTCGTCTCGGTGGGCACGAGCGTCTCGACCATCGGGTTGATCGGCTCGCCGGTCTCGCGGTGCCAGAGATAGAGCAGACAGTTCTTGCCGGCCGCCCCCACGCCTTTGATGGTCTCACCATTGCGCGTCACGTCGAAGAGGACCGGGCCGGTGATGTTGTCCCAGTCCCAGAGGTCGTGATGAATCGTCTGGTAGTGCCACCTGAGCGCACCCGTCTCGAGATCGAGCGCGATTGTCGAGTTGGTGAAGAGGTTGGCCCCGGGTCGCGCGGACCCGTCGTACGGGGGATTCGGATTGGCGGTATTGAAAAAGAGCAGTCCCAACTCGACGTCAATCGCCGGTTGGGTCCATATGCCGGCCCCGACCCGCTTCCCGTCGCCCCACGTCGGGTCCGCAAGCTCCCAGCCCTCGTCCTGCGGACCCTGCGGTATCGTGTTGAACACCCACTTGATCGCTCCGGTGGCAGCGTCGGCGGCCACGACGAGCCCGCCGGGGATATTCCCTTCGGAGATCGCGGAGGCGGCAAACAGTGTGTTGTCGTAATAGGCGGGCGAACTATTCATCCGGTAGTTGAGCGACGAAGCGTCGAAGCCTGGTGGATAGACATCCGGGTACTTGGTCTCGAGCGCCAACCCGAAAATCGGCAGGACGCCGCCATCGCCAAAGCTCTCGACGAGCGCCCCGGTCTTCGCGTCGGCCGCCACGAGCTTGTCGCCGTGGTAGGAGTAGATCGTCCCGTCGGCGTACAACGGACCGCGCACGACCCCACCGCTGACGCCATCGACCTCCAGCCTCCACACCTCGTCCCCGGTCACGGCGTTGATGGCGAGCACCGTCGCGCCGGAGTGGACGTACATCAGGCCGTCGACGACGAGCGGGGTAACCTGGCCGACGCTGAGCCCGGCCGGCACGTCGAACGACCATCGGCGCTGGAGCCGACCGACGGTCGTTGCGTTGATCTGGTCGAGCGTCGCATACCGTTGGTTGTACGGGTCCAGATTGTGACTCGCCCAGTTCGCCTGGCTGCGACCAGCAGTGATCGTGGGTGGCTCCCCTGTCCGGGTCGTCCGCCCCTGCGCCTCGGCGTCCACCGGGTGAGGGCCGCTGAACGCCACGACGGCGAGCGCCGCCGTCGCAATACAGACACGTCGGGTGTCGAGTACTCTCATCGGTCTTCTCTCTTTCGTCCCGAGTGTCGGTCGGACTCGAGAGGACTGTGTCGCCGAGATCCAGCCGATTATACCTGTCTGGGGTCAGGGTCTCGGCGGGGTGCAGCGGGACAACGCAAGACCGATCCGACGAGCAGCGCGACGCCGGCGTGTCGCGTTGTGTAACGTGTCCTGTGTCACGGGTCCGTCAAGGGGCGTATGATCTGCTGGAAAAACTACTCCCCGTGATTCGGGACGAGGCATTGACCATGCACGCAGCCATGACATCACCTGACCACCAACTGTGCAGCCGACACCTGGCGCCGATCGTTCCCGTCATACTCCTGACGGTTGGGCTCTTGATTCCCGAGACCGCCGCCGCGCAGGACGACTGGGAAAAGCTGCCCGACATGCCGGTGGAGAAATGGGAGCCCGGCACCGTCGTGCTGGACAACAAGCTCTATCTGTTTGGCGGGTATACCGAAGGAGTCCGGTCGAGCAAGCTCTCCCACGTCTTCGATCCGAGGGACAACAGCTGGACCCGGATTCAGGATCTACCCAGTGCCATCACTCACATGAACATGGTGCTCGATGGACGAACCGTGTGGTTCGCCGGCGGCTACAAGGACGGCTACAAAGGGCACACGATCGCCGAGGTGTGGAGCTACGACATCGACGGCGACCGGTATACCGCGGCACCGTTGCTCCCGGAGACACGCGGCGGTGGGGGCCTCGCGCTCGTGGGGCGGCAGCTGCACTACATGGGGGGCGTCAAAGCAGATCGCGACACGGATGCTCCCGACCATTGGGTGCTCGACCTGGACGAGTGGGCGCGAGGCGCCGCTCAGTGGACGAGCGCCGCGCCCATGCCCGTGCCACGCAATCAGTTCTCGTGCGTGACGTTCGACGGGAAGATCTACGCGATCGGCGGCCAGTTCCATCACGACAGCGAACAGCTCGACCAGGCCCGGGTCGACATCTATGCCCCCGACACCGACACGTGGAGTAGTGGCCCCCCTCTGCCGAAGGGGCACTCGCATGCCGAGGGTGGAACGTTCGTCCACCGCGGCCGGATCTATATGGTCGGAGGTCACACCACCAAGCCAGGCGAGACCAAGCAGGTCGATCCAAACATTCTCGCACTAACCCCTCGCGGAGAGTGGGAGTTGGTCGCGACCCTCCCCATGCCACTCTCCTCACCCGCGGCGGCCATCATCGATGGCAGGCTCTACGTTGGAGGCGGCTCGCCTGGCTCGAGTGCCGTTCAGGCCGACATGTGGGTACGAACCGCGCCCTGAGACGTGCCCGGATCGTTCAGCCTGGTAGACACTGGGGCCAGACAACGGCGGCTCGCTCTGTTCGAGGCGCAACAATTCGGTTCGTGCTTCGGTCAGACACGCCCCATCGTCTTCGACCTCATCTATGAACGGTGCACGGTGGATCGCCTCCTGCCACGGCAATGACGACAACGCATGGTCCCGCAGATGGTGAATCAGCTTGAGCGTGCGGAATGCATCGAGCCAGTCGTGCAGATGACGAAGCCGCGCCACCGGGTCCGAGGCCTGCGCACTAATCCCCAGCCAGGCATCGCGGGCACCCTGTGCCTCGAGAAACCGTCTCACTGGAGGGTCCATGCCAGACAGCAGCTCGGAGACCGCCGACCCAACATCCGCTTGCCCCGAATCGAATCCCTGGCGGGATAGGCGCTGAAGCCCGTGCGTGACGTCTCGAACGGCCGCGAAACAGTCGGGGTGATACAGCTCGCACGCGGCGCCACGAGCCAGCTTGGCGCTTTCCGAACCGGTCCCGAACGGCACGCGCCGGGACAGGCGACTGCGAAGCCGGACAGGTTCACCTTTGAGAGAGGCCAGGGGCCGCAGCTTGCTCAGCTTACCGAGGAGGTAGAAGTCCTCTCCTGCCCTGCGCCTGGGCACGCCCCGGACCAGGGCATAGTAGAGCGCATGCACCACCATGGTGCTGCCCACGGTGTGAAACGCGTAGGGCGAGTGCGCCCACCGGAGACCACGCTTGACGTACCGGAGGCGAATCTCGTACAGCGCGGTGGCGCGATCGATGTCACGGCGACCGCCTGGCTCGTGCCAAAACGGAAACACCGCTGCCGAGCACTCGGGCGCAAGCTCTGCCGCACGTAGGAAGTAGTCCGCCGGCAGGCGTGCGTCGGCATCCGTCATCGCAATGAACGGGTGGCGCACCTGACCGGCCGCGATGAGCTCGAGGGCCACGTCTGCGCCGATCTTGCGAGCCAGGCCAACCCCCTGACGCGTCGGCAAGTGACGACCGGGTGTGAAACGGTCGACCACCAGCATGCTCAGACTGGCATCGTGCCCCAGCCACGCACCGGGCTCGAGCTCGTGCAACGCAAACCGAACGCTGAGCTCACGAAAGCAGTCCGCATTCGACGCATGAACCGTTGCGGCCGCCCCGGCTCTGCCATTGAGCACCACAATGACCAGCACCCGGCCCGCATGCTCCGCGGCGGCTCGATACCCGTCGACGAAGGCGGGCGACTCGGCGTATGCCGGTACGACCATGACGAAGTCGAAGGAGTCCGGACACAGCGAAGCCATGCTCGATTCCGCTTCGGCGTGGCGATGCCGGTATTGCGCTGAACCGTCAGCGACGCTCCGGCTGGCGAGAGCTGTGCTTCGGGACACCACCATCTGCAGTGGACATCGTAGTCGCCTTTCGGAACGTGTCCACCAAATCGGATCGTACCCACTTGACGTCAGCCCTCCGATGTGGGCATCCTCTGCGCGAAGCGCCAGACTGGGTGACAATCCGATAGTGAGAGCAGCCGTGTGGCTGTGACACCGAGCTGGTCGAGTTTTCGGGGGGCTCAAACGCCGCCTATCGTTCCTCAACGTTGAAGGGAGAAATGCTATGCGGCGTCTGCTTGTCGGGTCTGTGCTCGTCCTTCTAGTTGCCACACCATCGCTTGCGCAGGGTCCTTCCGCTCAGGTCTCCGATCTCGCCTGGATGACGGGCCACTACAGCAGCGAGTCGCTCGAGGAGAACTGGGCAGAGCCCAAAGGAGGCTCCATCGCCTCGCTCGTCAGAGGGATCGGCGACGGGGCGACGAACATGATCGAGCTCATCGTCATCGAGGAAGAGGGGAACTCCCTGACCCTTCGACTCAAGCAGTGGGACCCCGGGATGGATCCGCGCGCGGAGGGCTTCCAGGTGATGGAGCTGGTCGAGATCGGCAACAAGAAGGTCGTCTTCAAGAACACCGGCGAGGTCGGCCTGCAGCAACTCGGCTACAGCCTGAACGGGGATCAGTTCACGATTTCAGTCACGACAGCTCAGGGCGCGTTCGACATTCCCCTGACCCGACAGTCGGCCCACTAACAGCCCAAGGACTCGGCCATTCTGGACGGCTGTCGTGGTCTCAGTAGACGACCACGAACGTGTCGTCCGGCTGGGCCAGGGCGAACGGCACGCTGCCTTCGGGAAGACTGAGTGCGCCGCCGCCATGCGCGGGTGTCGGTCGGCCGGCGGGGTCGAAAACCTGCCAGTGGAGCATGCCGCCGGTGCGCAACCCGGACCCGTCGCCCCACGCCAGGAGGGTTTCGCCCCGGTGGTTCACCGCCACCGCTGGATTCTTCCGGCGTGCATCGGCCTGTCCCGGCGGCGAGACCGGGTCGGAGAGACGGTCGACGGCCGCAAAGTAGACCTGCCCCTGTGTCTCCCACGCCACCGTCATTCCGGAGGGGCCCGGACTGAGGCTCGTCGTTGCCACGGGGCATGCGCCGACGTTCCACGGCTGGATGAGCTCATCGGTGAAGCTTGTGCCGCCGTCACGTGAGGTCAACAGACGCTGACCACGCCGCACGTTGTCACCGGCACCCCGGTAGGAGACGTAGACCGCGCCCGCATCGTCGGCCAGCGCGGCCGGGCGGCAGCAGGCACAGGCACCCGCGGATTCGGTGTTGACCGGCAGGCTCGGCTCGAAGATCAAACCGCCGTCGCGTGACACCACCATGTAGAGCGATCGCTCGGCGTCCTCCACCGCGCCGCTGTGCCAGAACAGGTAGACGGTGCCGTCGGGGCCGGCCGCAACCGCCGGGCCCGCTTCCACCCCGTCGCCAGTTGCCACGCCAAACTGCTCCTCGAAACCCGGGCCCTCCTCGTTCGAGCGCGTGTAGAAGAAGGCTGGCGGACTGATGCGAAACCAGGCGATGTGCAGGCGGCCCTTCGGTCCAAGGGCGAGCTGCCCGCCGTCCACCGGGCCGAAACCGGTCACCGTGCCTGCCGCACTGTTCACCTGCTGCGGGTTCGACCAGCCTGTCTCGCCAGGCACACGTGTCGCATACATGAGGTCGCCGTGCTGGGCATCTCCCACGACGTAGACCAGATGCACGGTGCCGGTACCGTCGACGACCGCCTGCGGCAGGCGGCCACCCTCCGGGATAGACAGCGTGACGACAGTTTGGCCCAACGCGGGCGGCGCCCAGAGGGCGCCGATCAGCAGCAGGAGGACGACACAGACGACACGACTGCAGCGATACGGCATTGACCCAAACCCAGGGCTCAGTTCAGTTGATTCTGTGGCGACACACCCGAACTGCGGTCTAGCAGCTCACAACGCGTGGCGTGCGGGTTCATCTTATGGTTCCTGCGTCGAGGCCTCGCGGGCGTCGATCACGCGCTGCCCACTGAGCGCGTTGGGGACCGCATAGTTGCCTTCGTGGCAGGCATACTCGTACATCTCGTAATCGGGTTCGGCCGTGAGCGGCATCGAGATCGTCCAGGGCTGGGTGTAGACGTTGGGATCATTGATGGTGACGGTCCAGATGATGGTGCTCTCTGAGACGCGATGGTAGCGCTCGACCACGTGGAGCGCCTTGCTCACCGGAATGCCCTTCAGGCGCGCACCCGCCGAGCTCGACGCGATCCAGCCGCGATTGTGGAAGTTCTGCGTCTCGACCACCAGGTCGTCACCGTCCCAGTGTGCGCGCGCATCCCCCATCCACTGCCGGATGCGGTCGTCGATGAACGGCTCGTCTGCCAGCGGGATGATCCGCACGTCGTGGATCATCTCGTGCTGAATCGCGATGTGGTCGGGTGTCTGCACGATGCGATAGACGTTGTTGTACCCGGCCGGAAGCATCGAGCCCGGGACACCGCGTGACAGGCACCGATCCCACACGCTCATGTTCTCGTAGTGATCGCCGTTGTGCGCAAGGTTGTAGGCCTTCGTGTCGAGCGCCCACTGCTTGACCGGCGCCCGGCCTTCCGGTGGGTCGACGATCAATGAGGTCTGCCCGGTCGACAGCACGGTGTCGCCCGAGTCGAGCCAGTAACTGCCGTAGCCGCCGACGTTTCTGCCGGCCTCGTATCTCTGCGCCGGCGCGTCGTCCCGCGCCTGCTCGTCCACAGCTCGTTGCTGGTTGATCGCCGCCATCTCCTCAGCGGTCAGAAAGGCCCTGCCTTCATTCGAACGGCGCTCCATCGGCGTCAGGGTCTTGTTTCCCCACTTGCCCTGCAGGTCCGGCTGGCCGTCGGCCGTCCGCGGCATCGTCCAGTTGGGGTCGAGCACGCGTTCGACCTGGGCAGTCGCCAACGGGGCACCCACAAGCGCGCAAGTGAGCGTGACAACGGCGATAACCAGTGCCCTGTGGGCAATGCATGTCTGCATGGCGCGGCTCCTTTTTCGCCGATTATACCTTGCTGCTGTCGGAAACAGGCGCGGTGGCTAGTCGGCGGCGGCTGTCCCGGGGAGGTTCATTCGACGGAGGAGCGCCTGGAAGCGGGGATCAGAGCGGAGCGGATCCCAGAGTCGGATCGACCGCACCCAGCCCAGATACCCGTGGCGGTCGTCGAACGCCTGGGCGAGCCACTCCGAGCAGGTGATGAGGAGCTCGACCACGTCGAGTCGAGGTCACCTTCGCAAGGCGCTGTCAGGGTGTGGATACGAGGCGCCGGAGCTCTCGCCACCAGTTACTGCACGATGACCACCTGGTGGCCAGTCGAGGGCGCACTGACGGTGTCAACGTCTCGAATCATCAGGAACCGCCCGTCTGGAGACAGGTCGTAGGGGCGACCGGGAGTCGCCTGCGTGACTTGGCCGTCAATCAAGATCTCAGGGATACCCGGCCTCAATCCGTCGTTGGTCTCCATGGCAACGACCATCAGGCGGCTAACGCCATCGAGAAAAAAGAGCTCGCGACCGTCCGGTCCCCACACTGGCCACGTCCCACCTTCGCCTGACACCATCCATTTCCCCTCACCCAGATTAGGAAACGGCTGAACGTAGATCCCGGACCGACTCGACGTCTTCGACTCGTAGGCGATCCACTCTCCGTCGGGTGAAATCTCTGCGTTGCGCTCTGTGGCCCCCGTGGGAAACAAGGGTTGCGTCGCGCCATCCTCCAGCGACAGCAGGGCCAGCCCCCTCCCTGTCTCGAATGCCCGCTCCTCGACCAGGAGCCACCTCCCGTCGGGTGAGATCGTATGTGGCACCGGTTCCTTCTCACTTTGCGTCAGCCGTTCAACGCCCCCGGTGCCGTCGGCCGCCTTGGCGAAAAGTTGGGCCGGCCCCTCCCTCCGCGACGCAAAGATCACACGCTGGCCGTCCGGTGTCCAAATAGGGCGCACGTCCTGTGCCGCATCGAATGTGAGGCGGGTCAGCGCCTCAGCGCCGAGGTTCAGAATCCACACATCGGCGTTCTCCTGATCGAGAATGCTGAGCGCCGCCCGTCTCCCATCGGGGGACACCCGCGGCCAGTCATAGGCACGCGGCGGCAGCCCGAGTGGCTGTTCCCGTCCCTGGCGGTCGACCCACGTGAGGCTCCGGCGAGGGACCCCGTCTGTTGCCCCCCCGGCGACAAAGACCAACGACCCGTCATGCGACAGGGCGAAGCTCGCAGCGCCGCTGACCCCCTTCGTCTTGACGTTCTCCAGGACCGGCACCGGATTCCCACCGACGACTTCCCGTTGCCCCAAGTCGAAGCCGACCGCCCACAACGTGCCGCCGACGCCGTATAGGATGTGCCCGGTGGGCGAGTACCGTGCGTGGCTCCCTCCGGCCAGCAGGTGGCTGACCTCACCGGTCTCCAACGACAGCACCGCGACGCGAGCGTCCTCAGCGGAACCTGACCAGACGGTAAAGAGCACACTGTGGTTGGGTAGCAGCTCCGGCCAGCTGTGTGCCATCTCGCCCCGCTCCGAATCGACGGACGTCAGAAGCTCCGGCTCGCCGGCCGCCCGCACCACGCTCCACCGCGTGGTCTCAAAGCTCCGTGGACCACCTATTCCGGATGAGTCCTGACCGTTCGTTGCCATACTGTCGTCTGTCGCCTGATCGTCTGGCGGCCCACTGAGGCTGGCGACCGACTCGGCTCAGTCGGCCGGTTCGATGCGCAGCAGGGCGGCCTCGCCCCCCGCCGGGTCGACGCCGAGAAAGCCGCCCGCGGTCAAGACGTAGATCAGACCGTCCGGGCCCTGCTTCACATCGCGAATGCGCCGTCTGAGACCGGCCAGCAGCCATTCCCGTCGCTGTTCGAGCCCCTGCTGGTTGAACTTGATCCGCTCTAGATGCCCGGTGCGCTCGACGCGACCCGTCATCAGCGAGCCCACGAAGAGATCGCCGCGCCACGCGGGAAAACGATCGCCGGTGTAGAACATCAGCCCTGACGGGCCGATCGAAGGAATCCAGACGAACTCCGGCTGCACGAAGTCTTCCCGCCAGGGACGCTCCGTGACGCGCTGGCCCGTGTACTCACGCGAGTAGGACACGACCGGCCACCCATAATTCTGCCCGGGACGGATGATGTTGACCTCGTCCCCACCCTGCGGCGCGTGCTCGCTGGCCCAGAGCTCCCCGGTATCGGGATGGATGGCGACGCCCATCTGATTGCGATGGCCCAGTGAGAACACCTCGGGCTCGGCGTCGGCCTGGCCCACGAACGGGTTCTCCTCAGCCGCGACGCCATCGTCGCGTAGCCTCAGCATCTTGCCGACGTGACTGGCCGGGTCCTGGGCAGCGGGGCGTCGCCCCCCGAAGGCGCCACCCAGCGTCATGAACAGCGTACCGTCAGGCGCGAACAACAGACGCGACGCCCCGGCTGCGGCGCCGTCACCATTGCTGACGAACAGATCTCGTACCTCGGACAGGACCTGGCCCTCGAGACGCCCCCTGGCCAGCGCCACTGTCGACCCGGTCTCGGTCGGCTTCGAGTAGGTCAGATACACCCAGCGGTTGTCCGAGAACTCCGGGTGCACCGCGACATCCATCAATCCCGCCAACGCCTGCCCGGTGTACACCTCGGGCACGCCCGACAGCGGGGTCGGCTCCAGGACGCCGTTGCGAATCACTCTCAGGGTGCCCAGCCGCTCGGTGACGAGCACGCTCCCGTCGGGCAGGAACGTGAATCCCCAGGGATAGGTCAGTCCGTCTGTCACGACGCTCACCCGGATGCGCTGGCCCTCAGCCGTCCCGTACTCCACCGGAGGGTCCGGCAGGGGGACGACAGGGATGCCCTCGGCGGCAAAGGGCTCCGCATCAGGCTGCTGCGCATCGAGCACATACGACGCCAGCATGACGAGCAGTGTCGCGCCAACGAGAACGGCGATGAAACGATGCATCCTTCCCTCCCGGCAGATGTTGTTGAGGATGCCGATTATACCCGCCGCATCCGTCGCTCCGGCCACCACTCATCCTGGCAGACAGAGCAGACACGCCCGCGTCAGGCGACCGCGGGGGCAGCGAACTGGACGTTGTAGAGCGCGGCGTAGGCGCCGTTGGCCCGGAGCAGCGCTTCGTGCGTGCCCTGCTCGACGATTTGCCCCGCCTCCATCACCAGAATCAGGTCCGCGTCGCGGATTGTGGAGAGCCGGTGCGCGATCACAAAACTCGTGCGGTCGGTGCGCAGCGCGGCCATCGCATGCTGCAGCAGCAGCTCCGTGCGGGTGTCGACCGAGCTCGTCGCCTCGTCGAGAATCAGCAACGCCGGATCGGCCAGAAACGCGCGCGCGATCGTGATCAGCTGGCGCTCGCCGGCGCTGAGGTTGCCCCCCGCCTCATCGACCACCGTGTCGTACCCCTCGGGCAGGCTGTGGACGAACCGGTCGACGAATGTGGCCCGCGCGGCTTCGAGGATGTCTGCCTCAGATGCCTCCGGGCACCCGTAGGCGATGTTGTCGCGAATCGTGCCCTCGAAGAGCCAGGTATCCTGCAGCACCATGCCGATCTCGGCGCGCAGGTCGGCCCGGTGCATCTCGGTGATATCGGTGCCGTCCAGCGTAATCCGCCCGGCGTCGACGTCGTAGAACCGCATGATCAGGTTGACCAGCGTGGTCTTGCCCGCCCCGGTCGGGCCGACGATGGCTACGGTGTGTCCCGGGGCGGCCACGAGCGACAGGTCCGTGATCAGCGGCGCATCAGGTGCGTAGCGGAACGAGATCTCTTCGAACTCAACGCAACCACGCTGTTCCACCGGGAGGGCAGCGGCGGCATGCTCGGCGGGCTCCTCTTCGGCATCGAGCAGCTCAAACACCCGTTCCGCCGAGGCCACACCTGACTGTAGAAGATTGACCATAGAAGCCACCTGCGTCAGCGGCTGGGTGAACTGCCGGGAATATTGGATGAACGCCTGCACCTCACCGAGGCTCATCGCCCCATTCGCGACCCGGAGCCCGCCNACGACGGCAATCGCCACGTAGTTCAGATTGCCGATGAACATCATCATCGGCATGATCAGGCCCGAGACGAACTGTGCGCCGAAACTAGCCGTGAACAGCTCCTCGTTCTCGCGGTCGAAGCGCGCCTCGACGTCGCGGCGCCGGCCAAAGACCTTGGTCAGCTCGTGCCCGGTGAACGCCTCTTCGACCTGGGCGCTAAGGGTGCCGGTATGCCGCCACTGCGAGACAAACAGCGCTTGAGAGCGCTTCATGACGAGTCCCGCGACCAGCATGCTCACAGGAATCGTGACCAGGGCGATCAGCGCCAGCGTCGGCGAGATGAAGAGCATCATCGCCACCACACTCAATACCGTGAGTAGCGAAGTGAGCAGCTGGCTCATCGTCTGGGACAGACTCTGCGACACGTTGTCGATGTCGTTGGTTACCCGGCTCAGCAGCTCACCTCGCGGCTGGCGGTCGAAGTAGCCGAGCGGGACCCGGTTGATCTTCTCTTCGACCTCGGCACGCATCCGGTAGACCGTGCCCTGAACCACATCGTTCACCAGATAGCCCTGCAGCCAGCTCAGCACCGACCCCACGACATAGAGCGAGATCACCAGGGCCAGCACCTGGCCCACCGCTCCGAAGTCCACGCCCTGGCCGGGCACGACGTTGTCCATCGCCGCTATCATGTCGGCCAGCCGGGTGGCGCCGGACGCCCGCATCGACTCGAGAGCCTGCTCGACGCCGACACCGGACGGCAGCTGCTGGCCGAACAGGCCGGCGAAGATCAGGTCGGTGGCCCGGCCGAGAATCCTGGGCCCGACCGCGAACAGCGCCACGCTGACCACAGCCAGCACCAGGATTGCGCCGACCTTGCCGCGCTCGGGACGCATCCGAGCCAGCACGCGCCTTGCCGAGGGCCCGAAGGCGATCGATTTCTGGCCGACAATCGGGCCGCTCATCGGCCCACGGCCAGGTCCACCAGCCCGGATCCGTTCCGTCTGTTTCATTGTGCCGGCCGGGCCCATGCCCTGGGCGCTCATGCCAGCTCCTCGGCGCTGAGCTGCGACTCGACGATCTCCTGGTACGTGCTGCACGCGGCCAGCAGCTCCTCGTGCCGACCCAGCCCGACCACGTTGCCGTCTTCGAGCACGAGGATCTGGTCCGCGTCGAGGATGGTGGATATTCGTTGCGCGACGACAACCACGGCGGCCTCGCGGGTGACCGGCTTCAGCGCGTGTCGCAGTCGCCCGTCGGTGGCCAGGTCGAGCGCCGAGAACGAATCGTCGAAGAGGTAGATTTCGGGGTTGCTGATCAGGGCCCGTGCAATCGCGAGGCGTTGCCGCTGCCCGCCGGAGACGTTCGTGCCGCCCTGGACGATCGTCGCCTCGAGCCCGTCGGGCATCTCCTCGACGAACGCGCGGGCCTGGGCGATCTCGAGCGCCGCCCACATCTCTTGCTCGGTCGCATCCGGTCGGCCGTAGCGGAGATTGGAAGCGACGGTGCCAGAGAACAGATAGCCCTGCTGCGGCACCAGTCCGATCTTGCTCCACAGCAGGTCGGGGTCGAGCCGGCGCACGTCCACGCCGTCGACACTGACCTCGCCGCCGGTGACGTCGAAGAGCCGCGGGACCAGACCCAGCAACGTGCTCTTACCGGCACCGGTCGACCCAATGATGGCGGTTGTCTGCCCGGGCTCTGCCGCGAAGCTGATGCCCCTCAGTACCGGCTCGCTCGCGCCCGGGTAGCTAAACTCCACGCCCGAAAACCGAAGCGTCGCCCGCTCGCCCAGCTCGGTGACCGGCACCGACGGCGGCACGACGGACGACTCGGTATCGAGCACCTCGACAATTCGGTCGGCGCTGACCGTGGCGCGCGGTACGAGCACCAGCATGAAGGTCGCCATCATCACCGCGATCAGGATCTGGATCAGGTAGGCAAGGAAGGCGGTCAGCGAGCCGACCTGCATCAGCCCGGCATCTACCCGCTGTCCGCCGAACCACAGCACGGCGACACTGGACACGTTCAGAATCAGGATCACCACGGGAAACATCACGGCCATCCAGCGGCCCACCCGCAGGGCAACATCGGTGAGTGCCCGATTCGCCGTGTCGAAACGGCGGGCCTCGAACGGCTCCCGCACGAACGCCCGGACCACCCGGATACCGGTGATCTGTTCGCGCAGTGTCTTGTTGACGGCGTCGATGCGCGTCTGCATGGCGCGATAGCTGGGCACCATTCGAGAGATCACCACGCCGAGACTGACGACCAGGGCCGGCACGCTGACGACCAGCAGCCAGGACAGGCCGACGTCTTCGCGGAGCGCCATGACCACCCCGCCCACCATCATGATCGGTGCCGTGACCATCATCGTGCAGCTGAGCAGGACGAGCATCTGGACCTGCTGCACATCGTTGGTCGTGCGCGTGATCAGGGACGGGGCGCCGAAGTGGGTGACCTCACGGCTCGAGAAAGACCCGACCCGGTGGAACACCGCCGCGCGCACGTCCCGCCCGAACCCCATGGCGGTGCGTGCCCCGAAATAGACGGCGGCCACGGTGGCGGCAACCTGCACCAGCGCGACCGCCAGCATGACCACACCGACGCGCATGATGTAGGACGTGTCGCCCCGTGCGACGCCGCTGTCGATGATGTCGGCGTTCAAACTCGGCAGGAAGAGCGCCGCGATCGTGGCCGCAAATTGGAGGCCGACTACCCCCAGGAGCCACATGCGATATGGCCGCAGATAGGTGCGGAGCAACCGTAGCAACATCATCGTCGTAGGGTTTTCCGCCGGGACGCCACCGCCGAGGCACCAAGGGCCAGCGCAAGACTAACTTCCCATTTTCGGCCGCCGATCCATCCCGCCTGGCAGCGTTGCTCGTCGGTCGAATACTGTCCGTATGCTCCCTCCTCGCGCCTGGCCAACCGGGCGCCTCGACGCCCCAAGAGGGGCACTCATTCTTGCGCGGACCCTAGCCCAGCGCGCCGTTGCGCGCCACGAGGGCGCGCGCGATGAGGGCGCGAGTCTCGACGAGCCCTACCGGTGTCGGCAGCCATGCGATGACCCGGTCGAGGGCGGCGGTGAGGCGGCTGTCCTCCAGCAGTGCCGCGAGCACCTCGGTGGACTCCTGCCGCACGCGATCGGCCGCACGGAAGAAGACGAGTCGCGCTAGCGCCGCCTCCAGCGACAGGTCGGCCTCCGGGCGAGCCCCGGTCAGCTTCAGCACCCGGAGGACCGTGCTTTCGGCACGATAGGTCTCCATGGCGATGTCGGCGAGGCTGCCGAGCAGCTGCTGCCGGTCCGGGTCGAAGAGCTGTTGGTCATCGACGACACCGGCCCACACCTCGCCGACGACGCAGAGAAAGACCTGCTTGAAGCCACCGAGCTGGGCCCGCAACGCCGCGAGGCTGTCTCCACGCGGGTCGACCACAGGCGGAGTCAGCCCCGACACGGCATCTCGCAACGGAAGCTGGCCGCCAGCCGCACGTTTGAGGATGGATTTGGCGATGCTGAGCCGACAGATCTCGCTCGTACCTTCGTAGATACGGGTAATGCGCGAGTCTCGGTACCACCTGGCCGCCGGATACTCTTCGCTGTAGCCATTGCCGCCATAGACCTGGAGAGCTTCATCGGCAAGGCCGTTATAGGTCTCCGTGCCGATGACCTTCGCCATCGCGCATTCTACCGAGAACTCGGCGAGAGTCCGCAGCTTCAAGTCGAGGGAGCTCGCGCCGCCGTCTCCCAGCCCCTCGGTCGCCGTGTACACCAGCCCGGCCGTGCGATAGGCGACCGACTCGGCGCCGTAGGCGCCCGCTGCCATCTCGGCCAGCTTCCGCTGGATCAGACCGAAGTCGGCAATCGGGTGTCCGAATTGCCGACGCTCGGTGGCGTACTGCGTGGTGGTGGCAAGGATCTTCTTGGCGATGCCGGCACAGTTGGCCGCCATCTTCATCCTCCCCAGGTTGAGCGTGCACAGCGCCACCTTGTGGCCCTTACCGACCTCCCCGAGCAGATTCTCCACCGGGATCGCGACATCGGTGAGCTGTATCGGACAGACCGATGACCCGTGCTGGCCCATGAGCCGCTCGGGGTCGCCGACGACCACCCCCGGGGTATCGCGCTCGAGCAGAAAGGCGGAAAAGGCGGTGCCGTCTACCTTGGCGAACAGGATGAACAGATCGGCCCATCCGGCGTTCGTGATCCACTGCTTGGCGCCGTTTACGACAAAGTGCGTGCCCTCCGGATTCAGCACGGCCGCCGTCTTGATGTTCATCGCGTCGGAGCCGGAGCCGGGCTCGGTCAACGCGAAGGCGGCCATGAGGTCGCCGCTCATGCAGCGCGGCAAATACCGGTCGATCTGGGCCTCGGTGCCGAAGTAGGCGAGGGGCAGCGTGCCGACACCCTGATGCGCGAACACGGTCGACGCCAGACCGCCGAGATACGAGCGGGCCTCGGCCATGCCGGCGACCGCCAGCAGACCCAACCCGAGACCACCGTGCTCCTCGGGCACCTCCGCCATGAAGAGACCAAGGTCGGCGGCCTTCTTGAACAGGGGACGGATGACGTCGATGTTTTTGCGATCGATCTCATCGAACCGCGGCGCCACTTCCCGTTCAGCGAACTCCCGGATCGAGCGCAGCAGGAGACGCTCGTCGTCACCCATGTCTTCAGGACAGACGACGTCGTCGGGCTCAACATCGCCGAGGAGAAAGGCTGCGCCACGCTGTTGCGTCTTCACGGTCATGGTGTGCTCCTACCCCATCTGCCCCGGCAGCCACAGGGCGATCTCGGGAAAGGCGATCAGCAGCGCCAGCACGACCAACTCACCGACCACGAAGGGGAGCACGCCCATGAAGATGTCCCCCATCGGCACCTCGGGTGCCGTGCGCCGCATGACGAAAACATTCGCGCCGATCGGGGGCGTCACAAGGGCGAGCTCGGCCATGACCACCGCGAAGACCCCAAACCAGACCGGGTCGATGCCCAGCTCGTCGACGACCGGCATCACGAACGGTATCGTCAGCACCAGCATCCCGAACACGTCCACCATCGCGCCCAGCACCAGGTAGAGCAGCACCAGCAGTACGAGGAACGGCACCCGCCCCAGCTCCATTCCGACCAGCATCGCCACCAGGTTCTCGGTGATCCCCGTGATCGCCAGGAAGCGAGCCACCAGATATCCGCCGACGATGATCGCGAAGATCATCGCGCTGATCAGGGCGGTTTCCTCGGCAGCCCTGCTCATGGCCAGCCTCGTCAGCCGGCGCCGCATCGCCGCGGTCAACAGCACGCCCGTGCACCCCACGCCGGCCGCCTCGGTAGGCGTGAAGATGCCCCCGTAGATGCCGCCGATCACGAGAAGGAACAGCCCCAGGATCGGCAGCAGGCCCACCGTCGAGGTCCACCGTTCGCGCCACGTCGCCTTCGGACCGGGTGGCCCCAGCGTCGGTGTCACGATGCACCGGACCAGGATGATCGCCGAGAACATCGCGGCGGTCAGAATGCCCGGCACGATGCCGGCGATAAAGAGCGAGCCGATCGACGTCTCGGTCATCACACCGTAAAAGATAAAGATGAGACTGGGCGGGATGAGGATGCCGAGCGTTCCCGACGCGGCGAGCGCGCCGGTGGCCAGGCGAGGATGGTATTTGTAGCGTCGCATCTCGGGCATGACGATCGCGCCCATCGTCGCCACCGTCGCGATGCTCGAGCCGGTGACCGCGCCAAACGCGCCACAGGCCACCACCGAGGTGATCGCCATGCCTCCCGGCACCCGGCTGATCCAGGTGCGTACGCCCTGGTAGAGGTCTGAGGCGAGGCCCGTCTGGAAGACGAGCTGCCCCATCAGCACGAAGAGCGGAATGGTGACGAAGACGAAGTTGCGTCCTTCGTCCCAGGGAATCAGCAGCGTGTGGGCCAGCGCGGGTCCTGGCCCCTCCAGTACCCAGAGCCCGACGGCGCCGGTGACGGCCATGGCGAGCGCGATCGGAACCCCCAGAATGAGGAGCACGACCATGGCAGCGATACCGATGAGACCGGCGAGGGTGAGGCTCACGAGGCGAGGTCGTCTCCGGGCGTCCGGTCGTCGCGTTCGGGCGCTGCAGACTCCGCGACGCGCTCGGCACGCTGCTCGTGTATGCGATGGTGCAGCTCGTCCTCCACGCCTGCGGGGTTCGCGAATATGCGCGCGACCATCACGAACGCACACACCGACAGGAACCCCATGAACGGCCACAACGGCAGATTGAGGTCCTCACCCGTCTCTCCCGTCCGGATCATGAACGGTACAAAGCGGGCACCCTGCACCGCCATCAGCCCGAAGACGATGATGCCGGCCACCGACGACAGCACGTCCACGCCCCGTCTCCGCGCACTGGACAGGCGAATGTAGAAGACCTCCATGCGGATGTGGTACGCGCGGTCCCAGGCGTGCGGCAGCGCACAGAAGATCGTCATCAGGAGGAGGAGGCCGTTGGCGTCGCGGCCCCATTGCAGCGGCGCATTGAAGAGGTAGCGGAGGGCCACGTCCAGGGTGACCAGCACGACCAGCGACGGCATCGTCACGTAGAGGGCCAACCGAAATAGCTCGTAGGATGCCCGCTCTGACCATCGGTCGATGCGGTCCGCTGCCGGGTCGAGCCAGGCCAGCACTCCGTCCATATCCCCCACCGCCCCGTCGTCCCTCTGTGTCACAACGCGATGATTCCTTGCACCGGGTTTGCCGAGGCGTAGTCCCAGAGCTGCTGGTCCGTCCAGTTTGCGTAGAGGGCGGCGCGCTCCTTTGCCTCGCGCACGAAAGCGGTGGCCGGCAGCCCCCGCCGCTCATTCTCGTCGATGAAACGCTGCTCCAGTGGCTGGACCGCGTCCACCCACGCCTGGCGCTCGGTGGGCGTCTGCTCGGTCACCTCGATACCCTCCGCCCTGAGCGTCTCGATGGCGATGTCCAGGTTCTCTCCACCGTAGAAGTTGCGGCTGGCCACCTGCCCGTGCAGGCGGTAGAGATTGTAGAGCTGGACCCGCAGATCGCCTGGAAGCTCGTCAAAGGTACGCGGGTTCAGACAGAACTGGATGACGGTGTGCGTGAGGCCGACCCGCAGATAATGGGTCCCGGTCTCGTACAGGCGATAGGCCACCATGTCGGGCGCGCCCAGCGCCACGCCATCAATGACGCCACGCTGGAAGGCGGTGTAGGTCTCGGCCGCCGCCAGCACCACCGGAACCGCCCCGACCTGACGGAGAATCTCCGCCATGAGTCCGCCGGTCGAGCGGATCTTTAGCCCACGCATGTCTGCGGGCTCTCGAACCGGCCGCTTCGACATGATGTCGTAGGCGGTCGTCGAGTCGCAGTGGGCAAGGTAGACACCCATGCGCTCGTACTCGTCCTTCAGATACTCGGGATACAGCTCCTCGGACACGAGCGCGGCCACACCGGAGTTCGCGAAGAGAAACGGCAGTTGAAGGCCATGGGTCAGATGGAAGCTGCCCGGCTGGTACGTGGCATACCCGTGTGTGTAGTCGGTGACGCCCGAGGCCACCGCCTTGAACCCGTCGAGCGCCCCGTGCAGCAGCGCATCTACGTAGTGCTCCCAGCGGATGCGCCCTCCGGTCTGCTCGGTGACCATCGCCGACCAGGGCACGAAGACCTTGCTGTAAAGCCCATGGGAATTGGGCACGTGCGCCGTGTAGCGCAGCAGCACCGAGTCGCCGGTGTCGCCCCGCTCGCCGCGCACGAAGGGGGCGAGCGCCCCGACGCCGAGGAGGGAGGCCAGGACGCGTCGCCGGCTCCAGACCGTTGCGGAATCGTGGGTGGCCACGGTGTTTCCTGGTGGCATAGAAGTCCAGCTCTGTCTTCTCACTCCTGACTTCTGCTTATCAAGCGAACCGACACACCAGGAGGCATGAATCGCAACGATTCAGCCGAGTATACCTGTTCGGAGGCCGGTGTCAGGCCGGACGAGCGCGACTGCGCCGAACGCCGGACCACGCCGACAACGGGCAGCCGGGCCGCGTCAGCCTGCAGGGGTCCCCGGCGCATGGTATCGTCGTGCGAAACTGCGACACCTAAAGGATCGCAAAGGGGGGGGACACCCATATGCAGCGGCTCCTGATCGCCATCGCCGTCACTGTGTGCACCGCACCGGCTTTCGCCCAACCGTCCGAATCGCAGCCCGGCGCGGCGCCTTCTTTCACGCCCGTCACCTGGGAGCGCCTGCTGAACGCGGCCGACGAGCCGGAGAACTGGCTGATGTATTCCGGCACGCTCGACAGCCAGCGCTTCAGTCGCCTCGATCAGGTGCACAACCGAAACGTCTCGGAGCTCGAGCTGAAGTGGGCCTACCAGATTCCGCAGCTCGACCGGTCCGAGGCGGTGCCGCTCGTGGTCGACGGGGTGATGTTCATCACCGAGGCGCCGAGCAACGTTGTGGCGGTCGATGCCGCCACCGGCCGGCAGTTCTGGCGCTACAACCACCCGCTCCCGGACGATTTGCGCATCTGCTGCGGCCGGAACAACCGGGGCGTGGCGGTGCTGGGCGAGACGCTCTACATGAGCACGCTCGATGCGCGCCTGGTGGCGATCGACGCTCGCAGCGGCAACGTCGTCTGGAACACGGCGGTCGCCGACTACCGGTCGGGGTACAGCAAGACCGCGGCGCCGCTGGTCGTCAAGGACAAGATCGTGACCGGCATCGCTGGTGGCGAGTACGGGATCAAGGGGTTCATCGACTCCTACGACGCCAGCACCGGCGAGCTCGACTGGCGCGCCGACACGATACCGGGACCCGACCACCCCGACAACCAGACCTGGGCCGGCGATTCGTGGCGCACCGGCGGGTCGGCGAGCTGGATTACCGGCGCCTACGACCCGGACCTCGACCTGGTCTACTGGGGCACCGGCAACCCGGGCCCGGACTGGAACGGCGACGTCCGGATGGGCGACAACCTGTATTCCGATTCCGCTATGGCGCTCAACATGGAGACCGGCGGCCTCGAGTGGTACTTCCAGTTCACGCCGCACGACGAGCACGACTGGGATGCCATCCAGGTGCCGATTCTCGCCGACCTGACAATGGGCGGCGAACAGCGCAAGGTGATGATGTGGGCGAACCGCAACGCCTTCTACTACACGCTGGACCGCGTGAACGGCGAGTTCCTGGTGGGCAAGCCGTTCGCCAAGCAGACCTGGGCCGAGGGCCTGGACTCGAACGGTCGACCGATCCGTGTCCCCGACACCTTCCCCACACCGGAGGGCACGCTGGTGTCTCCGCCGGTGGTAGGCGGCACCAACTGGTTCTCGCCCGCCTACAGTCCGCGCACGGAGCTGTTCTACGTGCAGGCCTATGACGGCGAGGACGTGTTCTACAAGCGTGACGAGGAGTATGTCGAAGGCGACCAGTTTACCGGTGGGGGCTTCCAGGCGCCGCTGCCGATCGAAAAATACCAGAGCGCGGTGCGCGCCATCGACCCGAAGACGGGTGACATCCGGTGGGAATATCAGATCCAGCCGCGCTCGACCGCCGGGATGCTTGCCACGGCCGGCGACCTGGTGTTCAGCGGCAGTGTGGACGGCTACTTCTTCGCGCTCGACGCCGTGAGCGGCGAAGAGCTGTGGCACATCAACGTCGGCCGGCTGGTGCACTCGGCTCCGATGACCTACGCCGTCGATGGCAAGCAATACGTGACGATCGCGGCCGGCAACGTCGTCTACACGTTCGGGCTCCGGGACTGAAGAGGCGGGCGGCGTTTCGCTGATCTGAGACGTGGCGCAGGCCTGAGAGCCTGCGAGACAAGGCGGGTTGCCCACCGCAAGGCTAAAGCCTTACGCCACGATATCTGACGGGGGCTACTTAGGGTCCGCGCAAGAATAAGTGCCCCTTTTCGGGCGTCGAGGCGCCCGGCTGGCCAGGCGCGAGGAGGGAGCATACGGGCAGTATTCGACCGACGAGCAACGCCGCCAGACGGGATGGATCGGCGGCCGAAAATGGGTAGTTATTCTTGCGCGGGCCCTTAGCCTGGCGGGAGTCCGACGACCGGGTACCGGTAGTAATCCCCCTGGCTCGCCTTGATCGCGCCGACGATGGGCAGGGCGAGGGCGGCGAGGGCCATGGCGATCCAGAACATGATGACGACCGGAATGAGAATGATCGTGATCCAGAGCATGAACGTCGCGACAAACAGGACGAACACGATCAGGTTCAGGAGCAAGGCCTGCTTGGCGACACCCGCGATGACCGCCGCCTCGCTCTTCACCATCCAGATGATGATCGGCACGATCACGCCACCGAGCGGGACGACGTAGCCGGCGAGACCCGAGAGATGGGCGCACACCGCGAGGCCCCGCTCCTCGGGTCCAATTGCCGGCGCTGTCTCCGTCATCTCTCTGCCTCCTTCTTCGACTGACCACGACTGTGGACTATACGGACGCAGTTCCTGTCTATTCATCAGCACCGCCCCCCTCGACCAGGCGTGGTCGTGCGCCAGCGTCACTACCCCGCCGGAGCGGCCATCAGTAACAGGATGGTCACAGCGAAAATTGTGCCGAGGAGCCCGAGCCCAAGAACAACGGCCCCAACTACCTTGACGATCTTCGGCACTCCCCAGTT
>PBRZ01000118.1 GCA_002726085.1 Acidobacteriota bacterium
GCCGCCAGGCGGGATGCCCCGCCGCGAAGTCATGACCCTTATTTCGGACGCACTGCACTAGGAGCGAGCAGCCAGGCGGGCTGTGACCCCGGTCAGCCGAAGCCGCGACGCCGTCCAGACGGGCACCCCGCCAGGAAACCTAAGGCCCGCTCGCCCACAGATGTTGGTCGGTTCGGATGTAGAACCGCCCGTGCGCGATCGCCGGGGAGGCCAGCGCTCGCTCACCGAGCGGATTCCGGGACACGATCCGCGCGTCTGGCCCCGCCTCGAGCACGACCGTTTCCCCGTCCTCGTTGAGCAGGTAGATGTGCCCGTCGGCCGCGACCGGCGACGCGGTGTAGACCCCATTGAGCCGCGTGCGTGAGACGGACTCGCCGGTTGCCGGATCGGTGACGGTCAGGATGCCGTTCTCGGTTGCCATATACAGGAGTCGGCGGTAGAGCAGCAGGGATGAGACATACGGCGCGCCGGTTGCCCGACGCCAGCGGACATGCGTGGCGTTGACGTCGCCACTTCCCCCGACGTCCACAGACAGATACGGCCCGCTCGAATACCCCGTTGTGGTGTAGAGCACGCCGTCCGCGTAGACCGGCATCGCCGTCGCCAAATCGACGGTCGTGCCGGCTCGCCAGCGTTCCGCGCCGGTTTTCGGGTCATAGGCGTCTATCCACCGGCTCGAGTTGACGATCAACTGGTCCCCGTCGGCTGCCGGCACGACGAGCGGGGTGCTGTAGGCGCGAAGGAGCGGGTCCCGGTCGACCAGCCACCGTTCTTCGCCGGTGGCGCTGTCGAGGGCCAGCAAATAGGCGGCCTCCGGATGGTCACATTGCAAAATCACCAGGTCCTCGTACAGCTGCGGAGAGCTGCCGTGACCCCAGAGCACGTCGAACGGCGCGTACTCCTGACCGATGTGACGTGACCACAGCTCGCGTCCTTCGAGGCCGAGCGCGACCACTTGCCCATTGCCGAACCAGGCGAAGAGCCGCTCGCCATCTGTGACCACGCTGGGTGTCGCGAGGTTGTGGTTGCGGTGCACCGCCGGAATACGCCCGTCGGCTGGCAGGCGATGCTCCCACTCGATGCGGCCGTCCCCGCGCCGGAACGCCTGCACCACGAGTGTCACGCCGTCGTCCGGTCCGCGGCTGGCGGCCCGTCGGGTGCCCGGGAACTGCGCGCCACGCTCGTCGATTGGACCGCTGCCGATCTGGGACGTCAGAAAGATTCGATCACCCCAGACGACCGGTGTCGACGTGCCAAGCCCCTCGAGCGGCGCCCGCCACGCGATGCCGTCGTCAGAGCTCCAGCTGGTTGGGACGCCGGTTTCCACGGAGATGCCGAGCCCGTTCGGACCGCGCCACTGCGGCCACTGCTGGGCGGCGGCCGAACCCGCGGCCAGCAGCGCCGAGACAAAGGTCAAGACGAGCGTCTGAAGCCCGCAGCCTGAAGCCCGCCGAGCAGCATGTGTCCGCCGAGCATAACAGAGCCGCCGGCTGACCTGGTCTTGACACGGCGAGGCGATACGAGTCAGATCGGGCCCTTGGCCCAGGGTGTGGGACGAACGACCGAGGAGGAGTACATCATGGCGATTGCGGATGCGTTGATCGGGGAGCTGGAACAGGAAGCGGGTACGACCCGGCGGGTGCTCGAGCGCGTGCCGGGCGACAAGCTGACCTGGAAGCCACACGACAAGTCGATGTCGCTCGGGCGGCTTGCGCTGCATGTCGCGCAGGTCCCCGGATTCGTCGGTGCCCTCGCCGTGCAGAATCCTGCCGCGTTTCCCGAATCAACCCAACCAAACGAGGCGTCCTCGGCCGAGCAGCTTCTGTCTGCGCACGATGAGGGCCTCGCGCAGGCGAAGCAGATCGTGCAGGGTTTCGACGACGCGGCCATGATGGAGAGCTGGTCGGTCACCGCAGGTGGCAAGACGCTGATGACCATGCCGCGAATCGCCCTCCTGCGGGCGCTCATGCTGAACCACTGGTATCACCATCGTGGCCAGCTCTCGGTGTACCTGCGCCTGCTGGATGTGGCGGTGCCGTCGATCTACGGGCCGAGCGCCGACGAGAATCCGTTTGGGTGACGCGAAGAAGTCAGAAGTCAGAAGGTAGAAGTCAGAAGACAGGACGACCGGCGCGGTTTGCGGTCGCCGTCGACGGTGATCCGACCCGGCGGGAGCGACGGCGTTCCTCCGGTCACTCAGGTAACGACGATGATGAATCGATCCGTGGTTGCGGCGTTTCTTCTGTGCGTGATGGCGGCGCCGGTGCGTGCACAAGAGCCGGTCGACTTGCTCCTGCGCAGCGGCAAGGTTTTCGCCGCAGACGAGCTGCTGTCCACCTACTCGGCGGTCGCGGTGCGCGACGGACGCATCGTAGCGCTGGGGTGGGACGGTCTAGGCGATCAGTACCGGGCCGCGCGAACCATCGATCTGGGTGGCAAGCTCGTCGTGCCCGGGTTCATCGACACACACATTCACATCAGCGGCGACCCGGAACGATGGGTGGACCTGGCCGGCCTCGAGAACATGTCCGAGCTGAAGGCCCGGGTGACCCGCAAGGCCGAACAGCTCGGGTCGGGCGAGTGGATCACCGGGTACGGCTGGTCGGAGGACGAGCTGGCGGAGCAGCGCCGGCCGATGCGGTGGGACCTCGACGATGCGGCGCCGGTGAACCCGGTGGTGTTGACACGCGCCGGCGGACACAGCTCGGTCGCAAGTTCCTTGGCTCTCGAGGCGGCCGAGTTGACACCGGATACTGAGACGCCCCCGGGGGGCATCATCGAGGTCGACGACGAAGGCCGCATGAACGGCATCCTGCGGGAGGGGGCCCAGGGACTGGCGCGTCGCCTGGTGCCGGACCCGACACCGGACGAGCTGCGGGTCAGCTTCGTCCAAAACTTGCGCGACCTGCTCGGTCTCGGCATCACCGGCATCATCCAGGCGGGTGTGGGCAACCGGGGATACGCCGACTGGGAGGCGGTCTACGACGAGTTCGCCGGCGAGCTGCCGAGAGCCGCCGTGCAGCTCCGGGTGCCGCCCAACCCCGAGCGCGCCATCGACATGCTAAACCGGTTCGGTCGGACCACCGGAGATGGGAACGAGTGGCTCCGCGTGGGCCCGATGAAGTTCTTCGTCGATGGCGGCTACACCGGCGCCGCCGCCTGGACGCTCGAACCCTACAGGGGGCAGCCAGGCTATTTCGGGACCGGGGCGTTGATCGACGAGGCCGGTCTGTACGAGATCTCGAAGGCGGCCCACGACCTCGGTTGGCAGATGGGGTTCCACACCATCGGCGATGCCGCCATCAAGATGACTGTCGACGTCTGGTCGCGCCTCATCGAGGAATCGCCGCGTGTCGACCACCGGCACTATCTGAATCACTTCACCGTGCGCCCGCCAGCCGAGACGATGCAAAAGATGGCGGACCACAACATCCACATCGCTCAGCAGCCGAACTTCACCTACACGCTCGAGGGCCGGTACGCGGAGCACCTCGAGGGCGACCGGTATCAGACCAACAATCCGCTCCGGTCACCGATGAGTCACGGCGTCTTCGTGGCGCTCGGCAGCGACATCCTCCCGATCGGGCCGATTGTCGGGATCTACGCGGCGGTGACCCGTAAGGGGATGAGCGGCGCGGTCGTGGGGGCCGGCGAGGCGCTGACGATGCCCGAAGCCATCGTCGGCTACACACGGCTGGCCGCCCATCTGACGTTCGAGGAGGACGACAAGGGGAGTCTCGAGGTCGGCAAGCTCGCCGATTTGGTCGTACTCTCACAGGATCTGCTGACCATCGACCCGGAGCGGACACTGGACACCGAGGTCGAGATGACGATTCTGGGCGGCAACGTCGTCTACGAGCGCTGACCACACGCCGTGTCTGACGCGCCGCTTCAGCTTCGCAAGATTCTCGGGCGGCGCGACGTGCTCGCCATCGCGTTCGGCGCGATGGTTGGCTGGGGCTGGGTGGTGCTGGCGGGCGAGATGATCCTGCGCGCCGGCACACTTGGGTCCATTCTGGCGTTTGGGTTCGGCGCCGTCATGGTCTGGCTCGTCGGGCTCACCTACGCCGAGCTGACCGCCGCGCTGTCCCGCGCCGGTGGAGAGATCAGCTTCACCTTCGTTGCCCTGGGACCAGCCGGCGCGTTCATCTGTGGATGGACCCTGGTGCTGGCGTATGTGGGTGTCTGTGCGTTCGAGGCGGTCGCGTTACCGACCGTGGCCAGCTACGTGGCGCCCGGCTTCGAGACCGGGTATCTGTACACGGTCGCCGGGTGGGATGTGCATCTGTCCTGGGTCCTCGTCGGCGTGGCCGGCGCCCTGGCGATCGGGGTCGTCAACTATCGAGGCATCCGGTTCGCAGCGTTTGCCCAGAGTGTGGCCGCCGGCATCTTGCTGTTGGTCGGGCTGGCATTCTTCGTGCCGGGCACCATGAGCGGCGACACGGCCAATCTGGCGCCCTATCTGACCGGTTGGGAAGGGGTGCTCCGAGTCGTCATCATGACGCCGTTTCTCTACATCGGCTTCGACGTCATTCCCCAGATTGCTGAGGAAATCAACATACCGTTCCGCGCCGTCGGCCGGATCATCATCGTCTCGATCGTGATGGCGTTGGTCTGGTACGGCCTCGTGCAGTGGACCGTCGGACTCTCGCTGGCTCCGGAGACGCTGGTCGATCGGGAGCTGCCGACCGCCGACGCGATGAGCGCAGTGTATGGNAGTCCCTGGGCGGGGCGAGTGCTAGTGTTCGGTGGGCTGCTTGGCATCGTCACGAGCTGGAATGCGTTCTTCCTCGGCGCTTCCCGATTGCTGTTCGCCATGGCGCGTGGCGGCATGCTGCCGCCTGTGTTCGCCCGCCTGCATCCGCGCTACGAGTCGCCTGTGGCGGTGGTCTTCGTGTTGACGGTGTTGACGGCGATCGCGCCGTTCTTCGGTCGGCCAGCGCTGGTGTGGCTGACCGACGCCGGGTCGCTGGCGACCGTGGTGGCCTATCTCCTGGTGGCAGTCTCCTTTCTCGTGATCCGGCGACGCTATCCCGATCTCCCCCGACCCTATCGAACCCCGGTCCCGTCGGTGGTAGGATGGCTCGCAGTCACGACCACTGTGTTCTTCATCCTGCTCTACATGCCGTGGAGCCCGTCGGCGCTCGTGTGGCCCCAGGAATGGGCGATCGTGCTGGTCTGGGTGGGCCTGGGCGCGATGCTGGCGTTCGGGATGCGGCGCCGCGTGGCGGCGCTGGGCAGGGGGAGGCAGGCCCGACTCATTCTCGGTGATTACGTGAAGGAGTTGGGACTCTGAGGACGCGCATGCAGTCAGGAGACAGGAGACTGGAGACGGGAGGCAGGAGAAGACCGAACGCATCACCGCATTCAGCGCCCCACCGGCTCGGTGTTCCGCTGCTGGTGCTCGCCGCGCTGGCAGCCCTGGCGAGCGGAGACTGGACCCTCAGCGCGGGCGCGCTGACGACCGTCGAATCGGCCGGGGCGCTCGAGCCGGCGGTGGCGCGTGTGGCCGAGCTGCCGCGGATGCGCTCGATTCTGGTGTCGGTCGACGGCAAGTTGCTCGCCGAGCAGTATTTCAACGGGGCCGCGCCGCACAGGGCCGCCAACCTCAAGTCGGCGTCGAAGAGCATCATCTCGGTGCTGGTCGGGATTGCGGTCGACCAGGGGCATCTCGACGGCGTCGACACGACGATCGACCAGTTCTTCCCGGAGTATCTGGATGACACGGCGAAGAAGCAGATCACGGTCGAGGATCTGCTCACGATGCGGTCCGGGCTCGAGACCACCAGCAACCGCAACTATGGGCGCTGGGTGCAGAGCGGAAACTGGGTGCGGCACGTGCTGACCCGGCCACTCGTGGCCGAACCCGGAACGCAGATGATCTACAGCACCGGCAGCTCACACTTGCTGTCGGCGATCATCACCAAGGCGTCCGACATGGACACCCACAGTTTCGCGCGGAGGTATCTGGGCGAGCCGATGGGGATTTCGGTGCCACGCTGGACCGCTGACCCCCAGGGGATCTACTTCGGCGGCAACGAGATGTCGATGACGCCGCGAGACATGCTGGCGATCGGCGAAATGTATCTCAACTGCGGTCGCGTCGGTACCACGCAGGTCGTCTCCGAGGAGTGGGTGCACACGTCGATCGAGCCGCATGCAACCCGAGACTGGCGTCCGGAGCGCGCCTACGGCTACGGCTGGTGGGTGCGCGACCTGTATGGCTACGACGCGTTCTACGCCTGGGGCTACGGCGGGCAGTTCATCTATGTCGTGCCGGATCTGCGGCTGGTGACGGTCATGACCTCGTCGCCCAACCCGGGGCAGGGCCTGCGCGCGCACCGCAACTCGTTGTACCGGCTGATGGAGGAGGAGATCGTGCCGGTCGTCGCACGGGGAATCTGAGGTGCGCTCTGAGAAGGCAGAAGGCAGTAGGACAGCCGGAGGGCTTCGCCGGTCCTACTTTTCAGCGGTCGGCGAGAGAGGGACGACAACATGTGTGAGCGAATCAGAATTGGTCTGAGTGTCGCGATGGTGGCGACGATGGTCATGCTGGCGATGGCGTGCGGTGGGGCGGGACCGGTCGAGGAGGCGATGCCGGAATCCGAACCGGCCGCGGCCGTCGATACAGGCGCAGGGACTATCGTACGGCTCGACCCGGCATTCGACGCGCTGGTACCGGCCGATGCGCAGATCGAGAAGCTGGCCGATGGTTACGGGTTCACCGAGGGGCCGGTGTGGGTGCGACGGGGCGACCCCGGTCCGTATCTGCTGTTCAGCGACATCCCGAACAACGCCATCAGGAAGTGGTCGCCGACCGAGGGCACGTCCGATTTCATGAATCCGGTCTTCGAGGGCGACCCCGAGGGGCGCTCGGTCGGGTCGAACGGGCTGCTGATCGACAGCGAAGGGCGCTTGATCCTCTGCGAGCACGGGAATCGGCGCATCTCGCGCATCGAAGCCGACGGCAGCATCACGGTGCTGGCGGACCGCTACGACGGCAAGCGCCTGAACAGCCCGAACGACGCGGTCTTCCATGCTAACGGCTGGCTGTACTTCACCGACCCGCCCTACGGCCTGGTGGGCCAGGACGAAGACCCCGACAAGGAGCTCGACTTCAACGGCATCTTCCGGTTGAGCCCTGAGGGCGAGGTCGAGCTGCTGGCGCGCGACCAGACTCGCCCGAATGGCATCGCGCTGTCACCCGATGGGGGCACCCTCTATGCCGCGAACTCCGATGGGAACGACAAAGGGTGGTATGCCTACGGCGTGCTCGATGACGGCACGCTTGGTCCCGGGCGGAAGTTCAATGACGCCAACGAGGACGCTCCCGGGGCGGCCGACGGCATGACGATCGACCGCAACGGCAACCTATTCGCCAGCGGGCCTGGAGGCATCTGGGTGATCAGCCCAGATGGCACACACCTGGGCTCGATTCAGCCGGACGAAGTGCCGGCCAATGCCGGGTGGGGCGACGATGGCAATACCTTGTATATGACGGGTCGCACCGGGCTCTATCGCATCCGATTGAACACGGGTGGGGCGATACCGTAGCGAGCGCTCGAAGAAGTCAGTAGTCAGTAGTCAGTAGTCAGAAGTCAGGAGGCAGGAGGAAGCCCTGCCTCGGTGTTGTGCTGGGCGACGATTGATGTGATCGAGGGGGGGACATGAGATCCGATAGTCGTTTCACAATGAGGGGCTGTCTGGGGGCGCTGGTCTTCCTCTCGATGACAACNGGGGCGGCCGCGCAACAGGGCGCGCAGGACGGGGAGTGGCGGCACTACGGTGGGGACGAGGCCAACACGCGCTACTCGCCGCTCGATCAGATCAACGCCGACAACTTCAACGAGCTCGAGCTGGTCTGGCGGATGAAGACCGACAACTTCGGTCCCACACCTGAGTTCAATTTCCAGTCGACACCGCTCATGGTCGGCGGCGTGGTCTATTCCACGGTGGGTACCCGCCGCGCCGTGGTCGCCGTCGATGCGGGCACCGGCGAGTATCTGTGGATGCATCGGCTCAATGAGGGGCAGCGCGCGGCGGAAGCGCCACGCCGATTGTCCGGTCGCGGGCTGGCGTATCGCGACGACGGCACGAACGGGCAGATCATCTACGTGACCCCCGGCTATCGGATGATCGCGCTCGATGCCTCGACTGGGCAGCGCATCTCAAGCTTTGGCACCGATGGCGTCGTCGACCTGATGCAGGGCATGGACCAGGAGATCGACCCGTTATCTGGCTCGATAGGGCTCCATGCGACGCCGCTGGTGGCCGGCGATACAATCGTGATCGGCGCCGCGCACATCCCCGGGAGCGCGCCCGAGTCAATGCGGAACACCAAGGGGCACATTCGTGGATTCGACGCCGACAGCGGCGAGCGCAAGTGGATTTTTCATACGGTTCCGGGTGGGGACGAATTTGGCAACGACACATGGTTGAACGAGTCGTGGCGCTATACGGGCAACACCGGCGTCTGGGGGCAGATCAGCGTCGACCTGGAGCTCGGCATGGTCTATCTCCCCACCGAGATGCCGACCAACGACTACTACGGCGGCCACCGGCACGGGGACAACCTGTTCTCGGACAGCATCGTGGCCGTGGATCTCGAAACTGGACAGCGCCAGTGGCACTACCAGGTCATCCATCACGACGTCTGGGACTGGGATTTCCCATGCGCGCCGGTGCTCGTCGACGTCGAGATCGAGGGACGCCCGGGAGTCACCAAGGTGATCGCCCAGCCGAGCAAGCAGGCGTGGCTCTACGTGCTCGACCGGGAAACCGGTGAGCCGATCTGGCCGATCGAAGAGCGTTCCATGGAGGCGTCCGACGTGCCGGGTGAGTTGCTGGCGCTGACCCAGCCGTTTCCGACCCGGCCGCCGGCCTATGACCGCCAGGGGGTCAGCGAGGACGACCTGATCGACTTCACACCGGCGCTACGGGCCGAGGCGCTCGAGATCGTCGACAATTTCCGGCTGGGGCCGATTTTCACGCCGCCGGTGGTCGCTGACCCCGACGGCGCTTACGGCACCCTGATGCTGCCGTCGACCGGCGGCGGCACCAACTGGCCCGGTGGCTCGGTCGACCCGGAGACCGGCATCTTCTACCAGTACTCCTTTACCCAGCTCGTCTCGCTGGGACTCGTGAACGACCCGGAGCGATCGGACATGGATTTCATCCGTGGCAATCCTCCGGGGGTGGCGCCACGCGATCGCACCCTCAGCATCCGGGGCCTGCCGTTGGTCAAACCGCCCTGGGGCCGTATCAGCGCGATCGATCTGAAGACGGGCGACATTCTCTGGCAGATTCCGCACGGCGAGACACCAGACAACGTCCGAGAGCACCCCGACCTCGAGGGCGTCGACGTTCCGCGCACCGGACGGATCGGGCGCGTCGGGACGCTCATCACCAGGACGCTGGTGATCGCGGGCGAGGGCGGGACCTTCACCACGCCATCGGGTGAGCGCGGCGCGATGCTGCGTGCCTACGCCAAGGCGACCGGAGAGGAAGTCGGGGAAGTCTACATGCCGGCGCCGGTGTCCGGCTCGCCGATGACCTACATGCACGAGGGCTCGCAGTACATCGTCACGGCCGTCAGCGGCGGCGGCCATGTCGGTGAGTTGCTGGCCTATCGGCTGCCAGAGTAGCTTCCGGTGTTACGACGTGCCGCCCTCGCGGGCGGCACGCTCGCGTTCCCTGAGCTCGCGTCGCAGGATCTTGCCCGACGGCACCTTCGGGATGGCGTCGATGAACTCGACCTGCCGCACCTTCTTGTGCGGCGCGACACTGGCGGCCACGTGGGCCATGATTTCTTCGGGCGTGGCCCGGGCATCGGGCTTCAGCACGACGAATGCCTTCGGAATCTCGCCCACCTCGAGCACCGGGACCGGAATGACCGCGGCGTCGGCCACCGCCGGGTGCGCCTGAAT
This sequence comes from Acidobacteriota bacterium, assembly GCA_002726085.1. Lineage (GTDB taxonomy): Bacteria > Acidobacteriota > Vicinamibacteria > Vicinamibacterales > UBA8438 > NP936. The sequence continues at coordinate 9,927 of PBRZ01000118.1, forward strand.
CACGCCTTCGAGCTCGGCTGGCGCTACCTGCATGCCCTTGTATTTGATCAGCTCCTTCACACGGTCGACCACGAACAGATAGCCGTCGTCGTCCGCATAACCGATGTCTCCCGAGTGCAGCCAACCGTCCTCGTCGATCATGTCGCCGGTGGCCTGGGGATTCTTCAGATAGCCCTTCATGACCTGCGGTCCCCGTATCCAAACCTCGCCGGGCTGGCCGGCGTCCGCGTCGGTCTCGGTACCGAGATCGATGACGCGGTACTCGGTGTTGGGTAGCGCGAAGCCGACCGAGGCGTGCTTGATCTCGCGGTCCTTCCCGTTGGCGTGGGTGACGGGGCTGGTTTCGGTCAGCCCGTAGCCCTGCCGGAGGATGACCCCGTGCCGCTCGATACAGGCTTTGGCCACCGGTTCCGGTAGCGGCGCAGCACCCGAGAGGATGTTTTGCAGCTTCGACAGGTCGTAGTTGTCGACCAGCGGGTGCTTGGCCAGCGCGAGCACGATTGGCGGCACGAGGTAGGCCATCGTCACGCCATGTTTCTGGAGCAACTCGAGGAACCCCTCGAGGTCGAACCGCGGCATCGTCACAATGGTGCCGCCAGCGCGGATGGCGCCGCTCATGATCACCACCATGCCGTAGATGTGGTAGAAAGGCAGAATGCCGATCAGGACCTCCTGGTCGGACAGCTGCTCGACCAGGTGGGTCTGGCACAGGTTCGCNACCAGGTTTCGGTGGGTCAGCATGACCCCTTTCGGCAGCCCGGTCGTGCCGCTCGAATAGGGCAAGGCGACCACGTCTTCGTTCGGGTCGATNTCGACGTCTGGTGGCTCGCCGCCCCCCGTCGCCAGCGCGCCGAACGGCGTGGCCCCCTTCGCCTCTCCGAAGACGAAGATCTCTTCGACCTGCGTGCCGGCCGCCGCCGCGGTCGCTTTGTCCAGAAACTGCGGAATCGTGACCAGGAACCTTGCTTCGGAGTCGAGCAGCTGCCGTTTCAGCTCGTCGGCTGTGTAGAGGGGGTTGACCGTCGTGTTGGCGCCGCCGGCGGTGGCAACACCGAAGAACGCGACGGCGTACTCCGGCACGTTCGGGCTGTAGATGGCGAGGACGTCGCCCTTGCCGAACCCTCGCGCCGCTAGTCCGGCCGCCGTTGCCCGGACGGCGGCAACCAGTTGCCCGTAGGTGATCGTGCGCCCGGTCGGTCCGTCAATCAGCGCCGGTTTGTCCGTATACTTCGCGGCGTGCTCGAACAGGTGGTCTTGCAGCGACACATTCGGGATGTCGACATCAGGGTAGGGGCTGCGGTAGATCATCGTCGTCTCCATGACTGCGTGTCCGGCGATCCGCCGAAGCACGCGCGTGCGCTATAGCCTATGCCACCGCGCCCATGGCCACAAACATCTCGAGACCGCTCGGTAGCATGGCCCCTGCGACAGGCTCGGGGCTGGCTTTAGGGCCGCTCAGCTCGGCAGCGGTTCTCCGGCCCTGCCAAAGCCTGAAGACGGAAGGCCGAAGCCAGCGAGGCGAGAAGTAGGTCGCCTCGCTACGTCACACAGGTTCCCCCGTCGACCGGAATGACCGCGCCGTTGGTATAGGCGCCGGCCCGCGACGCCAGGTAGATCGCGATGCCGGCCATTTCTTCCGGTCGGCCAATCCGGCCCAGCGGGCACCGTTGCTCGATGTCGTCGCGGAAGCGTTCCAGGGACTGCTCGGTCATCTTGCTCTCGAAGAAACCGGGGGCGATGGCGTTGACCGTGATGTGGTGTGGCGCTAGCTCGAGCGCCAGCGCCTTTGTCATGTGGTGCACGGCCGCCTTGCTTGCCGAGTACGGAAACGTGCCGGTCTGGAGGACCGTCGGTATCTTGATGCCGTCCATCGAGCCGATGTTGATGACGCGGGCCGGGTCATCTGGGTCGGCGGCGGTCGCGAGCAACGGCGTGAGGTCCCGGGTCAGGAAGAAGAGCGCCGTGACGTTCAGCTCGAGCACCTTGCGGAACCCGCTCGGCGGGAAGTCTGCGTAATCGGCGCCCCAGGCGGCGCCGGCGTTGTTTACCAGGATGTCGAGTCGGTCGGTGCTTGCGCCGAGCGCGGCCACCAGCCTCGAGCGGTCGTCGTCGCTAGCGACGTCGGCCGGCAGCGAGTGGCATGAGCCGATCGCAGACAGCTCCGCCGCGACCTGATCGCAGACCTCCGCCTTGCGCGACGAGATGTAGACCGTGGCGCCCGCCTGCAGATAGCCCTCCGCGATCATCTTGCCGATGCCGCGGGACCCCCCGGTCACCAGCGCCGTCTTCCCCGTCAGATCGAACAGGCTTGCAACGTTGATCGCGTTGTTCGTATCAGGTGTCACGTGGTCAGTCACTCCAGCAGCTGTAGCGGGGTCAGCCGGCTGAATGTTTGGAAGTCACGGTCACGGCTGATCAGGGGCACGTCATGGTCGAGGCAACTCTGTGCGATCAAGGCATCGGCGATGCGTGCATTGTGTCCCTTGGCAAGGATGCGTGCCCGCAGCAGGCCGGCCCTCTCCCAGTAGCCGTCCAGCAGATCCAGCTGCGGCAACTGCTGAAACAGCGCTCGAGGACGTTTTGGCAGGCGCGGGGCACTCAGCAGCTCGCAGAGCACCACCGGTGGCAGTACTGCCTGCTGCTGCTCCAACGCAAGGTCGACCGCCAGCACGTCCTTGCCGGTCGATCCGTCGAGGTAGGCCACCACCGAACTGGTATCGAGCGCGATCACACTCGGTCCTCGCGGAGTCGGTCGAGTGCTACGGACAACTTCACCTTGCCGCGAAGCCTTCGCAGTCCTCGATATGCGTCGGCGGCCGCCATCAGCCGGAGCCCTTCGCGCACCGTGGCGGTGACCCCTTTGCCGCTCGCTTCCTGGGCCCGCTCGAGGAGTGCGTCCGGTACCTCCACGGTGATTTTTCGAGTCGGCATGGTGCAAGAATACCAGCATAAACACCAGCATTCAATATGGTAACGTCCTGGCATTTCTTGACTCGACTACCTGCACGGCAGAGAACCCCCGGGAAGCCTCACACCGGAGAATCCTTGACCGCGTCGTCTTCCTCCACACGCTACACCCTCCTCTCGAGTCTGGGTCGCGTCGGCATGGGCGAGGTGTTCCTGGCCGACGACACGCAGCTTGGCCGCAAGGTGGCCATCAGGTTCTTGAGCGAGGCGCTCGAGGCAAACGAGAAGGCACGCGAGCGGCTGCGCCGCGAAGCGCGGGCGGCGGCGGCGCTCGCGTCAGAAGCGTGGCCGGCCCTCTCCGGCTGGGGGGCAGGCGGTCGTCTGCTGCTCATCGCCTATTCGGGTGATGGGGACGTCGGCGCGGCTTGGGCCGACGAACGGTCGGTGCTGCCGGAGGAGCCGCCGCACATGATCATGCAGCCGGAGACCCGCCGCTGGTATGCCCGTATGCTGCTCGATCGAAACGGGGCGGGCGACAAGGACAAGGCGCGCACCCTGCTCGACGAGGCGATCGAGATGTATGGCACGCTGGGCATGCCCCGTCACCACGACATGGCGAAGGGGATGCTGGGCGCGCTCTAGGGGAAGAAGCTGTAAATGATGACCAGATATGGTCATAATAAGGTCATGAAAAGCGCCAAGGTCTCAGAGCTGAAGGCGAAGCTGAGCGGCTACCTCTCGGACGTACGTCGGGGAGAGACGGTCACAGTGTGCGATCGACAGACCCCGATTGCCCGTCTCGTGCCGTTGGACGATCGGCCGGACGGATTTGATGTACGCGAGCCGGCCGAGTCCAGGGCATTGCCGGACGGATTGCCGATCCGTCTCCGGAAACGTGTCGACGTCGTCGCGCTGCTGCGTGAGGAGCGTGACCAACGGTGATCGTGTATCTCGACACCAGCACCGTGCTGCAGGCCCTGGTGGGTCGCGGCACGACGCTGTCCGAGTGGGGGCAGTGGGAGCGTGCCTACACGAGCGGGCTGATGGGGGTGGAGGCGCGACGCGCGCTGGACAGGCTGCGTCTCGAGCAGGCGCTCGACGACGATGGGCTCGCCACCGCCCACGAGGCCCTTGGCGCCATCGAGAGCGCCATCGGGGCGATACGCCTGACCGCTGCGGTGCTCCGACGCGCGAGCCGGCCGATGGCGACCGTCGTGAAGACGCTGGACGCGATCCACCTGGCGAGCGCGCTGCTGTTCGAAGAGCATCGACAAGAACGGATGGTGTTTGCGACCCACGATCGGCGGCAAGGGGTGGCCGCACGGGCGCTCGGTCTGCAGGTGATCGGAACCGCGTAGCATGCCCCGGCGCCAAAGAAGCAACTCGTGTCAGAATCCGGCATCGGCGGGGTCACAGAAACCGGTGGCGCCTGGGCCAGGTACGTGGGCACTACCCATTTCGTGGCGCAGGGCTTCAGCCCTGCGATGTCAGCGCTTGCGCCGCTCCTGTGGCGCAAGGCTTCAGCTGTGCGAACCGACTCCCAGTCCGTTCACAGCAGCTCGTCCAGCAGCAAGACATCCAGTTCTGGAGCCCGCCTGAACACCGCTTCGTTCGTGACGAGACCGGACGCGCCGGCGGTCCCCTCGGCACCCTCTACCCACCTGTAGATCCGCCTCACTTATGTATTTCAGGCATGTGAATAGATTTCTCATATTACGTAACATACGTATAATGCGAACATGACCCAGAGAAAGCCTGCTTCTGGCAACCGCGAAGAGCGAGTCGTGACGGCCACTTACGCGGCCAAGAACTTCGGGGCGTTGGTGGATCGGGTCCGTGAAGAGGGGGCAACCTACGTGGTCGAGCGGGGAGGGGCGCCGGTGGCCGAGATCAGGCCCGCGCAGCGTCCGTTCACCGGACGCGATCTCCTCGCATTGATTGAATCAGGGCCTCGCGCGGACGAGGAATACCTGCGAGCGGTCGAGGAGGGTATCGCGCTGATGAATCGTGACGAGGAGCCGGTGAACCGGTGGGAAACCTGATCGACTCGAGCATCCTGATCGCGGCCGAGCGTGGACGGCTCGACCTCGCGGAGCACTTGGAGCGACGGCTCGACGACCGGTTCGCGATCGCGGCTATCACCCTGTCCGAGGCGCTGCACGGCGTTCACCGGCTGCAGGGGGTACGGCAGGTCCGCGCTCGCGCCTTGCTTGACCGCTGGCTGCAGCAACTGCCTGTGGTTCCGTTCGGGCGTCCGGTCGCGGAGACGCACGCCGTGCTCGGTGCCGATCTCGCCGGTCGCGGCGAGACGATGGGAGCCCACGATCTCCAGATCGCCGCCACAGCCGTGCACCTGGGCTACGACGTGGTGACGCGAGACCGCCGCAGCTTCGCCCGACTCGCCGACCTTCCGGTGCAATACTGGTAGTCGCCGAAGGCCAGGCTGGCGCCTGGCTTCGCAGACCTGCGGGCCTGCGCCACAGGAGTCAGTCAGAGCCCGGACCAGCTTCTGTGGCGCAAGGCTTTTGCCTTGCGAAGGACAACCCGCAGGGTTGTCCTCTTGTTCCCTCAATTCTCGGAAAATTCGTGTCGTCGCCCTGCCTGGAACTCATCGACGAAATCGAGCTGCGTCGCCGCCGGGTGCAGTCCCGCTTCGGTGGTGTCCCCAAAGACCATAGTCGGGTGTCCGTCGGGCGAGTACGCCGGCCACTCGGGCAGGCCACCGCCGTTGGGGTTGCCGGTGGCGGCGAAGCGCACCCAGGTGTCGGCCAGCTCGTTCGATAGCTCCCTGTCGCGGTCGTCGTAGTCGCGGTTGGCGTAGGGATAGGGCGCGCGGCCGAGGTTGTTGAACACGTAGACGATCTCGGCCGCGTGGAAGGCGCGCAGCTGATCGCGGTCGGCCGCCGGCGCCGACCGGGTGAAGTAGTAGAGATACGCGGGCGAGCCGACCCTCGACATCAGGTCGGCCCAGGTCCGCATCTCCCAGCCGAAGCTGCGCGACGCATAGCTGTCGAAGTAGGCTCGCCGCGCCTCCTCGTCGGTTGAGGCGGGGTAGACGTCGTGGTGCGTGGCCGCCATGGCACCGAACTGCCGCTCGACCGCGGTCCGGTGCGCCGCTAAATCGGCCGGTGCGCCGCCGGCGGCCAGCGTGGTCCCCTCGTCGGCGTTCGACCCGACGATGATCGGCACGTCGTGCTGCTTGCCGCTCGCGAATGTGTCGTAGACGCTCTGTTCGAGCACCCAGCCGTCGACGTTGGCTGCCGTCCTGAATCCGACTGCACGGCTCCGGGTGAACTCGACGATTTGTTCGCCGGTCACGGCGCGCATCGACGCGAGGGAGACCTCACCGCCGCTTGCGGCCAGCAGTCCGTCGATCCAGCGTTCGCCGACCGCCTCGGCGGAATCGCCGCGCATCGACGCCTCGGTCAGGTGGCTCGTGCCGCCAAAGACCCCTCCACTCTCGCCGATGACACCGTGAAATAGACCGGCGGCCAGCGGGGTGGCCTGCAGCACGTTCACGCTCCAGGAGCCGGCCGACTCGCCGAAGATGGTGACCCGGTTCGGGTCGCCCCCGAACGCCGCGATGTTGTCGCGCACCCACTCGAGTGCCGCCACCTGGTCGAGCACGCCGTAGTTGCCCGACGAGCCGTGCGGGTCTTCTGCACTCAGCAGCGCGTGCGCGAGATAGCCGAGGGGGCCGAGCCGGTAGTTGGTGGTCACCACCACCGCGCCACGCGCGGCCAGCGCCTCACCCCGATAGACCACCGATGCGCCGGTGCCGTTGTTCAGTCCGCCGCCGTGCACCCAGACGAGCACTGGCTGCGCGGCGTCGGCCGACTCGGCGGCCGTCCAGACGTTGAGATAGAGGCAGTCCTCGCTCATTTCGTCCGCGCCCGGGCCATAGAACGAGTCGACCGGCCGTGTGGCCTGCATGCAGGCCGGCGCGAAGGCGGTCGCGTCGCGGCTGTCTTCCCAGGCGGCAACCGGCTGCGGGGATTGCCACCGCAGCTCGCCCTCCGGCGGCGCGGCGAACGGGATGCCCTTGAACACCCGCACGGTCGCGTCGATGTCCGACATGGCACCGGCGATGTCGCCACCGGTCACCGCGATCGTCAGGGGGTCGGTCACCGGCGCTCCTGCCTCGTCAGTTTCCCCTGCGCCGCCGCACCCAACCGCCGCCAGCGCGAGACCCGCCAGGAGTGTCGTTGTTGCTCGTGTCATCGTTCTCTTCCTTTGCGAGTTCGTGGCGCAGGCCTTCAGGCCTGCGATCGCATGGCTGAAGCCATGCGCCACAAAAGGGTCCTACTGCTCCGCGAGCGGGATGAACAGCGAAATCCGATCCTCGGTGCCGATCGCCCGCGAGATGTGTCCCTGCCCCGTGGTGTCCTCGGCGAGCAGGATGTGCCCGGGGTGCAGCCTGACCTTCGTGCCGTCGCCGAACTCCACCTCGCTCTCGCCGCTCAGCGTGATCACATACTGTCGGCGCGGCGCCGTGTGGAACGGGAGGTCGTAGTCGAGCGACGTGCGTCGGAACTGGAGGCTGGTAACGTCGACCGGCTCCGACAGCTCTGTAGCGCCCCGCTGCGGGCCGAGCGGCACGTCGTACTCTTCGACGTGGGTCTGGCCGTCCGGTCCGGTGTACATCCGGCTGACCTTGATCGGGGTCCGCTCCTGGGCGATCGCGTGCGTGTCGCCCGTCCAGTGCAGACCGACGAAGACGAGCGTCGGAATCCAGCCGAGTGTGACGATACCGATCGCGATTCTGCGTCCTGTGTTCATGGCGGCTCCCAGCAATTGCGTGCGCGGATGTTTCTGTTCGGTGATTATAGGCCCGACTGCGTCCAGGATGGGCGCTCGGGGACTACCTCCGGCAATTCGTCAGAGATCTGCGAGATGGCTGACGCTGGCCGCCAGGCGGAGCGTCCATGGCGGCGTCGGGTCGATGTGCGTGACCGACGCGTTCGGAAACCACGCTGGTGCCGACTCGCCTGGCTCGAGCGCCAGGTGGAATTCAGCGAGCGCGCGACAGACGAGCCCGTGGGTGACCACGGCCACTGTGGCGGACCCGGCGTCGGCTGAGGCGCCGATGTGCGCCCAGGCCGCGGCTACGCGCTCACGGAACAGGTCCCACGTCTCACCGCCGGGCGGGTCGTGCTCGGGGCCATAGAACTGGTGCTCGACTTCGGCGTACGGCCGCCCGCGCAACTGCCCGAGGTCGCGTTCGCGCAGCAGCGGGGTGACCTCGAGCGGGACCGTTCTGTCGGGCGCCAGCGCCGCCGCCGTTTGACGAGCACGTGGATAGTCGCTCGCGATGATCCGGGTCAGACCGGCGTCAGCCAGGCGTGCGCCGAGCCGCTCGGCCTGGCGTGACCCATGCGCGCTCAGTGGGGTGTCGGGCGCCTGCACGACCCGTTCGGCGTTGCCCGCGGTCTGGCCGTGGCGTATCAGGTAGATCATCGAGGGAGCTGACGGGAGGCGGCGCGCGACTACCGTCTACGATCCATTGTACCAATCTCCCGACCGGTGACGTGTGGTAGGGTCCGGGCACCGTCATGAGCGCACCCTCGCTGCTCGAGCGGGTCGGCTTGCATCGTCCGGAGCTTCGCGCCTGGGCGATGTACGACTGGGCCAACTCCGCCTTCATGGCGACGGTCGTCACGGCCGTTTTCCCGATCTATTTTCCGTTGGTCGCTGCCGCCGAGCTCGACCCCGCGGTTGCGAGCTTCCGCTTCGCGTCGACGACGTTCATCGCGTTGTCGATCGTGGCGGTGCTGGCACCGGTGTTGGGTGCTATCGCAGACGTGGCCGCCGTCAAGAAGAAGATGCTCGCCGTGTGTCTGGCGCTCGGGGTTGTGGCGACTGCCTGCATGTTCTTCATCGGGCGTGGCGACTGGATGCTGGCAGCCGTGCTGTTCATTCTGGCGAACATCGGCGCGACCACCAGCTTCGTCTTCTACGACTCGCTGCTGCCGCACATCGCCAGCACCGACGAGATGGACCGGGTGTCGACCTCCGGGTATGCGCTCGGCTACCTGGGCGGCGGGGTGCTGCTGGTGGTGAACCTGGCGTGGATTCTGGCGCCGGAGCGGTTCGGACTCGACGGGCAGGAGATGGCGATGCGTCTATCGTTCGTCAGCGTGGCCGTCTGGTGGGTCGGGTTTTCGATTCCACTGTTCAGGACGGTGCCCGAGCCGGCCCGGGCTCTCGAAGTGGACGAGCAGGCGAGTGCGAATCCGATCCCGACGGCGCTCGTGCGGCTCGGCGAGACGCTCAGAGAGCTGCGTGGCTACAAGCAGGCGTTCCTGATGATGCTGGCGTTTCTCGTCTACAACGACGGCATCGGCACGATCATCCGGATGGCGACCACGTTCGGGACCGAAATCGGACTCGAGCAGGGCGACCTCATCACCGCCATCATGCTGGTGCAGTTTGTCGGAGTGCCGTTCGCTTTCATCTTCGGCCAGATCGCCGGTCGCCTTGGCGCCAAGCGCGCCATCTTCCTGTCGCTGGCTGTCTACGTTGGCATCAGCATCTTCGCGTACGGCATGACGACGGCCGCCGAGTTCTACACGCTGGCGATGCTGGTCGGTATGGTGCAGGGCGGCAGCCAGGCGCTCAGCCGGTCGCTCTTCGCCAGCATGGTGCCGCGACACAAGTCGTCGGAGTTTTTTGGGTTTTTCGGCGTCTTCGAGAAGTTCGCCGGCATCGTGGGCCCCGGGGTCTTTGCCGTGATGATCCTGGTGACTGGGTCGAGCCGTGGAGCCATCCTGTCGATCATCGCATTCTTCGTCATCGGCGGCCTGCTGCTGGCGAGAGTGGACGTCGAGGAGGGGCAGCGGGTGGCCCGAGACGCCGAGGCGGACCTGAGGGCGGGTCGATAGCTCGAAGGAGACAGGAGACAGGACAAGCCTGAGGGGCTTCGCCCGCTTTGTCATTTGTGGCGCAGGCCTTCAGGCCTGCGAGGCAAGGCTGAAGCCTTGCCCCACGAAAGAGTCGATTCACGGGTGGTCTGAGATCGGGTCGGGTGTCACGCCTTCGGCGTCGAACACCTGTCTGGCCAGCCGGAACGCTTCCACACCGGCCGGGATGCCGCAATAGACTGCCACCTGCATCAGGGTGTCCCGGATCTCCTCGACCGTGCAGCCGTTCCGCAGCGCGCCGCGCACGTGGGTCTTGAACTCGTCGCCGCGGTTCAGCGCGGCGATCATCCCGAGATTGATCAGGCTGCGCTGACGGTCGTCGAGCGTCTTTCTCGTCCACACCGCGCCCCAGCAATATTCGGTCACCAACTGCTGAAACTCGGCGTTGAAGCTGTCGAGCCCGGTGAGCGCGCGGTCGACATAGTCGTCGCCCAACACCTTGCGCCTGGCCTTCAGTCCCTCTTCATGTAGCGCCGTGGACATCGTATCGGTCTCCTTGTGCGAGTGAACGCCGGTCGCGAGTGTACCATTCACCGCGTGGAGGGTCGTGAATGGACTTCAACTTGAGTGAAGAGCAAGCGGCGCTGCAGGCCGCGGCGCGTACGTTTGCCCGCAGCGAGATGCTGGCAGTTGCCGAAGAGACCGAGCGGGAGGCGACGCCGCTGTCGCGTGATTGGCTGAAGCGGTATGCCGAGATGGGCTTCCTCGGCGTCAACGTGTCGGCAGACTACGGCGGCCTCGGTCTCGGCAATGTCGAGGCGTTCCTCGTGCTGGAGGAGTTCGCCAAGATTTCGTCGGCGGTGGCGTTTCCGATTTTCGAGTCCGTGGCCGGGCCGGTGCACGCACTCGCCCACTTCGCGGACGATGCGCTGAAGCAGCGGGTCATTCCGGCCGTCTGTCGGGGCGAGATGATTGTCGCCGTGGCGATGTCAGAGCCGGATGCCGGGACGGCGTTGACCGACCTGCGGACACGGGCCGAGCTGCGCGGCGACCGGGTGGTGATCAACGGTGCCAAGCGCTGGTGTTCCGGGGGCGGGCACTCGGATGCCTACCTTGTCTACTGCCGGCTGTCGGACGCGCCCGGCGCCAAAGGAATCGGGGCCGTCTACGTTGACATGGGCACGCCCGGCTTGACCTTCGGTGAGCCGGAGCAGCTGATGGGTTTTCGGGGCATCCCCGATTCGGATCTCTACTTCGAAGAGGTGTCGGTGCCGGCCGACCAGATCGTGGTGCCGGCCGGTGGCTTCGCGAAGCTGATGCAGGCGTTCGACCTCGAGCGCTGCGGAAATGCGACGATGGCGCTGGGTCAGGCCTCCGGCGCGCTGGAAGAGGCGCTGGTCTGGGTGCAGGACCGCCGCCAGTTCGGCAAGCCGATCGTCGAGTTCCAGGCGGTGCAACTCAGGCTGGCGGAGATGGCGATGAGGGTGGAGGCGGCGCGGCTCCTGATCCACCGCGCGGCCCGGAACGCGGACACGGGCTTCCCCTCGCCGTCCCACCAA